>JAJFKZ010000038.1 GCA_021772955.1 Gammaproteobacteria bacterium | reverse complement strand
GCGCCTGCAGTTCTGGCTCGCTGGTTTTATGGCAGCCATCATCTGGTTGCCGAACAGGCATTGTTGTTGCTGGCCAAAACGGATGAGCAACAGGCTCGGCAGGCTGCAGAGCAGGCGTTGCTCAGCGGCGCCTTGTCGGAGTGGGTCAGCCGCAGTCTGCAGCAGGCATTGCGACGCTTGTAAAGGACTCGGGCCATTTACTGCGAGCCGCGCCTGGCCCTGAACGCTGACCGATCTACTGCACCCGTTATTATCACTAGCAATCAATATTCACATCCACGAGCGTTTATCGTATAGTATTACAAAGGTTTTAAGTATTTCTTAAGCAACAGCCGGACACCATTATGAATCAGCGCTTATTAGGCTCAGTGGCCTTCTTTTTTAGTCTGTTATTGTCGTTCTCTGCAACTGCGCAGCAGCCCGAGACCGGTCAATCACTGCGTCATGACACTTCGCGACCGATGCGCGACATCATTGCCGAGTTGGGCGACCTGACACCGGACCCCACCGGCGAGGTGTTTGAGATCCCCAACATCCTCAAGCTACCGCCTACCGCACTTGACACCAAACTGCAGTCTGGCGCTGATGACCAGCGCGGCCCGGTGCGCGGTGATAACGGACTGCCGTCGCCGATGGTAACGCAAAGCTTTGATGGCTATTTGGCAGCCGACAACATCGACCTGTTCGGCGGCTCCTTTTTACCGCCGGACACCAATGGTGATGTTGGCACCAATGAGTTCATCCAGTATGTGAATACCGGTTGGCTGGTGCTGGACAAGACCGGTACCCGATTGGCCGGACCATTCTCCGGCAACACCTTCTGGTCAGGTTTTGGTGGGCCGTGTCAGAATGACAATGCTGGCGACCCGATCGTTTTGTATGACAAGATTGCCGATCGCTGGTTGTTCAGCCAGTTCACCAGTTCTGCCAACCCTGATGGCCGTCAATGTTTCGCCATCTCCACCACCAGTGATCCACTGGGGCCCTACAATCGCTATGAGTTTTTGTTTCCTGGCGTGTTCAACGACTACCCCCACATCGGTGTCTGGACCGACGCCAGCGGTGCCCGCAGTGGTTATTACCTGACCACACACGATTTCATTATCACACCGCAACAATTTCTGCAGAACTCTTTCTCTGTGGTGGAACGCGATGCCATGTTGGCTGGCGGGCCTGCAGATTTCGTCAGATTCACGGATACCGCATTTCTTGGATCAAACACGTTCGGTGCGCTGCCGTCACATCTCGAAAGTTTGACTGTGCCTGATGCTGGTGCCTGCAACCCGTTTGTGCATGGCCGACCTGATCTTTCCGGTTTTCTTGTGATTGAGTTGTGTGTTGACTGGACTGATCCGGGCAGTTCCTTTCTGAAACCGCCACGGGTGATTAACGCTGGCGAAAACTGGACGCCTGGTCCTGGCAGTATTATCCAACCTGGTGGCACAGCTGCCAATGCACTTGATACATTGGCATCATTTGGCCGAATCTTGTCGCGTGTGTCTTATCGTGCTTACACTGATGATTCCGGACGTGCCGATACCATGGTGGTCAATTTCCCCGTTGATGTCGGTGCTGGACAGGCAGGCGTGCGCTGGGCAGAACTGGGTTTTCCGGACAATGACATCCTGAGTAACGGATTTGAAGACAATGAACCGATTTTTTTCCCGGAAGCCTTTGGAGTCATCAATCAGGGTGAGTATGCCCCGGATGCGGTTGATCGCTGGATGCCGGGCATCAGTCTTGACCGCGATGGTAACATTGGTATGGCCTACACCGTTGCCAGTGATTCAGAGAGCGTGTTTCCCGGTGTTCGATACACTACCAGGCGGCCGGAAGATCTGGCCAACACATTGCGCACCGAGGAAGTCTGTGTCGATGGTGGCGGCATCCAGCAAAGTACTACCGGTCGCTGGGGTGATTATTCCAGTGTCAGCGTTGACCCGGTAGATGAATGCACGTTCTGGGCGACGGTGGAGTACATGCCCAGTACCTCCAATGGCGGTTGGGCCAACCGCGTATGCAGCTTCAAGTTTGACGATTGTGGCTCGCCTTCCTTTGTGTTCACAGATCAGGTTAGCACGGTAGCCAATGTCTGTTCAGCTGATCAGGACAGCGCACCACTGAACTATGGTGTGTTGGCACGCAACGGTTTCAATAACACCGTAACATTGTCGGTCGGTAACCTTCCTGCCGGGCTGAATGTCAGTTTTACTGGTGGCAACAGCGTCAACAGTTTCCCGGTGCTGGGCAAGTTTGACATTGATGGATTGCTTGGAAGTGCCAGCGGCACGGTGAATGTGTCGCTACAGGGTCAGGCCGGCGCATTGAACCGGTCGTTAGACTATGAGCTGATTGTATCTGCCGGAGCAACCACAGATGCAGCGAATTTGACAGCACCAGTGGATGGACAGGTTGATGCGGACTTGTTGCCGCAGTTTACCTGGACCGCGATTGCGGATGCTTTAAGCTACCGTATCGAAGTGGCCACTGATGCCGGATTCAACAATATAATCATTACTGAGACGGTTGCCGGGACAGCATTTACTCCAGACAGTGCCTTGCCAATCAATACCGAGTTCTTTTGGCGTGTCACCGGCCTGAACAATTGCGGTTCCGGACTGGTATCCGCAACTTCAAGTTTCACCACCGGCAGCTTTGTCTCCGGTACAGCTGCTGACTGCCCGGCCGCAACCAGTTCGAACGTGGTGTTTTTTGATGATATCGAATCAGGTGTGAATGGCTGGACCCGACCTGCCGCACCTGTTGGCACCAATACTTGGGCACAAACCAGCGTACGCTCCTTCAGCGGCACATCCTGGTTTGCACAGGATCTGGACACTTCCAGTGATCAATACCTGGTCTCGCCGAGCATTGTTCTGCCCGCTGCCGACCAGCAGCCGATTTCGCTGGCGTTCTGGAACTTCCAGAACATGGAAGCCAACGATGGCCAGGATGCAGACGCCTGTTGGGATGGTGGATTGCTGGAAGTCTCAACCGATGGTGGAAACAACTTCACACAAATCCCGGTAGCGCAATTGCTGCGCGACCCGTATAACGGTTTGATTACCAACAATGCTGCCAGTCCGATTTCTGACCTGAGCGCCTGGTGCGCTGATGATATCGTTCCGGCCAGCGGCGAACAGACTGATATCGTGGTGGCGGATCTCAACGCATTGGCGGGTCAGACGGTACAGTTCAGATTCCGGATTGGTACCGATAGTGCTGTCGGTGATGAAGGTTGGTATATCGATAACGTCACTGTGCAGGGCTGTCAATAATCTGAATTTCTGCACTTGAAAAGTGAACTGAAACACCCGCCACTGGCGGGTGTTTTTTTGTTCCTGTGATGGCTACGATCACCCATGAAGCATAGCCGTAGCTATGGTTCAAAAGTGATCGTCCGATCTGCTTAGTCAGCTTCGCCCTGATCCTCGAACCCTGCATGAAATAGGCGGGCTAGTTGCAAGCGTGAGTTTGGCATTGTCGTCAGGATACGGACATGTGCGACCGTCGACGCTGTGAATGATTTTATACGAAGATATTCGTTATTTGCTTGACAAGCGTGACCTGCTGGAGTAATACTGATATTGCGAACAATCCTGTCGCACCCATGACTGACTGGTGACTGACATGAAAAAACTACAAACAATAATACTGGTTTCGCTGGCGCTGTCGTCATTTGGCGTATGGTGCGCCAATTCGCTGTCGCGTGCTCCCATGCAGGATGTGGCTTACTTTACCGAAGGCTCCTGGTTGCGACACCAGGCTGAACTGGGTGACCCGCGTTTTCAGTTCACGCTCGGCAACAAGTACTTCACTTCAGATGAGCAATTACAGATTGTTCAGGATTATGAAAAGGCCTACTTCTGGTATCGTCGCGCTGCCAGACAGGGCTATGCTGATGCGGCCTACAATCTTGCCGTTATGCGCGTGCAGGGTATTGGCATTGACACCGATCTGGTAGAAGGATTGGCCTGGCTGGAAGTCGCAGCAACGTTTGGTCACAAGCTCAGTGCTGAGTTGGCAACAGAGTTGCGAGATCTCCTTCCAGAAGAGCGCAACAAACAGGCGCAAGAGCTCAAAGACAAGCTGGTTCCGGGTTACGCACGCTTTGCCGACAACCGCTGAGTTCTCTGAGCTTGTTCATTTGTCCTGCAGCCTGAGTGCTGGCCAGACTGTCTGTGGGCCAGACTGTCTGTGGGCCAGATGATAAGCGACCATCACAACTGTTGCGTTCGCGCGCCTGGCAGCAGACCGCTTCTCACCTTGCTGAAAGTGTTGTAAGAGGAGGGACAGGACACTGGAGATGATGGCCCGAGACCAGAACCAGTCTGCTGCAATCGGGCATGAGCATCTCGACTGGCTGCACCTGCAGGGTGCAGCCGTCGCCTTCCGGGAAGCGTTTCTCCCACTCGCTCAGGCGAACAGCCTGTTGCGCGATCTGTTGGACATGGCTGGCTGGCAACAGCATCAAATTCGGCTGTTTGGACGTTATCTGCCTGAGCCGCGCCTTGGCATCTGGTTTTCTGATCCAGGTATTGACTACAGCTATTCCGGTCGCCGTTGCATACAAACCGCCTGGCCCGAGTGTCTGACGTGGCTGCGACTGCAACTGCAACAGCGGTTGGGGTTCGATTGCAACAGTGTGTTGGGCAACCTGTATCGTCACGGCGACGATTACATGGGTTGGCACAGCGATGATGAGCTGCCCGCCTATTTCATGAAGGCGGACAGTTACTGATCCTATTTCACGGATAAACAAGGAGATAGCAGTGCAATTATGCGTAGTGGAGTGGCTACGGTTTGTCCTGTTCGAGTTCAGGCCAAATCTGGCGTTGCACCTCGAACGATTGCCCTTGAACCATAGCTACGGCTATGCTTCTGCGGGCGATTGTCCAATCTGCTTAGCCAGCTTCGCCCTGCTCCTCGAACCCTTCATGAAATAGGCGGGCTAGATCTTGGTGCTGATCCGGTGATTGCATCGCTGAGCCTGGGTGCAAGTCGCGACTTTGTGTTGCGTCGCAAGTGTGATCACCAACACAAGCTGAGCTGGACTTTATCCCACGGCAGTCTGTTGCTGATGGCGGGTCGAACCCAGCGCGACTGGCAGCATGCTGTGCCCAGACGCAAACGCATTGGCACACCCAGAATCAACCTGACTTTTCGCACTATAATCCGCGCCGCCGATGGGGCCTGACGCAGCGTCGGGTCTGCAGCCTGCATTATTGAACATTGCTATCGATAGAGCAGTTGAGGCGACTGTTTTGTGAATGATTCAGGCCTGTTCGCCGCTGTTGTCCGCATCCGGTGCAGTAAGCGCGTATTCTTCGCCGAGTTTTTCCAGTGTCAGCTTGGCGTTATCCAGTAGTTGCTGGCAATGCTTGGCGCTGAGCATGCCTTGCTTATAAAGCTCTAGCGATTCATCCAATGGCAACTGGCCCTGTTCCAGTTTTTCTACCAGTTGTTCCAGTTCCTGTAGCGAGTTTTCAAAGGTTTTTTGCTTGTTCATAGTGAGTCCATTGCAATTGCAGGTGTTGTTGATCGAGCCAGCGTTGCAGTGCCGGGTGTAGCCAGCGATCAGCAACAGCGACGAGTTTGTTTCGGTGCCACAACAACGGCAGCTGTTGGCGTTGCCAGGGCGGTATGGCAGCTGTTTGCAGCAGTTTTTTGACCTGATGATGATGGCCGTCGCCTAATTTGATGCTCTCACCGCCACGGCGCAGTGTAATGATCAACAGCGGCCATCGTTGTGCACTTTGTTGCTGCAAATCCGGGGGTGGAGTGCCTTGCTGATCGCCTGTTGCATGCACATTCAGTTCACCGCAGCCCGGCCACTTCCAACTTGCCGGTAGCTGCCAGTGTTGCGCAGCGGGGAAGGCCGGTACAGCAACACAAAGATACAGTTGTTGCTGATAGCGACGCAGCGAGTAACCGGGTTGTTGCAGTGCTGGTTGCCGATCTTCAGCAGCGCCTGCCAGTTGGTCAAGCAACTCAGCAAGTTGTTGTCGACCCGGTGGGGTGTGCCCCAGCGATTTGATCCAGTGCCGGACCAGATCCTGCTGCAGCAACGGGTCTTCATGTGCCTGCAGGGCCTGGATTGCGATGCTGGATTGACTGGTCAGCATGGTGCGCAAATACGTATCCAGCTGCTTGTGGGCGAGGCTTCGTGTGTGCTCGATCAGACTGGCACTGTGCACGATGTTGCGGCTGGCCGCTGGTTTGCGTTGCTCTAGCAACGGCAATAATGTGCGACGCAGCCAGCCGCGGTCATGGCGTGTATCCTGATTGCTGCTGTCTTCAGTAAAGGTCAAATGGTGACGTTCACAATACGCGTGTAACTGCGTGCGCGGAAACTGCAGCCACGGCCGCAGTAGCCAGGCCTGGCCCAGCTGACGGCAGGCGGGCATGCCGCGCAGACCATCGACACCACTGCCACGCAGCAGGTGCAGCAGCACGGTTTCGACCTGATCGTTCAGGTGATGCGCCAACAGCAAAATACCGCCATCACGCAGCTGTTGTCGGAATGCCTGATATCGAGCGCTGCGCGCTGCCGCTTCCAGACCACGGCCATCGTTGTGCACCGCGACGCGCATGCTGTGCAGGGGGATTTTCAATTGCTGGCAAACCACGCTCGCCTGATGTTGCCATTGATCGCTGTCGGGATGTAACTGATGATTGATATGCAGTGCCTGCAAAGACAACTGTCTGCCCTTCTGCCGTGATGGCCATGGCTGCTGACTGCAGACTTCTGCAGCGGCATGCAACAGGGCGGTAGAGTCGGCACCGGTACTGAAGGCCACGATGCATGGAATCAGTTTCGATTGACTGGCTGATACGGTGTTGATTTCGTCTGTGTCGAAGTGTGCCTGCAGCAGAGTCTGCAAAGCCAGCGTGAGCTGTGACTGCAGAGTCAGATCCTGATCATGGCCGTGCTCGGTGATGCTGTTTGCAACTGGCAAGGTAGTGCTGGTTTGCGACATGTGCGCAGATCAACGCCTGGTATCAGCCTTGCTGCAGGCTGCCCATGGCCATCAGACGTTGGTAACGTCGCTCCAGCATTTGCTCTACGTTCAGCTGTTGGACTTCGTCGAGTTGTTGCAATAGGGTATCGCGCAGACGCCCGGCTGTTAACTCAGCATCACGATGTGCGCCGCCGACTGCCTCGGGAATGATGCGGTCGATCAGTCCAAGCTCCTGCAGGCGCTGCGCGGTGATGCCCAGCGAAGTGGCGGCTTCTTCCGCACGATCTGCGCTTTTCCATAATATCGAGGCACAGCCCTCGGGTGAGATGACCGAATAGATAGCATACTGCAGCATATTGATGCGATCACCAACGCCGATCGCCAATGCGCCGCCGGAACCGCCTTCGCCAATCACTGTAGCAATCAACGGCACCTTTAGCCGCGCCATGACCTTGAGGTTTTTGGCAATGGCCTCGGATTGACCACGTTCCTCGGCACCGATACCGGGATAGGCACCAGGCGTGTCAATCAGCGTCACAACAGGCAGATTGAAACGTTCTGCGGTTTGCATCAAACGCAAGGCCTTGCGGTAGCCTTCAGGTCTGGGCATGCCGAAATTACGATGAATTTTTTCCTTGGTATCACGGCCCTTCTGCTGGCCGATGAGCATCACCGATCGCGAGCCGATGCGCGCCAGACCGGCGATGATTGCCGGGTCATCGGCATAGCTGCGATCACCGTGCAATTCATGAAATTCAGAACAAATCAGACGGATATAATCGGCACAATGCGGGCGCAACGGATGGCGGCTTAGCTGTGCTACCTGCCACGGCGTCAAGGCTGAAAAAATCTGATCGATACGTGATTGCAGTTTGCCGTCCAGACGCCGGATTTCATCATCGATGTCCAGATCAGCGGCATGGTCGACGCCACGCAGTTCCCGGATCTTGGCCTCAAGGTCGGCAATGGGTCGTTCAAATTCTAGAAAACTGGAGTTCATGGTTTGATCAATGCTGGGTCAGTGCTGTAAGTATACGACCTAAGCCCATGCTGATGAAAGCCTGGCAGGCTGCCAATGTGACAAGGCCCAGGTCAGCAGGCCATCGATGCTGGTGATAGCAGCAGGTGGTGGATGCTGCAAATGTGTCAGCGCCTGGCGCATCGCAGTGATGTGATCACCGTGCAGCAGGGGGTCTGCCTGGTCGCGCTTGCTCAGCTTTTTGCCGTGCTCATCGACGATCACTGGAATATGCGCATAGCGAGGAGAGTGCAGTTGTAACAAACGTCTGATGTGAATTTGCTGGGCCGTTGAGTCCAGCAAATCCATGCCGCGAACCACTTCGGTGATGGTCGGTGCAGCATCGTCCACAGCGCAGCATAATTGATAGGCGAAACAGGCATCAGCTCGGCGAATCACGAAATCACCAGTGTGTTGTTGCAAATGGATATGTTGCGCACCGGCAAGCGCATCCATGAAGCTGATCTGCGCCTGCTCGCAGCGAACACGTAGTGATCGTTGCTGTGCACCTGGCGGCATTCCTGCACGGCAATGGCCGGGATAGCGCCCGTTGCGGTCCAGGTCAGCTCGGCTGCAGGCGCACGGGTAGGCCAGATCCTGATCGAGTAATTGGGTAATCGCGGAGTGGTATAAAGCGGCACGCTGGCTTTGGTAAATCACCGGCGCATCTGGAAACAAGCCGAACTGCTCCAGTGTGGCAACGATGCTGGCAGCACTGCCGGGCCGTTCGCGCTGTGGGTCGATATCGTCGATGCGGATCAGCCAGCGACCATGGTGGTATCTGGCTTGCAGGTAGCTGGCCAGCGCAGTGGCCAAGGAGCCCAGGTGCAGTTCACCGGTGGGTGAGGGCGCGAACCGCCCTGTGTAGACAGGACGGCATGGGTCGGACATCAATGAGCGTATTGATTCAAGCTTCCAGCACCTCGGGGTACTGCTGGATGAATTCGCCCTGAATCAGTTTGATACCGCTTTGCCACAGCATCGGCACGATCGCGGCATTGTCGACCGAACAAGCGATGATCTCGGCATCGGCATTGTTGCCGGCAGCGGCCAGTTGCGAAAGTTGATCAGCTTCCGATGCGTTGCCGTGCTCTTTTGGCAAAACGCTGGCGCAGAGCCTGACATAACTGGTTTGCAGATGTTGCAACAGCTGCTGGGCGTTGTCAGTGGCCCCGAACAGGTCAAGGCCCCAGTGTACAGACAGGTTTGAAAAGGCGCGCTGGAGCATGACCGCTGGCTGCATGTTGTTGACCAGGTCGGTACTGTCGAGCATGAACACCAGACCATCGCCCTGATAATTGATGTGTTTTAGACTGGCTTGCAGCCAATCGGCCAGGGCCTTGCCATCGTGCTCGCTGGCACAGATGGGAATAAACAGTGTTTTTCGCAACAAGTCCGGCTTTTGCATGGACAGACGAATCATTTGCCGATCCAGCTCGGCACGCAAACCACTACCCTGAATAGCCTTGCTCCAGGCATTGCTGTGGATCACCGTGTCGCTGTCGTTGTCATGCAGACACAGATCAATGCTGACCAGGGCGCGGCTGTCATCACCAATGTCGCTGATGCGATGGCATGCCAGCATCAACTCATTGTTGTCCAGGGCATGGCGCAGACGCTCTTGCCACTGGGTGCGGTTGTCATTGTCTTCTACACTGCGCAGACTTGGGCGGTAGCGCAGACTGTTGTTGCCGCCGGCCTTTTCGGCTTCACGCGAGGCTCTGGCAGCTTCCAGGATCAAAGTATTGATATCGTTGTTCTGGCGACCAGCCATGGTGTAACCGACGCTGCACGTGACCGGCAGACTTTGCTCACCAAGTATCGCAAGACTGGTTGCAAATGCTTCGACTATGTGAGCACACAACTGCTCTACGGCGGTGCGTTGACCACGGCTGACCTTCACCAGATACAGGTTTTCGCTGTAGTGAGTGAGTAAATCCTGTTCTTCGTCGATGCAGCCATGCAGCAGTGCCGCTCGCTCAGAGGTCAATTTGTCGCTGTTGACCAGGCCAATCTGTTCCTGTATTTCATTGAATTTGTCCAGCCGCACACACAAGATGGCGTGCGCATGATCGTTGTCACCGGGATTGTCGATGGCCTGCGTGGACAAATCATAAAAAGCCTGTTTGGGCAGGAAGCCCGGTAACTGTTGCTCACTGGATACGCTGACCGTCACCGGCTTTTCGGTGATGGATACCTGGATACAGTTCTCGCCGCCGTAGCTGGCACGCTGCAATCTGGCAATGACCGGCAGCGGTGTACTGTCTCCGGCCACATTCAGGAGAGCTTCCAACTCCAGGCTTTCGGTACCATTGCTTTCAACTTGTTTCAGTTGCTCCTTCAATGGTGCAGTGCCAGATTCCGAGCATAGCAACTCCAGTAGCGAGTGACGCTCCAACTCTTCCAGATTGTCGATGCCGACCATTTCCAGAAAACTCGGGTTGGCATACAAATGACAGCCGGAAACCACAAAAGCGATTGCTTCAGTAGACGTATCCAGCAGATGCTCAAAGCGTTGTTGTATGCTTTGTAATTGCGCTTCAAGCGCCGTTATGTTGGCTTGATTACGTGCTTGACTGAGACGGTTTTTGATCTGACCCAGCAGCATTTTTTCATTGTCTGCGGCGATCACTGTAAACGGTTGATCCTGAAGTCTGGCGCTGAGCAGAGCTTGCAGATCGTCGGCCGGGATACTGCAGTCAATCAGACTGATCCACGGGCATTGTGGGCGCAATTGGCGCAGTGAGGTCAATGTTTGTGCGCCAGCCTCCGCGGTCACTTCGGCACCGACGATCAGCACAGCAAATTGCTCACGGGAATCCCGGGCTGTTTGCAGTAGCTTATGGGCTGCCGCGGGGGTGTCCGCAAAATGCACCCGGATGTCATCAGCTGCTAGCTGCTGTTTCAGGTGCTGGACAATGGTCGGGGTGTCATCCACCACCAGTATCGACTGGCTGTTGAAGTTGCTGTCCATGATGAGTTACCTGCTGGTTTCCTTGTCACGCCTGTCCGCTTGTTAAGTGTACTAGTGTTCTGTAAATCAGGCAGTTATGTATCCAATGTTAAACTGTTTATACCATGAAAATGTGAATATTTCAGGATTTATTTGCTGTGGCTACGCACTCAGCAACCCGACAGTCGGGTTTTGGCTGACTCTCCGGGTACATCCCGAACCAGACGCGGTAGCAGATAGCCGGGCAGCTGATCGCGCATCTGCTGATAGATTCGCTGCGCTCGATCATCACTGACCTGGAAATGACTGGCGCCAGTGACCGGATCCAGTTGGTGCAGGTAGTATGGCAGCACACCAGCTGCGAACAGGCGCTCAGACAGCTCGATTTGCGCAGCTGCAGAATCATTGATTCCGCGTAATAAAACGGCTTGATTGAGCAGGCTTACGCCACTGTCACGCAGGCGCGAGCAGGCACCCTGCAAATGCTGGTCGAGTTCGTTGGCATGATTGCAGTGCAACACCATCGCCACCGGACACGGGCAGTCAGATAGCCACCGGCATAATGCAGCATCGACCCGGTCCGGCAGCACCACCGGCACTCTGGTATGAATACGTATTCTGCGCACATGCTCAATGGCGGTCAAGGCGGTGGTCAGCGCGCGCAGTTTTTGCGTGGCCAGAGTCAGCGGGTCGCCGCCACTCAGTATGACCTCGCTGATGGAGTTGTCGCGCTCTATGTACGCGAGGCTTTGCTGGAAATGCTTGCTGCTGATGGACTGCTCACTGTAGGGAAAGGCGCGGCGAAAGCAATAGCGGCAGTTAACGGCGCAGGCGCCGGTCACAATCAGCAGCACCCGGCCGTGGTATTTATGAATCAGCCCGGGCACAGCAATGTGTTCGAGATCGGCCACCGGATCGTCAGAAAAACCATCAACCTGCAGTTCTTCGTCAACCAGGGGCAACACCTGGCGCAATAGTGGGTCATGAATATCGCCCGGACGCATGCGTGCGACAAAGGCCAGCGGCACGCGCTGCCGAAACGACTGGGCTGCTGCGGCGCTGAGCAAGTGGGCCTGATCTTGCAGTTGCAGCAACTGCAGTAACTTGCGCGGATCGCTGAGACCATCTCGCATTTGTTGTTGCCAACGGTTTTGTATGAGTTGCTCGCTGGTATCTGTTTGCAGGCTGACGGTGGGCATGGATTCAAGTAAAATGTGCGTTTGTGTCGGTACTCATTCTAACCGGACTGCCATCCGGCAGCAGCTGAAGCCAGCATCTGGAGCAACCGGCGACACCAGCAGCCGGCGCAGAGACTCGCGAGTCAGACAGCGTCCCGTTTCATCCATCCATTACGAGAACAACGCATGGCCAGTTACAGCACCAGTGAATTTCGCAGCGGTCTGAAAATCATCATTGATGGCGATCCCTATAACATTGTCGACAATGAATTCGTCAAGCCGGGCAAGGGCCAGGCATTCAATCGCGCGCGCATACGCAATCTGAAAACCGGTCGAGTACTGGAACGCACCTTCAAGTCAGGTGATACGGTGGAAGCCGCTGATATTTTTGAAATGCCGGTGCAATACCTGTACAACGATGGCGAACAATGGCACTTCATGCACCCTGAAAGCTTCGAGCAATATGCCGCCGATGCCAACCAGATCGGTGACAATGCGCAGTGGCTGAAGGAACAGGATACCTGCAATATGATGCTCTGGAATGGCACGCCATTGTCAATTGAGCCGCCCAACTTTGTTGAACTGCAGATTACCCAGACCGACCCGGGTGTGCGCGGTGATACGTCAGGTGGTGGTGGCAAGCCGGCCACATTGGAGACCGGCGCAGTGGTGCGAGTACCGCTGTTCGTCAACGAGGGGGAAATCATCCGCGTGGATACGCGCAAGGCCGAATATGTCGGCCGGGTCAAGGAATGACTACGGCTGACAGCTTTGCATTGCTTGCGCCGTGGCTGATCACCATGGCGCCGGTGGGCGAGTTGCGGCGTGATCATGCTGTGGTGGTGCGCGGCGAGCGTATTGAGGCGATCCTGCCGGCGCATGAATTGGCCACGCGTTATCCGGCGATTGCGACCCTGAACTTGCCTGATCAAGTGTTGTTGCCGGGCCTGATCAACATGCATACCCATTCAGCCATGACTTTGTTGCGTGGTCTGGCTGATGATCTGCCGCTGATGACCTGGTTGCATGAACATATCTGGCCAGCCGAGCAGCGCTGGATGGGGCATGAATACGTATCCGATGGTGTGCGTCTGGCCTGTCTGGAGTATTTGCGTGGTGGCATAACCTGCTTCAACGACAGCTATTTTTTTCCTGATGTGGCAGCAGAGGTGACTCGCGCTGCCGGAATGCGTGCGGTGATGGGGGCGCCGGTGATCAATTTTCCCACACCTTGGGCGGCCGACATGGATGGCTATTTTTCCCGCGCCATGGAACTGCATGAACAGTGTCGAAATGATGCGCTGATCGAAATGAGTTTTGCCCCGCATGCGCCGTACTCAGTCAGTGATGCCGCGTTTGTGCGTATGCGCGATCTGGCCGCGCAGCATGATTTGCGCATCCATCTGCATCTGTTGGAGACCGCCGGCGAAATTGCAGACAGCGTTGGCGAATTCGGCATGCCACCTCTGCAGCGCCTGCAGCAGCTGGGGCTGCTCAATGAGCAACTGATCGCCGTGCACATGACCGCCATCAACGATGCCGATATCGAGTTGCTGGCCGAAACCGGTGTGCACGTGGTGCATTGTCCGGAGTCCAACCTCAAGCTGGCCAGTGGGTTTTGCCCGGTCTGGAAACTGCAGCAGGCCGGCGTCAATGTCGCGGTAGGCACCGATGGTGCTGCCAGCAACAATGATCTGGACCTGCTTGGCGAGCTGCGCACGGCAACGTTGCTGGCCAAAGGCGTCAGTGGTGATCCGCAAGCAGTGCCTGCGGCCAGTGCACTGGCGATGATCACCATCAACGCTGCGCAGGCATTGAACATGGCCGATCGTATCGGCAGCATCGAGCCCGGCAAACAGGCAGATTTTTGCAGTATTGATCTCAGCGATCCCGATACCCAGCCGGTGCATGAGATTTTTTCCCACCTGGTCTATGCCACCAGTCGTCAGCAAGTGCGCAATGTCTGGGTGGCAGGTCAGCAATTGCTGCGCGATCGGCAACCGTTGCGGCTTGATATCGATCAGATCAATCAGGCATCGTCTAAATGGCAACAACGAATCGGAGCAGCCAGAGCATGAACCAGAGTAGCAGTCGTAGCCAACAGCCGGGTGTGATAGCCGATAAAACACACACTGCCTCGACCGGGCATGGTTCGACTGACAATGTTGATGCGCATGAGCGTGATCAATTTGCTGCCCTGGCCAGCACCTGGTGGGATACCGAAGGACCAATGCGACCGCTGCATGACCTGAATCCGGCACGCCTGGAATACGTGATGAGCAATGCCGTACTGCCCGGGCAGGCGGTGCTGGATGTTGGCTGTGGTGGTGGCATACTGGCCGAAAGCATGGCCCGCCAGGGGGCGCAGGTCGACGCCATTGATATTGCTGACGACCTGCTGGATGTGGCCAGATTGCACGCGCTGGAGACTGCCATCAAGGTGGATTACCGGCATGCCACAGTGGAACAGTTTGCGGCTACCGCGCCGGCCAGTATGGCGGTGGTAACATGCATGGAAATGCTTGAGCATGTGCCCGATCCGCAAGCGGTGGTTGCGGCCTGTGCGGCCATTGTTCGCCCTGGCGGCAAGTTGTTTTTCAGCACATTGAACCGTCATCCACTGGCCTTCGCGCTGGGCATCGTTGCGGCCGAATACGTACTGGGTCTGTTGCCGCGTGGTACGCATCGTTATGAGCGCTTCATCAAGCCATCTGAACTGGCCGGATGGTGCCGCCAAGCCGGCTTGCAGGTTTGCGATATCAGCGCCTTGCACTACAATCCATTGACCCGGCACGCCAGTGTGGGCGGTCGGCCATTGATCAACTACGTCCTGCATGCAGTCAAACCTGGCAGCATTAAGCCATTGCAATGAACCTCCCCTGCATTCGTGGTTTGCTGTTCGATCTGGACGGCACCTTGCTGGATAGCGCGCCGGATCTGACCCATGCGCTGAACCGGGTGCGTCAGGGCCATGGCCTGCCGCCGGTGGCAGTCGAGTTGGTGCGGCAAGGTGTTTCACGTGGCGCCAAAGGTATGCTGGAGCTGGGCCTGCCGGGAGTGGCTGGTGCTGAGCTTGACCGGGCCAAGGCCGATTTTCTGAGCTACTATGCCGCGTTGGGAACACGCCACAGTGAAGAGTACCCCGGTGTCGGCACGCTGCTGACGATGGTGGAAGCGGCGGGCATGCCCTGGGGCATCGTGACCAACAAGTATACCGCGTTGACCATGCCGATTCTGACCGCGCTGGGCTGGGATGCTCGTGCCGCCAGTATCGTTTGTGGAGACACTGCCGCGGCGGCCAAGCCCTCACCGTTACCGGTGCAGATGGCAGCGACACAATTGCGACTGCCGGCGACACAGATCCTGTTCATAGGCGATGATGAGCGCGATGTACAGGCTGGCAATGCAGCTGGCTGCAAAACCGCAGCGGTGGCTTGGGGTTATGGGCAGGCCGATCTGTTATCGAAAGATTATGCAGATTATATATTTAATAATATCAATGATATGCATAATTATATTAAACTAATTATTGATCAATTTCATGTCTGATTACCTGCTTCGCTTCGGCTTCACCGAGCTGCCGGTGCGTGGTGTCATGGCAGACCTGAGTGAGTGCTGGCAACAGCTTTGCGAGCAGCGTAGCTATGCTGAGCCGGTGTCCGTCTGGCTGGCCCAGGCATTGTTGGCTGTGACCCTGATTCGCTCCGGTATCAAGGATCACGGCAAGCTGGGATTGCAGCTCCGTTCGAGCTCTGCTTTGCGTCTGCTGAGCGCAGACTGCAATGAACAATTGCACGTCCGTGCTGCTGCCAATTGCGTCGAGGGTGCTGCAGTGCCGACCGGCTTGCATGAGCTGACGGACGGCGTCATGGCGCTGGCATTGCATGATGCTAATCAGGTTCTGTCCCAAGGTATGGTGGCATTACGCCACGCCGACATGGCGACGTTGCTGGAGCACTATTTTGACCAGTCCGAGCAGCTGCAAACCAGGTTCGTCTTGTATTTGCAACAGCAGCGTGTCACCGGCATGCTGTTACAGCGCCTGCCGGGTGCAGATCACGATGATGACTGGCGGCGCTTGGGCTTGATGCTGGACACACTGCAAGCAGCTGAGATGCAACAGTTGCAACCCCAACAACTGTTGGCCAGGTTGTTTGCCGAAGACGAGGTCATCGTTTATTCCAGCCAGCAACCGACCTATCAGTGTTCATGCGAGCGCGAGCGGGTCGCTGCAGTGCTGCTGCAACTTGGGCGTGATGATGTTGATGCGCTGTTACGTGAACAGCACATGGTGACGGTGGATTGTGAGCATTGCGGTCGGGTCTACCGCTTTGATCGCGTCGACGTCGAGCAATTGTTTATCGCCGGTAAGGTGGCCACGCCATCGTCAGTAGTCCTGCAATGAACCTGGTGCTGGATCAGGCCGCGCGGGCCTGGTGTCAGGAACAGCTGCGACAGCATTATCCACAATGGCAGCTGATCGAGATCTTCATGCCGAGGAGCTGGCGCAGCGAATACCTGCTGCTGCACGGAGTATTGACCGCCATCATGCACATACCGCTGGCGCCACTGTCGCCCGAGGCGGCACTACGCAAACTGGAATGGTGGCTGTCAGCATTGCATGGCCTGGCAGCCAGTCGACAACAGGCAGCCATCTCGCCAACGCTGGCAGTAACCGATGCCGGATACTTGCAACACCCGGCCCTGCGTTGCCTGGTGAACACTGATCAGTGCGCGTTACTGGAAGCGTTGCCGCTGACTGCCTGGGCTGAAGATCTGCAAGCCTGCATTGAACTGCAAGGCATTGCTGATGGCTTTGAGCTGGCAGATTGGTGTCGGCGTTTGAGCTGGCCACTGCACTGGCTCGACGCTCGGTTGATCCTGCCAACCGCTGACGCGACCGATGCCCACCCGACACACACTTCGCACACGACGGATAACCATTATGCTGAACGCCTGTTGCTACAGCAGATCAATACTTTGCCTGCACGCAACTGGCTGTATCGGCATCTGCCGATGACTCTGCGTGCACGTCATCAGCTGCAGATCGATACCGGATCGATTACTGCGTTCCAGCAAGCTGAGACCGGGTCGCAACCTGACTTTACCGTGTCCGGCAGCCTGTTGCTGGAGTTGCTTGCTGTGCGCCAACAATGTTCGGTCAGTCGGTCTACAGCAGCATTGCCTGTGCCAGGCAGCAGTTTGCCGGCACGCTTGTGGCGTGTTGCCAATGACGAGATGCAGCGCTGTCTGCAGCGTCGCCGTAACAGCAACCAGGAGCCGTCTGTGTCTGGCACGACGGCGCAACTGGCCTGGGCCTGCTGGCGCATCGCCATATCTGCATAAATACTCAGGCAAGTCTATACTATTGTCCAGTTCTTGATTCAGGAAACCCATGGCGTCTAACCCGACTTTGCAGATGCATGCTGAGCAACAGCCGTTGTGTGCAGAGGTTGGTGGCGACTGGGTGCTGGCCAACGTCGAAAAGTTGGAACAGCTGATCGGTCGAGTACGGTCTGGCGGCACGGAAACGATTCAGCAACTGAACATGCAAGGCTTGCGGCGTCTGGATACCACTGGCGGTTTGCTGTTATTGCAGCTAGTGGGCATACCCAGGCCGGAAAATCTGCCGGCGTATTTGCAGCAGGTTGATGATCACCACAAGATCATTCTGCTGGCGATGGCCGAGGCCATCTGTGAAGCCGAGGCCACCACACCAAGGCAGCATCGCTGGCTGATGGATCTGCTGCAACGCATTGGCATGTGGATGGTTGATGCCTGGCTGCAATTGCGGTTGTTAATGCATTTCATTGGCGTGGTTATCACCACCACCATTCGTAATCTGCTGCAGCCATGGCGGTTACGCTGGACTTCGTTGGCCTTTCATATAGAGCACATTGGTCTGGATGCAGTGCCCATTGTCGCGTTGTTGAGTTTCCTGGTGGGCTCCACGGTGGCTTTTCTGGGGGCTTCGGTACTGCGCGATTTTGGCGCCACCATTTACACACCGGATATGGTCAGCTACGCATTTCTGCGTGAATTCGGCACCTTGTTACCGGCCATATTGCTGGCCGGACGTTCCGGCAGCGCATTCACCGCCCAAATCGGCTCGATGAAGAGCAATGAGGAAATCGACGCACTGAAAACCCTGGGCATGGACCCGGTCTGCATTCTGGCCATGCCGCGTATTGTAGCAATGCTGGTGTCATTGCCATTGCTGAGTTTTATCGGCATGCTGGCCGGCTTACTGGGGGGTATGCTGGTGTGTTCCACGGTGCTGGACATTTCTCCTGCCGCCTATGTCAGCAGAATCTACAATTTTACCGACATTACGCATTTCTGGGTAGGTATTTCCAAGGCGCCGGTGTTCGCGTTTTTGATTGGCGTGGTGGGCTGTCTGGAAGGCTTCAAAGTTTCCGGCAGTGCCGAATCGGTTGGTCAGCACACCACCTCGTCAGTGGTGCAGGCAATTTTTCTGGTGCTGACCAGTGACGCCATGTTTGCGGTGTTGTTCGAGCAAGTTGGTATTTGAGAGCATGGCCGATCAGCAAACTGCGGATAACCCTGACGCAGACTACGTCATTCAGGTGCGCGATCTGGTCAATGCCTTTGGCGAACACGTCGTTCACAACGGTTTGAATCTGGACGTCAGGCGGGGCGAAATTCTCGGTGTGGTGGGCGGCTCTGGCAGCGGCAAATCCGTCTTGCTGCGCAGTATCGTTGGCTTGCAGAAAATCCGTTCCGGCCGCATCGAGCTGTTTGGCGAACCGCTGGGCGAATTATTGGACGATAGTGATAACCTGTGCGATTTGCGTCTGGGGGTGATGTTTCAGGATGGTGCGCTGTTCAGTTCCTTGACCGTGACCGAGAATATCCAGATGCCGATCCAGGAGCATTATCAGGTCAGTGCGCAATTACTGCATGAACTGGCGGACATGAAGATGCTGCTGGCGGAGCTACCGCTGCAAGCGGCCAACAAGTACCCATCGGAATTGTCCGGTGGCATGCGCAAGCGGGCCGGACTGGCACGATCACTGTCGCTGGACCCGGAAATTCTGTTCCTGGACGAACCGACCGCTGGACTGGATCCGATTTCTGCAGCAGCGATCGACCACCTGTTGCAGACTTTGCAACAGGCATTGGGGCTGACCGTGTTTCTGGTCACCCACGATCTGGACACATTGCACGCGGTGTGTGATCGGGTGGCGGTACTGGGTGAGGGCAAATTGATCACCATCGGCACCCTGGATGAGGTGGCTGACTATGACCATCCCTGGATCAGGGCGTATTTTTCCGGTCCGCGCGGTCGTCGCAACGAGCGCTCGGGCCAGCACTGAGATATAGTAACCACCAGCATGGAACCAAAAGCCAATTTCGTACTTATCGGCGCATTCACCATTGTGATGTCGCTGGCCCTGTTCATCTTTGTGGTGTGGCTGGGTAAATATGCCATTGACCGGGATTTCGATTATTACGATATCATCTTCGAAGAAGCCATTACCGGCCTGGGCCAGCGTGGTCCGGTCATGTTCAACGGCATTCAGGTCGGTGAAGTCGTGCAATTGAAAGTGGACCCCGAGGATCCATCACGAGTCATCACCCGAGTGCGTGTCAGCGAGGGCACACCGGTACGCGCAGATACCAAGGCAACCCTGGGTTTCATGGGTTTTACCGGTCAGGCTTACATCGACATGCAAGGCGGATCGCCTGATAGTCCGACGCTGAAGCAGAGCAGCAATCGCGAAGTGCCGCTGATTGTTGCCGAAACTTCGGATCTGCAAAGCCTGCTCAGCAGTGGCGGCAGTGTGTTTGCCAACATCAATGATCTGGTGTCACAACTGAGCGAGCTGATCACCACAAAAACCATGCACAGTATCGAGCAATCGATACTCAATATCGAGCAGTTTACCGGAGGCCTGGCGGACAATCGAGAGACTATCACGACCACTCTCGAGAACATCAATGCTGCCAGCACCAGCATGCATCAGGGCATGCTACGCCTGCAAAAACTCAGTGACGAGTTGTTGACGTTCTGGGATGAGCACGGCGATACCCTGGGTGAAGATATTGCCGCCAGTGGTGCTGATTTTCGGGCCACCGCAGCCGAGGCTCGCGCCCTGGTCACGAATTTACAAACCTTGCTGCAGCGCAACAGTGGCGCCGTGGACCAGTTTGCCAGCGAAGGCCTGACCCAGGTCGGGCCCACTTTGAAAGACATCAGTAGTCTGGCTCAGCGTCTGGAATCTTTGCTGCTGAAACTGGAACAAAACCCGGCGGCGTATTTGTTCAATGGCGAAAATGTCAAAGAATTTCAGCCTGCGCAATGAACAACCACAGTAGGCACACTCACATTGCCCGGAAACCAGCTATGACGAAAGGCCATTCCATCTCCAGAAACATTGTCGTTGTCAGCAGCGGCTTGTTGTTGCTGAGCCTGTCAGCCTGCGTCAGCTTTACCAATGAATCGGATCCTGTACAGCAGTTTGTGCTCAGCAGCAGCGAGATTCAGGCTGAGCCCGAGACCCAGGCACAGCCGTTGTCGATCAACAGCAACAGCTCCAGGTTGCTGGACAGTCAGCGTTTATGGGTTTTGCAGCCGGATCTCCAGGTCCAGGCATTTGCCGGACTGCGCTGGGCCATGCCATTGCCGGAATTGTTCCAGCAGGCTTTGATCGAGACACTGGAAACGGCCAATGTGGCTGTGTCCGTGCCAAATGACAGCGCCCAGGCACGCTTGCGACTGGTGTTGCGCAGCATGCAGATTGAG
>JAJFKZ010000037.1 GCA_021772955.1 Gammaproteobacteria bacterium | reverse complement strand
TCCGGCAGCTGAGGTCAGCCGCTGCAGGCACCGCGGCCTGCCACCGGACAGCAGCAGATAACCGGGAATGGGTCTGGAGTTGTGCCTGGTTGCAACGGGGCAAGTGTGTTAATCAGCTCAACAACGCAGGCAAACGGGCAACCCTGCACATCAGCAATCAATCACAGATTTCTTAGCGGGCATGCAGCTTTGTACAGCGATATGGATGCTGGCAGCTGATGTCCTTGCGAGCTAGGATCCCAGGCGTAATAGCCGGTTCGCAGGCAGCGTGGGCAAGCACGTTCATGAGAGGATTCGTATTGTTGTTTTCAATTCTACTTCAGCCGACATGTTCAGGCGCCCGCGCAAGCATACATGCACAGGCATTCACGCCGAATGAGTTCATGCCGTATCAGTTTATGGCACGCCAGGCTAAGACGATGGCTATAACACAACAAGCCCGCGAGGTCAGCTTCAGCCGCGCAGCCACCAGTTCAGCAGCAGCTTGGCCAGCTCGACTGTGCCGTTGCTATGGTGTTGTTTGCTGCCCACGCTCAAGCCGGCTGCAAACGCCTTGGCGAGCATGTCGTTGTTGCTGCGCTCGTTGCGCTGACTGGACTGCCTTGCCAGTTAGCGCAGCTTGAGCCGAGCATTGACAACGTCGTCTTTAGTGGCGTGTGGCATGATAGTGAGCAAGCCAGAACAACAACAACGCGAATAGCAATGCCAGCAAGCCAGTCAGCAATGCCGCAGTAACCATGGAAGCCACGGCCGACAGCCACACATACACGGCGTACAGCAACAACAGTGCCCCGCAGGCCAATATCACCGCCGCAGCCAGCACGATGCCCAGCGCCGTGCCCAGGTGCAGAAACTGGCGCTTGGCCAGACGCAGCTCGGCCTGCATCAGCTCCAGTGCCGCGATGATGATCTCAGCAAAATAATTCATAGTGTTTCATCCTGTTTAGCACATTCAGCGTGGTGCAAACGGGCCAGATGCAAGACGCAATCGACAGCGAATGGCAGGCTTTTGCCATGAACCATAACCCAGCGAATGAGCTCTTTCAGACTCGCTGATACTTACACTAGCTCCGGTCCAGTAGACGACTGATGACGTAGCCGATGGCAAAAGCTACCGCCACACTGGTCAATGGTCTTTCGCTGACTTCCTTCTGCATGCTGTCGAGCTGGTTTGCACCCTCGGCTTTGGCCCTGCTCAAGGTTGCACGCAAGTGTTCCAGCTGTTCATCGGCTGACCGCTGCACACGCTCGCCAGTATCAGAGAGCTTATCCAGACCCAGCGCCTTCAGGCTGCTGACCAATCCACCAACATCGCTCTGCAACTGTTTCAAATCAGCGCGCACGCTGTCCAGGTCTTTTTGTAAATCTTTATCGGTCATAGTAGTAGCTCCATTGGCCATTGTTAATCCTAAAGCGCATTGTGGTAATGGTCGGTTAATACGCTGAGTGGGTTTATTTGTTGTGCTTGCCGCCGGGATTACTGGTGCCATTGGTGACATCCGCTGGTGCGGGATCCAGTATGGTAGAGCCACCTTGCTGACGACCTCCAGGCTGTGCCAGACCGGCAGTCAGTACATAGCGCATGGCATCGTCCATGCTCATCGCAATTCTGGTGACTGCTTCGGCTGGCACGGTGATGGTATAGCCGCCTATTTGATAGCTCATCGGCAAATACACCATGATCATGTCGTCGCCACCACAGGCGGTAGGCAAAATGACATTCTTGCGTGATGTGACGAAGCCCATCAGTTTGAGCTTGTGACCACCGATATCGAAATCAACCATGACCACTTCATGGAAATCTTCTTTTCCGGGGCGTATGAAAAACTCCGTGAGGTCCTTCAAGGAGCTGTAGATCCCTTTCACCACTGGAATGTTGTAGAGCAACTGCTCGCCATAATCAATGGCTCTGCGCATGATCCAGGATTGTGCCATCAGGCCGATCGAGAACACTATCAGGATACCGATCACGATGCCGGCACCGGGAACATACCAGCGGTCCGGAATGAACAGCTTGACCAATGCACTGATGGCAGATTCTGCCGCCTGGCCAAACCAGACCACCAGATAGACCGTTACCAGTAATGGCAGAATGACGAACATCCCGGTGACCATGGTTTGCCAGAATTTTTTTGGTGTCATGACTGCGATACTCTGACTTGCCTGTTGCTGACAATTGGAATGATTGTTTTGTTATGCATGCAATGCTGGAAGGACCTGAAACAATGCCGAGTATGTGTTCAGTACGTGTGCACGGCGAAACACCTACCCAATTGCATTAGACAGCCGCCCGGGCATTGGTGCATTGTTTTTTATGTTGTCATTGGATGATCGTAGTGATGGAAAACCTGTGCGCATTAACCCAGGTTAAATGAAGGCCATGGCTGAAGGACAAGCGCTGAGACCATTAGCGCCGTTTGATTGGCTTTAGTCAAGCCGCTCCAACGCCTGCTGCAGGCTGGTAGCGCCCAGCAGCGTGGCGCCAGCCGGCGCCTTGAGACCACGCTGGTTGGCCTGGGGCAGCAAGATACGTTTGAAACCCTGCCCAACGGCGGCCTTGACGCGCTCCTCACCATTGGGCACCGGACGCAACTCACCGGCCAAACCGACTTCCCCAAACACAGCCAGATCATCGGCAAGCGGTTGGTTGCGCAGACTCGACAATATCGCCAGCAGCACAGCCAGGTCGCTGGCGGTTTCGTTGATGCGCAACCCCCCGGCAACATTCAGGTACACGTCCTGATCGTGCACGGCAATACCGGCATGGCGATGCAGCACCGCCAGCAACATGTTGATGCGCTGCGCATCGATACCCACCGCCACGCGCCGCGGATGACCAGCACTGGCGGTATCAACCAGTGCCTGCACCTCAACCAGCAACGGTCGCGTGCCTTCACGCGTGACCAGCACGCAACTGCCCGCCACCGCGCTCTGGCGTTCGGCCAGAAACATCGCCGACGGGTTGCTGACCTCGCGCAGGCCGGTATCGGTCATGGCAAACACACCCAGTTCATTGACCGCACCAAAACGGTTCTTGACCGCGCGAATGACACGAAAACGGCTGCCGGCGTCGCTTTCAAAATACAATACCGTGTCCACCATGTGTTCCAGCACGCGCGGTCCGGCCAGGTGACCTTCCTTGGTGACGTGGCCAACCAGGAACACCGCACAGTCGGACTGCTTGGCATAACGCACCAGTTGCGCACAGGCATCACGCACCTGCGACACGCTGCCGGGCGCCGATTGCAGCGCCTCACTGTAGATGGTCTGGATGGAATCAATGATCAGCAAGGCCGGTTGCGCCTGCACAGACTGCTCAATGATGCGTTCGATCGACGTTTCTGTCAGGCAGTTGAGGCTACTGGTCTGCAGTTGCAGCCGCCGCGCGCGCATGGCCACCTGTTCGGCGGATTCCTCGCCGGTGACGTACAGGCACGGTCGCTGGCTGGACAGCGCTGCCATCACCTGCAATAGCAATGTGGATTTGCCAATCCCCGGATCACCACCAATCAACGTCACCGAACCGTTCACCAGACCGCCACCCAGGACCCGGTCAAGTTCGCTCATGCCGATCTGCAAACGCGCCTCGCGATGCTGCCTGACTTGATCCAGACGCACCACTGTGGCCGCTTGAGCACCGGCAAATCCAGCATGACGGACCGGTTTGCCGGCAGCCGTTGGCGCACTGAGCCGGATCTCGGTCAGCGTGTTCCAGGCCCCACACTCACCGCACTGGCCACCCCATTTTGGTTGACTGGCACCGCAGTCGCTGCACAGATAAGCTGATTTTGCTTTCGCCATGTTGCCATTCTCGCATATCCTATAGTGATTATGTCTAGACCCAAACAGGAAATCATCGGCTCGTCTCCAGCCTTTCTCACCGTGCTGGAGCAGACCTCAAGACTGGCCTCGGTGAATCGACCGGTGCTGATCGCCGGCGAGCGCGGCACCGGCAAGGAGCTGATTGCCGAACGCTTGCACTATCTGTCGCCGCGCTGGTCGCAAGCGTTCATCAAATTAGACTGCGCTGCACTGCCGGAGAGCTTGCTGGAATCGGAATTGTTTGGGCATGAGGTCGGCTCGTTCACCGGCGCCGACCGCAAACGTCGTGGACGCTTCGAACTGGCCGACGACGGCTCGTTGTTTCTGGACGAGCTGGCCAATACGCCGACATCGGTACAAGAAAAACTGTTGCGGGTGATTGAATACGGCCAGTTCGAACGCCTCGGCGGCAGCCAGACCGTGCGCGTCGACGTGCGTCTGATCGCTGCCACCAACCGTGACCTGCCGGCCATGGCCGCGCGTGGCGAGTTTCGCGCCGATCTGCTCGACCGGTTGGCCTTTGAAGTGATCACGCTGCCGCCGCTGCGCGAACGCCAGGCCGACATCCTCGAACTGGCCGAACACTTCGCCGTACGCATGACCAGCGAACTCAATCGTGAACTGTTTGCCGGCTTCAGCGATGCGGTCAGTCAGCAACTGCTGGAGTATGCCTGGCCGGGCAATATACGAGAATTGAAAAACGTGATCGAGCGCGCCGTGGCACTGCAAGAAGCATCCAGCAAGCCAATCTCAAGTATCGTGTTCGATCCGTTCGACTCGCCCTGGCGCCTGCGCGAAACGCCCAGCGATGGCACTAACGAAAACGAGCTGAGTCTGCCGCTCAATTTACCCGAGCGGGTCAGTGCCATGGAGATTCGGCTGCTGCATGCGGCTTTGGATCAAAGCCAGTTTCATCAACAAAAAGCCGCCGACCTGCTGGGCTTGAGCTACCACCAGCTGCGCGGCCTGTTACGCAAATACGCTATTGCCGGCAAGCAGCAGCGCAGTCAAGACTGAATCCAGTCACGATCATCCACGCAAAAGACCCGCTGCATTACAGTTCATAAAGCGTTTGACCATCGTAATGCCGAACGCTGATCTTTCAGATTCTCAGCACAGCCGCTGTGTTGCGCTAACCGGTTTCCCCGTCTCAGTCGGTTTCCCAGTCTCGAATGATCTGCATGGCCTGGCTGTGCTCTTCGGCAGCAACCACCACGCGCACCACATCGATCGCCTGCAGTAAACCGACACCACCTTGCAGGTATTCACCTTCTACCACGGCAGAAACAATACCCTTGTGCAGCAGTAAATTGCACACCATGTGCGCCTCAACTGCGGTTGCTGATTGATACACTGTAACCATCAAGTATGACCCTTTGCTGCTACGCCAGAATAGAGCATGTTGCGCGCCCGGCAATGTGGTCAGGCCACCCGCAACGGCACCCTGGCGGTCAATTGACACAGCAATTCATAGGGAATCGTACCGGCGTGACGAGCTACGGTTTCCAGCGCGATCGCATCGCCCCATAACTCCACCTGGTCACCAACCCTGGCCTTGCTGTGCGCGCCAAGATCAATACTGAGCATGTCCATGGACGGTACGCCGGCCAGGCTCGCTGCCTGGGCGCCTGCGGCGGTGACGACCTGCACTGGCGTGCCGTCTGCAGCAAGGCGCGGATAGCCATCGCCATAGCCAATCGCAACAATGCCGATGCGGGTGTCGGTCTGGCATTGAAAGCGCAGACCGTAACCGACGCGCTGGCCCTTGCGACATGGCTGAATGGCGAGCAACTCACTGTACAGCCGCAGCGCTGGTCGTAGACCCAGATCACGGCCACAGCGGTCGGCAAATGGCGCTACCCCATACAGCATGATGCCGGGACGTACCCAATCGTGGTGCGTGTGTGGCAGCGACCACAGCGCCGCCGAATTGGCCAGACTCCGGGTGCCACTCAAGTCGTGACAGACGTTGTCAAAGCAGGCTATCTGCGCAGCCACCGACGCATGATCCACCTGCTCGGCACAGGCAAAATGCGACATCATGACAATCTCGCCCGATTGCGCTGACAGACTGCTGTGCGCAGCCAGATAGTCCGCGGCGCAAAGCCCCAGACGGTGCATTCCGGTTTGCAGCTTCAGCCAGATTTGTGGCAGTCGGGCCGCGCTTTGTTGCAGCAACCGCACCTGATGTGGGGCATGCACCACCGGCACCAGTTGTTGGGCCACGGTCTGCGCCAGCTCGGCTTGATCCTTAAATCCCTGCAACACTAAAAGGGCCGTGTCGATACCGGCCTGACGCAGATGCATTGCCTCATCGATGGTTGCAACCGCCAGAAACGCCGCCTGCGGCAGCGCCCGGGCCACCGTCAACATGCCATGGCCATAGCCATCGGCCTTGATCACGGCGACCACCCGCGCGCTGCCGGCGCGGTGTTGCAACACCTGGAAGTTGTGCTGCAATGCAGCGATGTCAATCAATGCATGGGTGGCGCGCATGGGCTGTTGTTGTTGCCGTTGCGGTCTAGGTGATCATGGCGCGTGGAAATCATCTTCAATGCGGGAATAGTTCTTGAAACGCAGGTACTCGCCTTCAAACAGTAACTCGACTGTTCCGGTGGCGCCGTTGCGGTGTTTGCCAATGATCACCTCGGCCAGATTCTTGGCGGGTGTATCGGGGTTATAAACCTCGTCACGGTAGATGAACAGAATCAGGTCAGCATCCTGCTCGATGGAGCCTGACTCACGCAGATCGGCCATCGCCGGGCGTTTGTTGGGGCGTTGTTCCAGGGCACGGTTGAGCTGCGACAGGGCGATGACCGGAATGTCGAGCTCTTTCGCCAGCGCTTTCAGACCGCGTGAAATTTCGGCAATTTCGGTGGCGCGGTTCTCACGCGTATCCGGCACCTGCATCAGCTGCAGGTAATCAATCACGACCAGACCAATATCAAATTCGCGCTTCAGCCGTCGTGCTCGGGCGCGTACCTGGGCCGGTGACAGCGACGGCGTATCATCGATGTAGATGGGTGCGTTTTTGAGCATGCCCATGGCCGATTTCAGGCCATTCCAGTCTTCCTCGGTGAGCTTGCCGGTACGCAAGCGGCTCTGGTTGATTGCACCCAGGGAGGAAAACAACCGAAACGCCAGCTGATTCTTGGACATTTCCATGCTGAACACGGCCACCGGCACATTCGAGTTGATGGCGGCATTCTGCGCAATGTTCATGGCCAAACTGGTCTTGCCCATGGCCGGTCGTCCGGCCAGGATGATCAGATCGGATTTCTGCAGCCCGGCGGTGTGCCGATCCAGATCGGTGAGGTTGGTGGCCACACCGGTGATGTCGGACTTGTGCTTGCTGAGTTCGGCGATCTGGTCGTAAGCCGGTTTCAGCAAGGCGGCAATCGATTCGTAGTTGGAGACCGCCTGCAAGCCTTTTTCGGCAATACCGAAAATCTGTCGCTCGGCTTGCTCCAGCAGCTGCTGGGCCGACTTGCCGTCGGATTTATAGGCACTGCCGGCAATGTTGTTGCCGATATCGATGAGCTGTCTGAGTATGGACTTTTCACGCACAATCCCGGCATAGGCCGAAACGTTGGCGGCGCTGACCACGTTGTTGGCCAGCGAGGTCAGGTAAGCACCGCCCTCCAGACCGTCCGTGTCGTTGCGCGATTCAAAATACTCGAACACAGTGACCACATCAGCGCTGGTATTGCGGTGATTGAGTTCAGCGATGGCCTTGTAGATCTGAGCGTGATCGTTACGGTAAAAATCGACGCTGGTGACGATATCCTCAATCTGCGCGAAGCTGGTCGGCGTCAACAACAGACTGCCCAACAAGGCCTGTTCGGCCTCGATCGAGTGCGGTGGCGTGATCTTGCTCCGGATCAGTTCTGTTGCAGCTTCAGCCATGTAGAGATGAAATTATTTTGATCGTTGACGGATGGCAGACAAGATTAGCACAGATAAAACCATGCCGGGAGATCGATCCGGTCAGCCCGGCCCGGTCGTTGTAATGGGATAAAAAAACGGCCATTACCAGAGGTAACAGCCGTTGCTGATGGCGCTGTCGTGCGTGTGACCGGTTGCTTCAGGTTACTTCGCCGATCACCGTCAGATTGACTACGCTGTGCACATCGGCATGCAGCTGAATGGTGATCTGGTATTCGCCTGGGGTACGGATGGCACCTTCGGACATGACCAGTTCGCTTTTCTCGACGCTGAAACCTGCTACGGTCATGTGCTCGGCAATTTCACGTGTACCAATGGAGCCATACAGGCGGCCTTCGGGACTGACATTGGCGGTCATTTCCAGCACCGCCGTGTCCAGATGTGCCTTGCGTGCCTCGGCGGTATTCAGCTTTTCAGCCTCAGCCTTCAGCAGTTCCGCCTTACGCGCTTCAAAGTGCACCATGTTTTCCGCGGTCGCAGGAACCGCTTTGCCCTGTGGCAAAAGGTAGTTGCGACCGTAGCCAGCTTTGACCTTTACCCGGTCGCCAAGATTGCCAAGATTTTGAATTTTTTCCAATAAAATCAATTCCATATCTGCAGGCCTCAGTGATTGTCGGTGTACGGCAGCAATGCCAAAAAGCGCGCACGCTTGATTTCCGTGGCCAATTGGCGCTGATAGCGCATCTTGGTGCCGGAAATGCGGCTGGGCATGATCTTGCCGGTTTCGCCGACGTACTGACGCAGCGTCTTCAGATCCTTGTAGTCGATCTTGTCGATGCCCTCAGCGGTGAAGCGGCAGTATTTGCGTCTACGCATATGTCTGGCCATGGTTATACCTCCTCTCCTGAATCATCATCCTGATCATCATCGTCCTGATCATCATCGTCCTGATCATCGGCATCGACTTGATCTTCATCCTTATCGGAAGCCGCATTATCCTGGTCACGTGTGGCTGGCGCTGGCGCACGTTTGCGCGAACGCTGATCTTCTTCTTCAGTCTCCAGCAGCACTGGTGACTTATCGGTGAGTGCCTCGTCACGACGCACCGTCATGTGCCGCAGCACAGCATCATTGAAGCGGAAGATACTTTCCAGCTCTTCCAGCACGCTGGCCTCACACTCGATGTTCATCAGCACATAATGTGCCTTGGCAACTTTCATGATGGGGTAAGCGAGCAGACGTCTGCCCCAGTCTTCCAGGCGGTGGATCGTGCCGTTGCTGCTTTCGATCAGGGTTTTGTAGCGATCAATCATCGCTGCAACCTGATCGCTTTGATCCGGATGGACCAGAAATACGATTTCATAGTGTCGCATGGTTTGTTCCTTTCGGTTTCCAGTGGCAGTCTCGCTGCCGGAAGCCTCCCGCCGCGACAGCGGTGAAGCAAGGTAGATCTGATCATTCAGATCAGCCG
>JAJFKZ010000036.1 GCA_021772955.1 Gammaproteobacteria bacterium | reverse complement strand
TTGGGAGCTGATGGCAACCCTGCGGCGGGAGTCTGTCATGCACGTGGCGCGAACCTGGGTCTGCCGCCTGTCTGGATGATCTACCTGCCCGTTGGCGACCTTGCCGAAAGCCTCCGTCGCGTACACGAGGAAGGGGGCAAGGTAATCAAGACGGCCACCGGAGCCGATGGCAGTTATGCCTATGCGGTCGTACAGGACCCCGTGGGTGCGACCCTGGCACTGGCACCAGGATAAAGAAAACCGGGTAAACCAACATGAACAAGCAGGGACATCCAGAACCAGAACTATCCGTTGTGTGGGTATCCCGAGGTTTTCCGGAAACACCTTGCTTTTTGGGATAACCTGATGCACTATTTCAGCAGGGCAAGCGCGTGTAGAACATCAGGGACACACTCGACAGACCGTATGAGAATTGCTCAATAGTCTGCAGAAAAGGCGCATATCACCAGTGGATAAAAAGTACATATCAAACAAAATCAGTAAGATATGTCAACTTCAGACTTTAGGGTGCGTCATATCAGGCGTTTTTGCACAAATATTCGATATGCGGCGTTTTCGCCTACTAATTATAAGTTAGGCAACTTAAAGGAGGAGCTATCGTGAATGATGAGCTAGTCAGATTAATGGAAGAGTTGGATAATTCTAAGGAGAAAGCTAGCGAACATTCTATTTCGTCAAAAATAAATCGTGCTACCGAAAATGATCAAAGTACAAAGGCCATAGCCGAAAGAATCGCATTTGGGTTTGCCGAAGAATATACGGATAAGCCAAATGGCTGGGGTACATATTTTGGGCCTATGATGGTTTGGGTTGGAGATGACGGCAAAGCGTATGAAAGTCCCAGCATTGCATTGGTAACCAAAGAAATTGTTGAGCATTGGAAAGTCAGATCACAAGAAACCATTAATCCATTGATGAAAGCTCGCTATGCTGGGCTTGTTTGGGATCTGTCTGAAGCTGCCGTGGAAGAAAAGCCTGACTATAGAATTGCTATTGACTATGTAAATGCACTTCTTGATGTAACTGATAACGATCTCTACGAACACTCAACCGAAGCAATAACGAAGATCACTAGGGCGTTCAAAGTAGCTTCCTCACTGAATAACAAAGAATTGGCAGAAAGGTGTGTTGAGAGCGCGATTAAATTAGAAGACAGAATTGCTGAGGATGATAAAGCGGGCCTTTGGGGATTTTGCTTTGAGCTTTTTGTTTTGGGCAAATATAGGGATTTGTCTGAGGCGCAAAAGCAAAAAATTGTGGATGATCTTGAGTCCCGATTAACACATGTCTCTAAAGGGCATTCACCATGGGTGTGTGAATCCGCAGCTATCCCTTTAGCCACTTATTATCGTAGCAAAGGAATGAGCGACGAAGTCACTCGAGTTATTGAAGTTGTAGGAAATTGTTTTGAAGATGCGTGTGAAGGGTTGGCTCCAATGCAGGCCTCTTCTTGGCTTCAACATGTGCACGACATTTATATAAGCTACAACATGATCGAAAGCGCAGAACGTGTTTCGAAGAAAATCTCTGAGGTAGGACCAAGTGTCGTAGAGAGTATGCAAGAATTCTCTCATAGTATGGAGATTCCGAAGGAAAAATTAGATGCATACCTGGAGTCAATGACGGAAGATGGGCTACATAAAACTCTTAGTAGAATTGCAGCGCAATTTATTCCGAAGAAGGATCAAGTAGAACAGCAGGTCTTGGATCTGGCAAGAAATCACCCATTGACATACTTATTTACGAAGACGCTGCAAGACCACAAGGGAAGACCTGTGGCGACGATTGGGGGAGTAGAAGAAGATCTAGAAGGCAATGTGATTCACCAGCTTTCACAAAATATGAATGTTGACTCATCTTTTCTCAGACATTCATTTAACAAAGCCACTGTGGTTTACGAATTTGATGCCCAAGAATTAACGAAATATATATTTCAGTCGCCGATATTTGAGGAGTCTAAAAAGGATCTTGTTCATGCTGGTGTCCAAGCTTACCTAGATGAGGATTATATCTCTGCCATACATATACTGGTTCCCCAGGCAGAGGCAGCTATGCGAACGCTAGTGGAGCTAATGGGGGGTGCTACGTTAAGGAAGAATAGGCAGGGCGGGCTTCAGTTGAGGACGTTTGACGATTTACTAAGAGACGAAAGGGTAGAAGCCTGTTTCGGTACTGACTCATCGTTCTATTTCAGGATACTACTTACTGATCAACGCGGTTGGAATATGCGAAATGACGTATGCCATGGAATCAGTCCCGTAGGTGCGTTCAATTATTCCACGGCAGATAGAATCATGCACGTAGTCCTTTGCTTGGCTCAAGTTAGAGAGAAAAATGCCTAACAAAGTGCTGCTGTCGGACAATTTTTACGCTGCGCTACAAAATTGCCGCAGAGCACGGCGTTGGGTCGCCATGAATTTGCGCGCTGCTTAATAATTTGATGGAGATGAACAATGACATTTAAGGAAAAAGTTGTTTACCCGATCCTCATCGCGTTTGGCGTTACGCTCGCCACCGGTATCGCCTCGTCGATAACCGACGGCAGGATATTGAATTGGACCGGAATTCTCACCGCAAGCAAGCCGGTAATCACATCAGCGTTTCGCGAAACCAACACTTTGAAAGGAGAATTAAGATACTTTTCATGTGACGATGGCAAGATAGCGGTCAGCTGCTTTGCCGGGCTCTACCCAAGCGGCGATCAGTTCTGCGGTTCTCGAATAATCGACCGTGCCGGCGATCAAGTGTGCGAAGTCAACGAATGCACAGATGTAGACCCTCCGCGCTACTGGGGTATTACGCTTTCTTGCCAGTAGCCTATGCATCACCTCTTACTAAGCAGCGGCCCAACAAAACGCTGCAGGTGACGTTTGACCCGCCACGTACTTTTGCTGTCGCAAAAGCGAAAAGCTAGGACACCCAGCATCCGGAGATATGCATCATGCTGAATATAAATTAAAAATAGTATTTTGAATGTTAGGTGTCCTCGAAAATCTCCTAGAAAATCTGAGGGCGAGATCGAAGTGGTCGAGATGCTGTTTGCCATGATAGAGGATGAAGTGCCGAATCCAGCCCAGATACGTCTGCTCAGTACTGTAGCTGTAATGTCTGTTGCGAATGATGCGGCGCATCTTGTTCAGCAGCTTCTCTGCGATGAAACGTCTTGCTTTTTGGGGAAATCTGATGCACTATTTCAGCAGGGCAGGCGCGTGTAGAACATCAGGGACACACTCGACAGACCGTAAGGGAATTGCTCAATAGTCGGCAGAAAAGGCGCATATCACTAGTGGATAAAAAGCACATATCAAACAAAATCAGTAAGATAAGTCAACTTCAGACTTTAGGGTGCGTCATATCTGGCGTTTTTGCACAAATAATCGATATGCGGCGTTTTCGCCGACTAATTATAAGTTAGCCCTCACTTTACGCATTGGCGCAAGACATGGAACTTATAGATCACTCCAAGCCAATCATTGAGGACAAAGAGTTCTCTTCTGATGTTAGAGATCAAGACCTGTCGCAGCAGGTCTTGAGGCGTGTCTTCGCCGTTGAAAAGGCCTTTGTCGGCATCAGTTTCAAACAATCAGAACTATCCGAATGCTACTTTCGCAATTGCAGGTTCATACGGTGTGATTTCACCGGCACCAGCATTCGCCGCTCAAACTTCCGTGGGTCTCAGTACGAAGAGTGTAAGTTCCAGTACTCCACATGGGAGCATACGCAGCTAGATGAGGAGTTTTTGGATAACTGCCTCCCCAGCGAAGAAAATTTAGCTCGTGATCTTGTTCGCTCGCTTCGCGTCAATTTCGGGCACATTGGGAACTACACGGCCGTCAACAAGGCTGCGTCGATTGAAGTGATGCTCACCGGCCAGCATCTTTTTCATGCTGCCTACTCAAAACAGTCCTACTACAGGTCGAAGTACAAGGGATGGGTCCGGACACTTCACGCCATTCGCCATATCCGCTGGAAAGCGCTCGACCTGCTTTGGGGGAATGGGGAAAGCATAGTTCGCGTCCTTCTAACCGGGGTATTTACTGTCTTTTTGTGGGGCAGCTATCTCGCATGGAGTACTCCGCAGTTATCTTGGTCACAATCTTTGATAGCAATTGCATACGCATTTTGGGGAGTTAGTGGAGGTACATCGCTACCCAGCCACCAACTAACGCTCCTAACCATGGTTAGGTTCGTGCTGGTTGGGCTTTTCATGGCTATTTTGGTGAAACGTCTGGCCCGCCGATGAGTCACGAAATCTACGTGTTCGGCTCTATCTGTCGAGGGGAATCAACACCCACGTCTGACGTCGATGTTCTGGTTGTTCCATTTGAGGCGGATGGCTCCCAGTTTCCTCAGAGCTGGAGCGTCTATTCACCCGAACTGCTTGCAGAGTACTTCAAAGCAGGGAGGCTCTTCGCCTGGCATCTCCACCTTGAAGCAAAGTGTGTGTACAGCCCGCGCAGCGAGTCATTTTTGGCAATCTTAGGGGCTCCGGCTCCGTATTCGACTATGGTTGATGATATTGACGATTTAGATGCATTGCTCAATGAGGCACTTACCGAAATAGCTTCCGGAACTGAAAACGTTATCTATGAACTGGGGATTGTCTATACCGCAATCCGCGACGTAGCGATGTCGGCATCTTGGTCCTTGTTGGGGAGTCCATGTTTTTCGGCAGACGCTCCATATCGTCTACCCCTCGACCCACCACTGCCACGCGATGTCTATGATCAAACCATGGTGGCTAGGCACGCTTCGACCCGTGGCGCCCAATTTAACTTTGACCCTACGAGCGCTGCGAAATTTGTTACGAGCGCTCCACTTGAAAATTGGGTAGCGTCGCTACGAGAGGCCATATGAAAAACACCTTCCTCAACAGAGTTTCGGCGGAACGTAAGGTGCTAAAAGTAGTAAACACCTTATTTCCAGGGAATCTTCAGCTGGCAGGACTATCTCAAGCTGCCTTGCTTCGCTGGGAGTCTGTTGCGGGCCGGAGTCGCGTGGCCAAAGTGTTGCCGCTTTTAACGGACCTTGCAGAACAGTGCCAGCGGCTATCTGATCGAAGCAACGAAACATTTATGCCCGTCGAGAAGGAGCAGGCCAAAAATATAGCTGAGCAAATTGAGGTGCTGGCTCTGGAGTTGAGCAAGTGCCGGTGAGGACTAACAAATCATTGCAGCGGACGTTTGACCCGCCACCCATTTTTGCTTTCGCAAAAACAGGCGTCGGCTCAAACGCCGCTGAATTCAGGCGTTAGATCGCGGAGGAAACTAAGGTGAAAATTCAACGGTTGAAAATATCCAACTGGCGATCCATCAAAGAATTGGACCTTGAGGTCTCCGATTTGATGGTGGTAATCGGGCAGAACAACCACGGGAAGTCGAACCTTCTATCAGCAATCCTGTTCTTCTTTGGTGAGATCAAACATCAGGAACTGGATTTTCACTTCGGCGCCTCTGAGTTGTATGTCGAGGTGACGTTCGACGGACTCGACGATACAGATAAAGCCACCTTTCAGAAGTACCTTACATCCTCTTCAACAATTGTCGTTCGAAGAACCGCACAATTCGGAGGTAGCTTCGATTATCGCGGCTATATAGAAAATCCCACCGATGAATGGCTTCAGGAAGCGAATGCGGGGGCTTACACGCGACGTGAAACAGCTGAAAGTTTGCCTTTTCATCCTTTCTTGCCAGATGCAGGCCGCCTTTCTAAGCAGCACATTGTTAATGCGCAAAGCTCATACATCGAACAGCATCGGGATGAACTTGCATTTACTTTCGAACCAGAAACAACGAATTTTCTCGGTTTAAAAAACGTTGCAAAAGGCATATTTGGCGACGTCTACTTTATTCCGGCCGTCAAGGAGGCCTCTGACGATTTCGCCGCAAAAGAGACAAGCGCATTTGGTAAGCTCTATTCCACGGTCATTGCGGAGATGGCGTCAGAAAATGTGGAATGGAGAGATACGAGGCAAAGACTTGAGAAGCTATTTGCTGCACTAAACAAGCTGGATCACGAAGGTCAGAACAACGAGAACCGACCAGAGGAACTCGCCCGATTTGAACAGGCAATTTCAGATGAGCTCTCTTCTTGGGGAGCACAGGTCGACATTGAGGTGTCACCGCCAGACATCGAAAGCGTGTTTAAGGCAAATACACAGGTTTGGGTTAATGACGGAGTGCGGACAGATATCCGCCGAAAAGGGCACGGGCTCCAAAGGGCGCTGACAGTTGCCCTTATTCAAGTCATTGCCAGACGAGACCGGGATCGCTCAGAAAACGCCAACGAAGAAGCGGCAAGGTCGCGTACGTCGTCGAATTCCAGGTACTACATCTTTGAGGAGCCCGAGCTCTATCTTCACCCTCAGGCACAGCGAGCTCTTTTCGATTCGTTCGTTGAGTTATCTGAAGGAGATAGCCAAGTTTTTCTGTGCACCCATTCCAGCGGACTCATAGATGTTGAACGATACCGCACGATTTACGTCGTCACGAAACGAAGTGAGCCGGAAGGCAGCCGCGTCACATACTGTTCGGAAGAACTCTTTACTGGCGACGCGAAGAAGGATTTCAACCTTTCGTACTGGATCAACCCAGATCGTGCCGAGCTTTTTTTCGCATCGAAGGTTCTGCTCGTTGAGGGCGCAACTGATAAAACCGTGATTCCTCTTATTGCGAAAAATCTGGGCGTATTCCGATATGACTACACCGTCATCGACTGCGGTTCGAAGTCGAACATTCCATACTATATTCGCCTGCTGAACAAATTCGGGATTCCTTACGTCGCCATTTATGATCGTGACCATCAAGCAGGAAAATTGCCGGATGCCATAGCGTCTGCGGATATTGCGTCCACGGGAATCGAAAATGAAATAGATGCCGGGTTGGGACGAGCGGTGGTGCTTGAGAACGATATCGAAGAGGAGTTGGGTATGGCTGCAGGCGGTAAAAGCAAGCCATACGCAGCTCTTAGTTACGTTACAGATGCCGCATTTAACCTATCGCCAGAATTAGAGGGCAAGATCCGAAATGTATATGACACCGCGATCTAACAAGTCAATGCAGTGGACAAAGCGTCCGAAGCGGCCGCTTTGCCACAGATTTCCGGCGTTAGATTGGTTTGAAACTTTGTCGCAACTGAAAGGAAAGCGTATCACTCACACTCAAGGAACACTCATGGCTAAGGCACCCGCGGCACTCTTTGGAGTAGCGCTTTCAGTTTGCGGTATTGCTACCGCTGATACAAACCGTGATAGCACGGATTTTTCAATCTACGAGCGGCCACAGCGTCTAGTAGAGGTCGAGCCTGGTCGCAAGCTTAATCTCGTCTGCCTGGGAAATAGGAAAAAGCCAGGACACCCAGCATCCGAAGATATGCAACATGCCGAATATAAATGAAAAATAGTATTTTGAATGATGGGTGTCCTCGAAAATCTCCTAGAAAATCTGAGGGCGAGATCGAAGTGGTCGAGATGCTGTGTTGCCATGCTAGAGGATGAAGCGTCGAGTCCAGCCTAGATACGACGGCTCCATACGGTAGCTGTAATGTCTGTTGCGAATGATGCGGCGCATCTTGTCCAGCAGCTTCTCTGCCATGAAACGCCTTGCTTTTTGGGGTAATCTGATGCACTATTTCAGCAGGGCAAGCGCGTGTAGAACTTCAGGGGCTCACTCGACAGACCGTAAGGGAATTGCTCAATAGTCGGCAGAAAAGGCGCATATCACCAGTGGATAAAAAGTACATATCAAACAAAATCAGTAAGATAGGTAAACTTCAGACTTTAGGGTGCGTCATATCAGGCGTTTTTGCACAAATAATCGATATGCGGCGTTTTCGCATACTAATTATAAGTTAGACTTACTGCACAATCACCAAAACCAGGAGATGCAACATGACAAAAGTTCTCGTTCTTTACTACAGCATGTATGGTCACATCGAAACCATGGCGAAAGCGGTGGCTGAAGGCGCACGTAGCGTCAATGGCACCGAGGTCACTATCAAACGTGTGCCCGATTTAATGTCGGAAGACGTGGCTAGAAAGGTGGGCGCCAAACTCGATCAAGCGGCGCCGTTTGCAACAACCGGCGAACTGGCGGATTACGATGCCATAATATTTGGCACGCCTACACGCTTTGGCAATATGTGCGCGCAGATGCGCAATTTCCTTGACCAGACCGGCGGGCTGTGGGCTGACGGAAAGTTGATTGGCAAGGTGGGTAGCGTATTCACGTCCACAGGTACACAGCACGGCGGGCAGGAAACCACGATCACCTCGTTTCACACCACCTTGTTGCATCACGGCATGATTATCGTGGGCGTTCCCTATTCCTGTCAGGAGCTCACGAACATGAGTGAAATCACCGGCGGATCGCCCTATGGAGCGAGCACTCTTGCTGGCGGCGATGGTAGTCGCCAACCGTCAGAGAATGAAATAAAAATTGCCCGGTTCCAAGGAGCCCACGTTGCGGAAGTGGCTAAGAAGCAATCGGCCTAACAATCGCGTCAACTTGGACTGCAAAAAGCTGCGCCGCTTCGCTATGCAGCTTTTTGCAGCCGGTTACGCGAAACGTTGGGCCTCAAACGCGCCCTCTTCTTCATCCACGGGCTAAAATGTGGCCTTTCAGTACCGCACTTGAGCTAGCGAATGGACCGGTCCGACCGAATTGAACGCCTTTTGGCTGCAATCCCCGAGCTGTCTGACAACAGACTTCAACTTGTCGACCGAGTAGTGAGCGTTTTCGCTCTTCCGCGGAACTACTGGCGATCATCGGCGTCTGGAATCATCTCTGCCCGTACGTTGGAAGACTTTGGCGACGTGCTTCGCCTTCACCATTGCTTCTCCCGAGAGCCATTTTCTAAGGACAAGTTCGAGTACGCCCTTGAGAACGTGCTGCGGCTAAGCGGCGTTGATGCCGCCCTCGCTCCGAGAGGACAGAGAGGCTACGACATTCGAATAGATGCGGAGAACTTTTCGCTAAAGACGGAGGCGGCTAAGGCTATCCGGGCGCAATCGATTCACATCTCGAAGTTTATGGAGCTTGGTGGTGGTCAATGGGGCGACAACCCTAGCGATCTCGTTGGGTTGCGTGCGCAGTTTCTATCTGCCCTGAGTAGCATCCAACGTATTCTTATTCTTCGTGCCCTAAAAAAGGGAAGTCCAGAATATCTTTACGAACTCGTCGAAATACCGAAAAATCTCCTTGAAAGAGCTGCGACCGGTCGACTTGAGATGATGGGCAACAGTACGCAGTTCCCTAAACCTGGCTACTGCTACGTTGAGGAAAATGGCGAGGCGCAGTTCAGCCTATACTTTGACGGAGGCGGCGAGCGCAAGCTGCAGATCAAGGGGCTACGGAAAGACCTTTGCGTTGTGCATGCCACTTGGCGATTCGACCCGCCTACAAACACTCCATGAATAGCTGCGGTGACGCGCCAAGCAATCTCTGTTTTGCTATGTCCACGTAGTCGGGCTTCACTTCGATTCCCAGGCAACGGCGACCAGTCTCTATTGCAACTATGCCGACCGTACCACTGCCGAGAAACGGGTCGAGTATAAGACCACCTTTTGGCGAACCGGCAAGGATACAGGGTCGCACAAGTGCACGAGGAAACGCAGCAAAATGTGCCTCCTTGCACGGCTCGGTGTTTACTTGCCACACCGTCCGCTTGTTCTTGCTCCCCTTGCCGTCGGCGGTCGGTTCTTTGATAGCCTGCTGATCGAAGTAGTAACTCTCACTCTTCGAGAACATGAAAAGATACTCATGCGAAACCGTCACCCTGTCCTTCACAGACTCAGGCTGACAGTTGGGCTTGTACCAGATGATGTCGGAGCGCAGATACCAGCCATCGCGCTGCATGGCCATCGCGAGCATCCAAGCAACGCCAATCAGGTCTTTTGGCTTCAACCCAGCGGGTGTATCCGGACGGTAGGACATCGCGCGCCCTTGGTTCTTGGCGTCCTTGTCCCGCCATCCGCGTCCGCCAGAAGTATAGGTGTTCGCAATGTTGAGCCAAAATGTTCCATCCGACCTGAGTACTCTCCGCACATCTCTAAAGCACGAAACGAGGTTCGCAACGTACTCGTCTATCGTTTCCTCAGCCCCTATCTGCCCGCTGTATCCGTAGTCGCGCATACCCCAGTACGGGGGCGATGTCACACAGCAATGAACGGTCTCATCGGGCAGTAATGCCAACTTCTCACGAACATCGCCGCTGACAATTTGGACCGGCTCGCTCGCAGAACAGCGGAGCGGCCACACCGAAGAACCGTTTACGTATGGTGCGCTCATCGTTTCCTCTTTGAAGCTCCTGCGTTATGAGTCGTTACAGCATACTGGGCCGGCTCTTCTCGCACTGTTGCAGCCAGAACGTCTATGATGAAAGCATGCAAGGTCTTATCCGTGTCAATTGCTTTATATTTCAAAGCTTTATGCAAGTCGTCTTCCATCTCCAACGGAAATGTCTTGCAGCGCTTTCGTTCGACCTTAGCCATGGTTACCTAAGTTACCTTACTAACTTAGGTAAGTCAAGAGCACCCAACAAATCGCTGCAGCCGACCGCCATCCCGCTACGCGGGCTGCCGGCGGCTGAGCTCAAGCGTTGGGCGGCGCTAGGCCTCATGGGAGTGACAGGAACCGCTGGAGGAACCGCTGGACACCCATACTAACAGGAACCGCTGGACACCCATACTAAGGAAAACCAAGGGTGACACCTGTCGAAGAATGGCGTGAAAACAGTAGACATCATGGTTCAATCACTTTATTTGCTCGCGAAAACCTGGTGGGATCAGGCTTCAGGATGCGCTGATTGGGATGTTCAATGCTATGGAAAAGTCTGAAAATGGTGTAGGATAATGGCTATGGAGTGTGGGTGTGCTGAGTATGGTGCCGAGCATGCCTTACTGAAGAGGACATATTATGAAGAGTTCTAAAGTATTATTAATTGTGTTTCTAGCAAGTTATTTGGTCTCCCATGATTTGCCGTCATTAGAGATATCTGATGGTGATATTATTCTTTATAACGATATTGTTTCAGATTTTAAAAAATATATAAAATATCAACAGCAAACTGATCAATATTTCAAAGACGGTAATTATAAAGCTGCGTTCAAAGGGTATATTGACTTAGCTGAAACAAACGATAAGTATGCACAATACAAACTGGCATACATGTATTACATGGGAGTATACGTCGAAAAAGATTTGATAGAGGCATTTGCTTGGTCATATGTTGCAAGTGAAAATAAGCAAAAAAAATATATTAATTTTTATGAGGATATTTCTAAGCAAATAAGCGGTGAAGAATTAGCCAATGCTCAGCAACTAGCAATTGATTACCGCAAGAAGTCGGGAAATTTATCTGTTTTACTCAGTCTCAAATCTTTGATGAGCAAGAAAAGTATTTGTGAAAGGGATACACCCGTAGAGAAGTGCCGATTCTATAATCCAATTCTACATGAAGCTATTTCAGAAATCATATCGGGTGAAATATTTTATGATGAGTTTAAATTAGACGAATATATTGTCGAGTATTCTACTCCATTATTTGAGTATTCTGATCTTGAAGTTGAATAAAATTGTCTTGTCAGCAAAATCTGTGGACGAAACTCGGATCGGGTAGCAAAATGCTGAATAGACATATCCCATGCTGCGTTCGAGAAGATCGGTTGGCTGATGTCTTTAGGTTAATAACGTATCGTGATGCGAATTAATAAAACTGGATCCCGGCCTGCGCCGGGATGACGGGCGTTGTTTGTCCCCATTGCTAAATTTGCCGGGCTGACTGGCGTTGTTTGTCCCCATTGCCAAATTTGCCGGGATGATGGGCGCTGTTTGAGCCCATTGCTAGACAGGATGGGACACCCACACCTCAGGTGTGGTCTTAAGCAAGAGCAGCGTCATACGCTTTTAGCAGCATCAGCTGAAGCAGTTTGTGGTTGTCCGGCCTGACACTTAATGGGACACGCAAGCTCAAAGACACACGTTCGTGATGAAAGCCTGGCTGGTGTCTTTAGATTAATAATGTATCGCGATGCGAATTAACAAAACTGGATCCCGGCCTGCGCCGGGATGACGGGCGTTGTTTGATCCCATTACTAAATTTGCCGGGCTGACTGGCGCTGTTTGACCCCATTACTGAATTTGCCGGGATGACTGGCGCTGTTTGAGCCCATTACTGAATTTGCCGGGATGACAGGCGCTGTTTGACCCCATTGCCAAATTTGCCGGGCTGACTGGCGCTGTTTGACCCCATTGCCAAATTTGCCTGGATGACGGGCGCTGTTTGAGCCCATTACTGAATTTGCCGGGATGACGGGCGTTGTTTGATCCCATTACCGAATTTGCCGGGATGACGGGCGCTGTTTGGTCCCATTGTCAAATTTGCCTTGATGACAGGCGTTGTATGATCACATCATGGTGCTGATAACCCAATCTACATGCCTGGGGAAAGAACTAGGGGAAAGAAATAGGAAAGAACTAGGAAAGAACTGGACACCGGAAAGAACTGGACACCCACACACCACGCCCACACACCACGCCCACACCCCGCAAATAGCAAAACATCCTCTATGTTCAATACATGAGCGTCAGCTCCTGATTGTGCTCCTGCAACGGTATCTTGCTGAAGTCCTTGTCCAGAACACCACTGACAACTTTGACCCCCTGGTCATCCATCCGCTTGAAACTGTCGTGGCTGCTGCCTGAACAATCAGTCATCGTGGTTATGGCAATATCATGTATCCCCGGCTGTGAAGCTCTACCATGACGGTCATGGCCGAAATCGCCAGCCCGACCTGATTCGACAACTCGTCGGCTTTGACCTGATTGAAGCCGGCGCTCTGACCGCATAACCAGAGTTCAACCCCGGCCTCATGCAGCGCCTTGATCAGCGCGGTGTTGGGGTTGTCCATGCCGAAGCGCTTCTGGTAGGCGGCATCGGACAGCGCTGTAAAGGTACTGCCAGCGTGCATGATCACGGCCAGTTTGAGCTTGCCTGGATCGACACCGTTGCGCGCGTGCATGTTGAGAAACCGTGCTACCGTTTCCAGTCTCCGGTTCAATGCGTCGCGGTCCAGCTTGCCGCCGGCCACATCAAACAGTACCTTGTGCGTTTGATCCTTGCTGAGCTGGAATGCGCTGTCGGGAATGTCGTACACCGGACCATAATCTGCGATGACCGGGCCGGTGGTGGTGCGGGCGCTGATTTCATCTGCGCCAGTCTGGGCCATTGTCGATTGCGCGATAGCGAGCAGCAGCAAGGTGCCGACTAGTTGCACAGACAATACTGTTTTGCGTGAGTTCATGGTGGGTTTCTCTTTGGGTTTGGTTGATCGTGCATGTATACATGATCGACTGCTAACATGCCAGTGTGTATGAGCTGAATCAAAATAACGCATGAACAAAAACATCGAAATCAAGGCCAGGGTAGATGATCCGGACAAACTGCGGGCGCTGCTGGATGAGCTGTGCTCGCATGCTCCGCAGCTGTTGTGCCAGGACGATTGCTTTTTTCATTGCCCTGACGGGCGCCTGAAACTGCGGCAGTTTGCCGACGGCTCGGCCGAGTTGCTGTTTTATCGTCGCGATGATGTGGATGGTCCGAAAACATCCAGTTACTGGCGTAGCCCAGTCAGCGATCCGCAGTCGCTGCGTGAACTGATGAGCAATGCGCTGGGGTTGCGAGGGCGTGTGATCAAACAGCGCTGGTTATATCTGCTGGGTCGCACCCGAGTGCATTTGGACCAGGTCGAGGGGCAGGGTGATTTTGTTGAACTGGAAGTGGTGCTGGAGCCGGATGAAAGCCTTGCCGTTGGGGAAAGCGAGGCCCGTAGTCTGATGCAGTTGCTGCAGATTCGGCCGCAACAACTGATTGCCGGTGCCTATCTGGATCTGCTCAAGGCGAAGTCAGATACAGCGACATGACAGGCTCGTCAGTGTGTTTTAAGGCCGCGTGACAGCACCACTCAATCAGCCCAGCCAGACGGCCAGCTGTTGCCAGACTTTGGCATTGTGCAGTAGCTCCAGATGCGAACAGGAATAGCTGATAAATCGATCCTGTTCAGCAATATTCAGGCTCATGGCCGGGTTTTGATGATCACCCAGAGCACTGGCGACTGGTATCAGGCCATCGCCTGATAACGGTCGCTTGCGTTGTGCCGACGCCTTGCTGATCGTCGCTGCCACAGCATGGCAGGCGACGCCTGCGGGTAACGGCAGTGGCAGGCGGTGATCGTCTGCACTGGCAAAACGATTGCGACGCAACCAGTCTTCATCCTGCAGATTGCCGTGGCGCAAGTCGGTGATGCCGGCACTGCGGATCTGCCCGAGCCGGGCAAACGGCGCGCTGTAGGGGCTGCTGTTCAACAGGCGGTCGAGTTGATTGCCACCGCGTTCCAGTGGTGCGCCGTGATGTGGTGTTCCCAAAAACACCATGTGCTGCAGCTTTTCCAACCAGTCGTGTTGTTCCAAAACGGCATAGTGACAGGCGCTGCGCGCTACCAGTCCGCCCATGCTGTGACCAACGATGGTCAGCGCAGTTACCGGCACCGGCCAGTTGCTCAGCAGCGTATTGAGCCGCTCGGCCAGTTCACGACCATTGCTGGAGATGTGCCTGCCGCTGTTGTAGTGCAGATACACGGGGGTCCAGCCCAGCCCCTCAGCCAGCTGTTCTGCGCGCGGTAATTGAGCGTCACTTTCAGCTTGATTGTTGGGCACGCTGGTCCAGTGCAGGTCATGCATGCACAGACCGTGTACAAAAAGTATGATATTGGCGCCGGGCTGATGGCCGGTGCGTTGCATGCATGCAAGTAGTTCGGACTGGCTGTCGATGTTGAGCGCCTGACCGTGCTGGCGCAGTGCAGTCTGGATCGCCAACGGATTATTGGTGTCATGCAGATGGTCACCGAGCACGCCATTGAGCGCGGCGAGCATGGTTTCACGCTGGCGGCTGGAGCCGCGTTGGCCGATCAGTTTGCCGGTCATTGAACTGGCGACCAGCAAGGCTTGATCGAGCACGCTTCCGGTCATGCCGGTAATGCCGTGAATACTGCGATACACCAGCCGACTGATACCACGGGTACGTTCTGTCGCAGGTTTGGAGCTGGGAATGATTTTGGCTGCAATGGCACCGTGCAGCGATTCGACCATACCGGTCACACCACTGACACCATCAATGCTCAGCCGCGCCAAACCGCGCAGGTCGCTGGCATGTAAATGCGCCGGTGGCAGGCTTTTTTGCTCTGCTGCGAGTAGGCTAAGGTCACGCTTGCTGGACATCGCACTGATTGTACAGCAGAACTGCACCAATCAAGTGTAGCCAAGCCATGTGGCTGCTAGCCCCAATACTGTTGAGTTAGGTCACTTTTGTAGGAGCCTGCCTGCAGGCGAACGGCTCGGAGTTCCGTCTTTGTTCGCCTGCAGGCAGGCTCCTACAGGGTGCCGTGTCTTAACTCAACAGTCTTGCTGCTAGCCCGTATTTCTCACAAAGGCGAACGGTTATGAAATTTATTTCTATATAGATCAATATAATATGAAGAAGTACATTGATTTTAGCAAATGATACCCTGCATCTCGAACCCTTTGTGAGAAATGCGGGCCAGGGATTGAGCACCGCAACGAGTGCGGTGACGAGTGCTGGCACAGCCGGCGCCTGACTGCGTCAATGCGAATCAGCTGCTTTCCAGACTCATGGGTAACCACAGCTCGGCCACGGCACCACTGCGATTGTCAGCACGGTTGCGCAAGCTCAGCGTACCGCCATGCAGCTCGGCGATGCGCCGCGTTAGCAGTAGTCCAACGCCGCTGCCACCCGGTTTGGTGGTGAAAAACGGCACAAACAGATTGTCAGTCGCGCTCAGACCAACGCCGTTGTCGGTGATGGCGATGAGCAGGCCTGGCTGAGCGTGGCGTGGCTCATAACGCCAGTTAATGTCGATTTTCGGTGCGTTGCTGTGGCGGGCGCTGTCGTCGGCATTCTTGAGCAGGTTGATCAATGCCTGTTCCAGCAAAACCGGGTCGGCCTTGATGGTCAATGCTTCACCACTGGTCGACACCTTGTGTGCGGGCTGCAGATCAATGCAATGGCGGATCAGTTGGTTGATCTGCACGGTTTTCATCTGCGGCTGCGGCAACCTGGCAATGCTGGCGTAATTGTGCACAAAACTGACCAGAGAACTGGCCCGATGGGCAATTCGTTGCAACTGCGCTTGTAACTCGGTGGTGCTCAGCTCATCGTCTTTTTTCAGCATGTCCGCCAGGGTTTCGGCAATCGACTTGATCGGTGCCAATGAATTGTTGATCTCATGGGCCAGCACACGCACCAGACTTTCCCAGGCTTGTTGCCGCTCGGCGCGCAGTGCGGTTTCCACCTCCACCAGCAGCAGCAACTGATAGCGCTCACCACGTTCGCGGAACGTTTCCTGATGCACCACATAGCGGCCACTGGCGCCGGGCAGTACCACCTGCACGGTTTCACCGGAACTCGAGAGCATCAGTTTGTCCAGGCCCAGCGCAGCGGCGTTGATACCGACGGGAGCACTGGAGCCGAGCATGCGATCAGCGGTCGGGTTGGTCAGCCTGAGCCGGTCCTGGTCATCAAACACAAACCACGGTAAGGGCAACGCGGTGACCAGTTTGGCAATCATCGCTCTGGATTCCACCACCCCTTGCGCCTGTCCACTTTGGCTGACCGAGAGCCGATTAATGTCCGTGGCCAGTTCCCGAATGATGCCCGGGCGGTCGGTGCGCACACGCAAGCTGTAGTCCCCCAGTCGAATCGCATCGATGACATTGCCCAGACTGCGTATCGGCTGCAGGGCCGATCGCAGACAGCGGTGGGCAACCATCAGACAGGCACCGATCAGCAGCACGGCTGCCAGTGCCTGCTGCATGTGCAGTGGCAATGACAACGGCCACAGCGCTGGCGGTAACAGCACAACGCCGGTCAGGATCAGGCAGATGGCGATGGCTGTTGCGAGCAACACCATGCTCAGACGCCATTCCAGCGACCACCGGTAGCGCAACAGTTGCACGTCACGCACCGGGGTCGATTGACTGTCCCGATCAGCCATCCAGGAGGTGTTTTTCCATACGCCGATACAAGGCCGCGCGGCTGATTCCCAGACGCTTGGCGGTAGCGGCGATGTTGCCCTGGCAATGCTGCAGTGCGGCCTGGATGTGCCGGCGTTCAAGCTGGTCCAGCGTCAGTTCTGCATGTTGCGTCGTGGCTGGCGCCGCTGCGGCCGGGTCGTCGTGCCGGGTCAAGGCCAGATCGTCAGGCTGCAACAGCGAATTCGAACACAGCAATACGGCTCGCTCCATGACATGGGCCAACTCGCGCACGTTGCCGGGCCAGTCATATGCCTGCAGTGTGGCCTCGGCCGCGCGGCTCAGGCCGTCAATCTGCTTGCGGTAACGGCGCCGATGCTGATCCAGAAAATGCCTGGCCAGCGGCACAATGTCCGCCCGACGATCACGCAGCGCCGGAATGGTGATTTCCACTATCTGCAGGCGATAGTACAGGTCTTTTCTGAACTGGTGATCGGCGACCATGGTTTCCAGTGCCGCGTTGCTGGCGCTGATGATGCGCACATCGCTGTGCTGGGTCTTGCTGGCACCGACCTTTTCGTAATCCCCGGATTCCAGCACGCGTAACAGCTTGGCTTGCTGGGGCAGGGGCAGGTTGCCGATCTCATCCAGGAACAAGGTGCCGCCGTCGGCCAGCTCGAAGCGACCGATGCGTCCTTCATGGGCATCGGTGAAAGCACCGCGAACATGCCCGAACATCTCGCTTTCGAACAGGTTTTCCGGAATGCTGCCCATGTTGACGCAGACCAGAGGCCCGCGCGCCCTGGCTGACCAGGCGTGGATCTGTTCTACCAGCAGGTTTTTGCCGGTGCCGTTTTCGCCACGCAACAGGATACTGGCGTCGGCGCTGGCCACTTGCTGCAGCATGTCGATGACTTTGCGCATCGACTCTGATTCGGCGACTATCTCACAATCGCTGTGCTGGCGCTGCAACTCGGCGATGGTCTGAAACTTCTGCGATTGCCGGGTGGCCTGCTGAAATTCGCACTGCATCTTGATGATCGACAGCAGGCGATTGTTGTCCCACGGTTTTTCGATAAAGTCACTGGCGCCAGCACGCATCGCTTGAGTGGCCAGATCGATGCTGCCCCAGGCGGTCATGACGATGATGGCAATGTCGGGGTGCTTCTGTTTGATCCATTCGATCAGCTCCAAACCCTCCTGGCCGGACGTGGTATCACGCTGGTAGTTCATGTCCAGCAGCACGATGGTTGGCGCTGCGGTGCTGATCTGTTGTTTGATTTCAGTCGGTGACGAGGCCTGCATCAGTACGTACCCCTGACGCATCAGCAACAAGCGCAGTGCTTCACGCACATCACTTTGGTCGTCAGCAATCAGAATACTGCTGGAAGGCCTGACAGATTTGCCCGGATTGCTGTTTTTTGCTCGGGTCTGATCCTGGTAACGGGTCATGGTTTTTATGTTCGATTGCTTACTGACTGGTGAGGTCAATCATGTACCTGAGAACATCTATGATACGCCGAATGACTACATACTAGCGACCACAATCGTGTCCGAAAACGAACACTTTGAATTGTTCGAATCTGTTGTCGACAATATATAGATAATAAAATCAATACTATACATGAGTCGCTATTCTGGCACAGAAAGTGCATAGTTACCGGTATGGATATACATCGCCCCGAACTGAAACAAAAACGCCTGCGGCGACGGCTGTGGCAATCTGCTGCTGCTGGCGGCACGCTGCTGATCGTGGCTTACCTGGTCATGTCGCTGGAACCGGCCATGCCCAAAGTCGAGTCAGCATCGGTCTGGCTGGGCACGGTTGAATTTGGCGAATTCGTCCGCGAAGTACGCGGCCCGGGAACGCTGGTGCCACGCGAAATCCGCTGGGTTTCAGCTGCCAGTGCCGGGCGGGTCGAACGCGTTCTGGTCAAGCCTGGTGTGGCCGTGGATACGGACACATTGCTGGTCGAATTATCCAATCCGGAATTGCAACAACAGGCAGAAGAGGCGCGCTGGGCGGCCGAGGCTGCTGCTGCCGATCTGCAGTCGCTGCGGGCCGAGCTGGAGCGGCAGTTGCTGGATGCGCGTGCTGCCAAGGCTGCCATCGCGTCTGATTATGAAATCGCCAGAATGCAGGCCGACGCGGAGCGTGATCTGGCCGCGCAAGGCATTGTATCGCGCTTGCAGTATGAACAAAACGCGCTGCGGGCCGAACAACTGAAGTTGCGCAGTGAACTCGAATCCGATCGATTGAGGGAGCTGGCCGGTTCGGTGAAGGCCCAGATCGAAGCCCAGCAGGCGCGCGTGGAACAGGCGCAGCGATTGGCCCAACGACGTCAACAGCAGCTGGCTGATCTGAGCATTCGGGCCGGCATCAGCGGCGTGCTGCAGGAAGTCAGCGTCGAGCCGGGTCAGCGTATTGAACTTGGCGGCAACATTGCCCGGGTGGCCAAACCGGAAGAGCTGATCGCCGAGTTGCGCATCGCCGAAACCCAGGCTCGGGATATTCAATTGAACCTGCCGGTGCGCATAGACACCCGCAATGGCATCGTCGCCGGGCGCGTGATGCGCATCGATCCGGCGGTGCAAAACGGTACCGTGCAGGTGGACGTGGAATTGACCGAGGCACTGCCTGCCGGAGCACGCCCGGACCTGTCCGTGGATGGCACGATTGAAATCGAACGATTGCAGGATGTGCTGCATGTCGGCCGACCGGCCTATGGCCAACCAAATAGCCGCGTCAATATGTTCCGGCTGACCGAGAACACTATTGCTGAACGGGTGCAGGTCGAGCTGGGTCGCGCTTCGGTCAGCCGGATTGAAGTTAGCAGCGGCTTGCAGCGTGGTGATCAGGTCATTCTGTCGGATATTTCACAATGGTCCGATTACGACCGTGTGCGCATGAACTGAACGATACACAACCCTTAATAAGCGAACAGGTGATTATGATGAAAGATGACAATGCCTTGATCGACATGACGGATATCCGCAAGGTTTTTTATGCCGATGAAGTGGAAACGCACGCATTGGCCGGTATCCAGCTAAGCATTGCTGCAGGTGAATACTTGTCCATTTCCGGGCCTTCCGGCTGCGGCAAATCAACTTTGCTGTCCATTCTGGGCCTGCTGGACACGCCCACCGATGGTCATTACCGACTCAATGGTATGGCGGTAGAAGACATCAGCGCCAGCCAGCGCGCCAGGATTCGAAACCAGGAAATTGGCTTCATTTTTCAGGCTTTCAATCTGATTGGTGATCTGTCGGTGGTCGAAAATGTCGAGTTGCCACTGACCTATCGTGATGGCGTGAGCAAAAAAGCGCGTCGCGAGTCCGCCCTGCGTGCGTTGGAACGCGTCGGCATGGCCCACCGGCTGAATCATTTTCCGGCCCAGCTATCCGGTGGTCAGCAGCAGCGTGTCGCGGTGGCGCGAGCACTGGTCGGGGAGCCGGCCATTCTGTTGGCGGATGAGCCGACCGGTAATCTGGATTCCAGAAACGGCGAGGCAGTGATGGCGTTGCTGGCTGAATTGCATGCCGGCGGTGCCACCATCTGCATGGTCACGCACGATCCACGCTACGCGGATTTTGCCGATCGCAAGATCCACATGTTCGATGGCCAGATCGTGGACGAGGAAACCTTGCACAAGCTGCGTCAGGAAGAAGAGCAGCGCCTGCAAGAGCAGATCAGCCAGGCGCGTGCACGCCGCGCACCCCATGCAGATGATATGACTCAGACACCGTCATCATGAAAGCCGCCATGGCTGCTGCCTGGCGCACGCTGAAGCGCCGCCCGGGGATCTGCGTCGTCATCGTGCTGACCCTGGCGTTGGGGGTCGGCGTGAACGCAGCGGTATTTTCTATATTCCATCAGGTGTTGTTGCAGGACCTCGATGTACCGCGCCCCGGCGAACTGGTGGTAGTGCAATCGACAGGTCCCAGAAGTGGTTCGATCAGCATCAGTGGCAGCGGTGGTGAAGAGCAAATCTTCAGCTACCCTTTGTATGAAGATCTGCGCGAGGCCAGCAGCCATCTGACCGGCATTGCCGGCTTTCGTGGTATCAATGCAAACCTTGCCGCTGGCGGTGAAACCACCAGTGGCTCGGGTGTACTGGTTACGGGCGACTATTTCAGCACGCTCGAACTGCGACCGGAGGTGGGCCGTTTGTTCCGCGCCGACGAAGTGGTTTCGGCAGGTGCGCCGCGTCTCGTGGTGCTGAGTCATGCGTTCTGGCAGGATCGTTACGGTGCTGATCCCGGCACCGTTGGTAAAACCCTTGTTGTCAATGGGCATACGCTTGAAATCATCGGCGTAGCGCCGGCGGGTTTTCACGGTATGAACCCGTTCAATAAGGTCGATGTTTTTATGCCCGTCACATTGCTTGACGACCTGACCTCGGGCATTAATTGGAGCCTTGAAGACCGACGCAGTCATTGGTTGTACGTGTTTGGTCGGCTTGCTCCAGGAGCTTTGATCGCAGACGCACAGGAGGAACTCGATCCGGTATTTCGAAACATTATCCGTGCCATAGAAGTGCCACTGCAGCAGGGCGGTAGTGCTAACTGGATGCAACGATTTGAGTCGCGTAACCTGGAATTGTTGCCGGCTTCGGCGGGGCAGTCGACTACCCATGCGGATGCGCGCATGCCCTTGCTGCTGCTGCTGGCTGTTACCGGTCTGGTGTTGCTGGTCGCCTGCGTCAACATCACCAACCTGTTGCTGGCGCTGGGCGCCAGCGAGCAGGGTGAAATAGCAGTAAGACAGGCACTGGGTGCGGGCCGGAGGCATATTCTGACGCAGCGCCTGGCGGTGCTGGCGACGTTGGCTCTGATCGGTGCCGTGATCAGTTTCCCGGTAGCCATCGCCACAATGCACATTGTGCAGGGTCTGTTGCCGGAATTTGCCGCCTTTACTTTGTCCCCAGCGCTGGATTGGGCGATTGTTGGCGGCGGACTGATTGTGGCCGGGTTGGCCATCCTGCTCGCCGGGCTGGTACCACTGTGGCAACTGCTGCGGAGCAGTCCGGTGCAGGCGATTCGCGAGCAATCATCCCGCGCCGGTTCCGGGCGTACTGCAACGCAGTTTCGTGCATTACTGGTGTCGATGCAGATTGCCTTTGCGCTGGCGCTGCTGGTGGTATCTGGTCTGTTTATCCAGAGTCTCAGTAACATCAGCCGTACCGATCTTGGTATGCAAACTGCACCGGTGCTGATGTTTTCGATTTCACCGGAGCGCAACGGCTACAGTGCAGAGCGCTCACGTGATCTGTTCCAAACCATAGTGCAGCGATTGAGCACGATGCCAGGTGTGGTTGCTGCATCGGCGTCGATGGTTCCGATATTGTCCGATAGCAATTGGAATTCCAGTGTCACGGTGCAGGGTTATGAAGCCGCCCCGGACACCGATACCACTGCCAGCTACAACGCAATTGGGCCGGCGTTTTTTGACGTTTTGTCGATCCCATTGCTCAATGGCCGAAGATTTGATTCCGGTGACATCAATGACCGGCCCAAAGTCGCGATCGTCAACAATGCATTCGTACGCAAGTTTGATTTAGGTCAGGCTGCAGTTGGTAAGCGTATGGGGTCCGGCGACGAGCTCGATCGAGAAATCGTGGGGGTTGTTGCGGACGCAGCTTACAGTGGCGTGAAGGCAGAGATCCCGCCGCAATTTTTCATCCCGATCTATCAGACCACTACGGTTGGGTCAGCAAACTTCTATGTTCGCGCAGTTGCCGATCCGGCCGGATTGATTCCTGGTGTACGCAGCCTGGTGGGCGAACTCGATCCCAACCTGCCGATTGAAGGCCTGGTGACGATGGACGTTGTGATCGAAGAGAATGTCTTTCTTGATCGGATGATCGGCACGCTGGCGTCGCTGTTTGCGCTTTTGGCCACCGCGCTGGCCGCGGTCGGGTTATTCGGGGTGCTGACCTTCGCGCTGGTGCAAAGAACTGGAGAAATTGGCCTGCGTGCAGCACTCGGCGCGGCCCCGGCGGGACTGCAGCGCATGGTGCTGATGCAAACGCTGCGACTGGCGGCCATTGGCACCGCAGTCGGCTTGGTGCTGGCATGGCTGCTGGGGCGGCTGGCACAGGGGCTGCTGTTTGAACTTTCACCGCTGGAACCACTGGTGCTGGTCGGGGCAGTGGTGGTTTTGTTCGGTGTTGTGGTAGTGGCCAGCTGGTTACCGGCGCGGCGTGCGGCCCGCGTGCAACCGGTGCAGGCGCTCAGGTACGAATAAGCAATTTGGAGACGGGTATGAACGGCATAATCGATGACTTCAAGCTGGCGCTGCGATCCTTGCTCGGGATGCGCCTGATCACGGTGTTGGCGGTCATTACCCTGGCGCTGGGCATCGGCGCCAATACGGCGATCTTCAGCGTGATCAACGGCCTGTTATTGCAGCCCTTGCCGTACGCTGGTGGCGAGCGGCTGGTACAGGTATTCAATACCTATCCAAGCACGGGTCTGGACTACGCCGGGAACTCGATTCCCGATTATCTGGACCGGCGCGAAGCCGATGCGCTCGAAGATCTGGCGCTGTATACCGGCATGAGTTTCAATCTGGCTACTAGCGGCACACCCGAGCGTATCGTCGGCCTCAAGACCACGCCGTCGTTGTTTTCGACCCTGCAAGCGAGCCCGGCGATGGGCCGTACCTTCGCTGCGGCCGAGTCCGAAATCGGTCAGGACAAGGTGGCGATCCTGAGCCACTCACTGTGGCAACAGCGCTTTGCCGGGGACCCCCAGGTCATCGCCAGCGAGGTGCGCATGAACGGTGAGAGCTATCGCATTATTGGCGTTATGCCCGCGGACTTTCACTTTCCCAATCAAGAAACCCAATTGTGGGTTCCGTTCGCGTTCACGCCACAACAGCGCAGTGACGATGAACGTGGCAACGAATTTTCCGAATCCATTGGCCGGCTCAGGCCGGGTGCGACCGTTGCACAGCTTAATGCGCAGATGGATGCGATGATCGCACGGCTGGCGGAACGCATCGCCGGGCTGGATGACCCGCGCGCGGCCGGTTATGCCGCCTTTCTGCGCAGTGGCGGCTTTGTGGGACGCGCCAGATCACTGCGTGAGCAATGGGTCGGTGACCTCAAGCCGACTTTATTTCTGCTCCAGGCGGTGGTGTTTTTTGTATTGCTGATTGCTTGCGCAAACGTTGCCAATCTAATGCTGACGCGGGTTTTCGCACGCCATAAAGAACTGTCAGTGCGCTCGGCAATGGGCGCCAGTCAGGCGCGGATTTCCCGGCAACTGTTCGGTGAGGCGGCGCTGCTGTCGCTGGCTGGTGCGGTGGCCGGAATCGTGCTGGCTTTTATCGGCCTGACCTTGCTCGATCAGTTTGGCCTGAACCAGAGTCGGCTCAGCAGTCAGGTCAATATTGATGGGACGGTGCTGTTGGCAACGCTGCTGCTGGCAATGCTGACCGCCCTGGCATGCGGTCTGTTCCCGGCACTGTTGTTTCGCCACGGCAAGGTCTTCGAGGCACTCAAGGAAGGTGGTCGCAGTCAGGGCGGCGGGCGCATGGCCCGACTGACTCGAAACACGCTGGTTGTGGTGCAGATTTTCCTGGCCGTGACCCTGTTGGTCGGGGCCGGACTGATGATGCGCAGCTATGCCGAAGCGCAGTCACAGAAGGTGGGCTTTGAACGCGACGGGCGGTTGACGATGCGGCTCAGCCTGCCCGCAACGAAATACCCTGAACCCGAGGATCAGGCGGCATTTTATGATCGGGCTCTGCAACAGTTGCGCGCCATCCCCGGCGTCAGCGAGGCAGCCTATGTCAGCAATCTGCCCTTCGGCCAGAGCAATTGGACCGCCTCGTACGGGATCGAAGGTCGCGAACGTAGCCCTGGCGATCCGTCGCCACACGGTTATGGCCGGATGATTGACGAAAGCTTTTTTGCTGCCATGGAAATTCCGCTGCTGCAGGGGCGTGGCTTCACGCTTGCGGACACGCGCAGTAGTCAGCCTGTGGTCGTGGTCGATGAGCTGCTGGCGGAAAAATATTTCCCTGCTGGCGATGCCATCGGCGCACGCATTTGTCGCAATTGCAATAGTGCTGAACAAACCTGGTGGACCATCGTTGGCGTGGTCGGCAGCATAAAAAACATCAATCTGACCGACACTCTCACCAAGGAAAGCTACTACTTCAGTTTTCGCCAATTCACCTACGATCAGGGCTTTTTCGTGCTCAAGTCATCGCTGCCAAGCGGCGGCCTGGTTAAACCGCTGCGGGAAGCAATCCAAAGCGTGGATCCCGAGCAGCCGGTGTACGACATCAAAACCATGGATGAGCGCATCCGTATTTCACTGCAAGGCCGCGAGGCACCGATGGTTTTGCTCGGTGTGTTCGCTGCGCTGGCCTTGCTGTTATCGGCGATCGGCATCTACGGAGTATTGTCCTTCGCGGTGGCACAGCGCACCGGTGAGTTTGGCGTGCGTCGGGCCATGGGTGCCAGCTATCGGGATATCGTTGCCCTGGTCCTCAGTCAGGCAGGCCGCACGGTGTTGCTGGGTCTGGCGTTGGGCCTGATTGGCGCCGTTGTTCTGACCCGTTTCATGCAATCGCAACTGTTTGGCGTAACCAGTGGCGATCCGCTGACACTGCTGATTGTCATCATCACGCTGGGACTGGTTGCCCTGCCGGCCTGCTGGTTGCCGGCTCGGCGTGCTGCGACTATCGAGCCGATGCAGGCGCTGCGCAACGAGTGAAGACACGATGATCCTGGCACTTTGAACCTGGAGTAATACTATGCATGGGTGGCTGGAAGAACTGAAACTGGTGTTGCGTTCACTGGCGCGTACGCGGCTTGCGACAGCACTTGCAATACTGACACTGGCGCTGGGTATCGGGGCTACCTCGGCCATTTTCAGTGTGCTGGATGCGACCCTGCTAAAACCGCCGCCGTATCCGCAATCGGAGCAACTGGTTGCGGTCTGGGGCGTAATGCCGAACCGCGATATTGATACCTGGCCAGCTTCGCCGGACATGGTCGAGCGTTATCGCCGTGAGGCAGAGCAATTCGAGGGTTTTGCAGCAGCGTTCGGCAACCAGCATGTGTTCAAACGTCAGCTGGACAGTGATGCAGTACAAATCACTGCGGCTGGCATGACCTGGAACCTGTTCGATGTGCTGGGCGTAAGCCCGATGCTCGGTCGAGCATTCAGTGCCGATGACGCGGCATTCAACCCGGACGAAGTACCGCCAGGTGTCCCACCGCCACAGGATACTTTCAACCCAAGCAATGCCGTCATGCTCAGTCACAACTTCTGGCAACAGCAGTTTGGCGGTGATCCAAAGATCATCGGCGCGACCATACAGCTGGACAATTTTCCGGCCAGTATCGTCGGGGTTATGCCAGCGGGTTTTCAGTTGCTGATGCCTGGTGGCGTGCCTGACAGCCCGGACCTGTTCGAGGTGATGCGGGTCAATGTGGACGCCAATGCGGGGGCCGGGAATGTGTTCCTGAATGTGATCGGTCGCATGCGTGACGGCGTAGCGCTGCAGCAGGCGCAACATGAGATTGATGCAATCAGTGCGCGCTTGCGCGACGCTGACCCAATCTACCGCGACAACCAGTTCAGCAATCGTCTGGTGCCACTGCAGCGTGAATTGACCGAGGACATCGACACCATGATCTTGATCATCGCCGGCATTGTGGCGCTGGTGCTGCTGATTGCCTGCGCCAATGTGGCCAACTTGTTGCTGGTGCGGGCGCTGGCGCGCAGTCGTGATCAGGCTATTTGCAGTGCTCTGGGCTGCAGTCGCTGGCGCATGTTGCGCTTTGCGTTGACGGAAGCAGGACTGGTCTCCGTAGCCGGGGGCATACTCGGGCTCGCAGTTGCGGTGCTGACGTTACCGCTGTTAATCGAATTGCAGCCCGCGGAAATTCCGCAACTCAGGCATATCGGTATCGACCTGCGGGTGCTCGTGTTTACTGGCGTGATTGTTACCCTGGCAACTTTATTGGCCGGAAGCGTGCCGGCATTGGCGCAATCACAAACCAATGTGGCTTCGCGCTTGCGCGATCGTTCCGGTCTGGATAGCGGTGGCAGCACGGTCAGGTGGCGCAACGGCCTTGTTGTTGGTGAAGTTGCATTGGCGCTGGCGGTGCTGGTCGCGGCCGGTCTGATGTTGCAGAGCTTCAACACCTTGCGCCAGAGTGATCCGGGTTTTGATCCGAAAAATGTCTATACATTCGGTTTTGTGTTGCCGGTGGATCGGTATCCGGATGCTACCAGTCAGGTCGAGTTTCAACGCCAGTTCAAACAGCTGCTGGAAGCCATTCCACAGGTCACCGCGACAGGTGGGGCATTCCCGTTGCCGCTTTCCGGTGCGGGGTTTGGCAGCCGTTATGCGCCGGATCTGGCCAGCTTTGAGGATGGCAGCGCGCGTCAGGCCCAGTACCGACTGACTTATCCAGGCTATTTCGAAGCCTTGTCGACGCGCCTGTTGGCAGGGCGCACGTTTACCCAGGCTGATCAGAACAGTGCCCGGAATTACGTTGTGATCAATCCGGCACTGGCTGAACGCGCCTGGCCGGGGCAATCGCCATTGGGCAAGCTGCTGTATATTCGTCGTGGTGATCGTCCCGAGGGAGCTGCCACTGAAGTGATTGGTGTGGTCGAACACCAGGCCGTACAGGAATTGCAGGAAACGCCGCTGGAAACAGTGTACTTTTTATCCAGTTTCTCAGGTGAGATTGGCTTTTTTACCGGTGTCACCTGGACGGTGCGCAGTTCCGCTGAGCCCGCGCAGATCAGAGGCTCGGTCGAACGGGCCTTGTCGCAACTGGATGGCAATGTGCCGGTCGTGAATTTCGAACCATTGCAGGTGCAGCTAGATGAAGCTACTGCAGAGATGCGTTTTTCCAGCACGCTGATCACGCTGTTTGGAACGCTGGCGCTGATATTGGCTGTGGTCGGACTCTACGGCGTATTGGCCTACCGGGTGCGCCAGCGGCTACCGGAATTGGGCGTGCGCATGGCGTTTGGCGCATCGGCCAGTCGGATTTTTTCGCTGGTGCTGGGGCAGGGCATGTTGCTGGTGGTCATCGGGCTGGCGCTGGGCGTGCTGCTGGCCTTGTTGATAACCCGTGGCCTGCAGGATCAGCTGGTGGGTCTGAGCGCCAGCGATCCGTTGACCTATGTTGCGATCGTTGCATTGTTTGCTGTGGTGGCAGCTATTGCCTGCATGCTGCCGGCCTGGCGTGCCACCAGCACGGATCCGGCGGTGATCCTGAGAAGCGATTGAGTACATGGCGAGAATTCAAGCTATTGCCGTGCGCGTCGTTGTTCAGCGACAATGATCAATTGTTTGGCAAGCGTACCGCACTTGCCGATTTCGCACCGTTGCATCCCGTAAAGCCTGTCCCGAGCGATGTCGAGCGGGGCCGACTATTTAAGCAGAGATTCCCAGGTTTAGCAGAGATTCCCAGGTGACTGAAATATGCATGATTTGAAACATTGCTGCTGTGCTGGTTTGTTGATCCTGGTGATTGGTGTGAGTCAGACGGCCAATGCACAATGGCAACAGCGCCCGGACTGGGCCGAAATTTTTGCCGCAGCCGGTGTCGACGGCACAATCGCTGTGCTTGACCAGCGCGGTGGTGTTGATCTGCATCTGACGCATAACCCGGAGCGCGCCGAGCGGCGTTATACCCCGGCTTCGACCTTCAAGCTGCCGCATGCCTTGTTTGCACTCGACGCCGGTGTGGTGCGCGACGAGTTCCAGGTGTTTGCATGGGATGGCGAAAAGCGCTTCCTTGAGGCCTGGAACCGCGACCAGGACCTGCGTTCGTCAATGCGCAATTCGGTAGTCTGGGTCTATCAGGGGTTTGCTCGCACGATCGGTGTGCAGCGCGAGCGGAACTACCTGGAAAGAATCGATTACGGCAATGCCGATCCGGCCGGTGGTGTAGATCGTTTCTGGCTTGACGGTGCGCTGAAAATTTCCGCGCTCGAGCAGATCAGTTTTTTGACCAGACTTTATCGCAACGAACTGCCGTTCAAGATTGAGCACCAGCGCCTAGTCAAGGACATCATGCTCAACGCAGCCGGATCAGACTGGATCCTGCGCGCCAAGACCGGCTGGGCCAGTCAAGAGCCGAACATTGGCTGGTGGGTCGGTTGGGTGGAATGGCCGGATGGGCCGGTGTTTTTTGCCCTCAACATCGACATGCCCAACGGCAGTGCCGATGTCCCGAAGCGCAAGCAGATTGTCCACCGGATACTGCACAGCATGGATGCTATGCCAGAATGACACCGATTCAAGAAGTTTTTCTTCGAACAATGCAACTGATGAGTGCTGCGCGGTATCCATCAATGCATCAGGAGCAATTTTCATGCAACGCATGCAAGACAAAGTGACGCTGATCACCGGTGCTGCACGTGGCATTGGTGCCGCCATCGCCAGTGCTTTCATTGCCGAAGCTGCGCAGGTGGTGGTCACCGATATTGATGCACAAGCAGGACGGGAGCAGGCAAAAAAGCTCGGTGCGCGAGCCTGCTGGATGCCGCTGGATGTGCGTGACGAAGCGCAATGGGAGGCGGTGATAGGCGAGGTCTTGCAACGCTTCGGACAGCTGGATGTGTTGGTCAACAACGCCGGCATCACCGGCTTTGAATCCGGTGCAGCCAGGCACGATCCCGAGCATGCCACGCTGGCAGATTGGCGCGCAGTGCACGCAACCAATCTGGATGGCGTGTTTCTGGGCTGCAAACACGCCATTGGTGCCATGCGCAAAACCGGCGCTGGCGCCATCGTCAATGTTTCATCGCGATCCGGACTGGTCGGTATTCCCGCTGCTGCTGCCTATGCCGCATCCAAGGCCGCAGTGCGCAATCACAGCAAGAGCGTGGCCTTGTATTGTGCCGGGCAGGGACTGAACATACGCTGCAATTCGGTGCATCCGGCGGCGATACTGACGCCGATGTGGGAACCGCTGCTGGGTGAAGGTACTCAGCGAGAGCAGAACATGGCGGCATTGGTGGCCGATTGTCCGATGCGCCGCTTCGGTCAGCCAGAGGAAGTGGCAGCGCTGGTGGTGTTGCTGGCCAGCGATGAGGCGCAGTACATCAATGGCAGCGAGTTCAACATCGATGGCGGTATGCTGGCCGGCAGTGCCGCCAGTCCGACGGTTGCCGCTGCAGAGCCAATCCATCCGGATGCGTTCACATGAGCAATGCAGCAGCTGCATCACAGACATCGGATCTGACTACGCCGACACCGGCGTTGTGGCTGGAGTTGAATCGACTGGAAGCTAATATCCGCAGCATGCATGGCCATTTGCATGCCCTGGGCGTGACCCTCAGACCGCATCTGAAAACCTGTAAAAGCATTGACGTGGCCAGGTTACTGCTGGCTGCCGGGGCCGAACGTTTTACCGTGTCAACGCTGGCTGAAGCCCGCTATTTCCTGGCCCATGGTCTGACTGACTTGCTCTACGCCGTGGGCATTGCCCCAGGTAAACTGGCCCAATGCAGTGCGCTGATGCAGGCCGGACTGAAGCTGACCATTACGCTGGACAGTGCGGCGGCGGCCAAGGCTGTTGCCGAGGCAGCAAACAGGCATGCTTGTCACTATCGGGTGCTGCTGGAAATCGATTGCGACGGTGAACGTGCCGGGTTTGCGCCGGATGCAGCAGCGCTGATTGATGCAGCGACGACGCTGGAAAAGTCGGGTTGTCATGTGGAGGGAGTCATGACCCATGCCGGAGGATCCTATCATTGCCACGACAGCGACTGCCTGCAGCGTGCCGCCGACAATGAACGTGACATGACGGTCGCTGCTGCCGAGCGGCTGCGCAAGCATGGTTTTGCCGCGCCGGTTGTCAGTATTGGATCAACGCCCACCGCGGCCTTTGCACATGATTTGAGCGGTGTCACCGAGGCCCGTCCCGGTACCTATGTGTTTCAGGATCTGGTCATGGTCGGGCTGGGGGTTTGTGGTCTTGATGACATCGCCATCAGCGTATTGAGCGAGGTCATTGGTCATCGCGCCGGTCCGGGTGAGTTGGTCGTCGATGCCGGCTGGATGGCGCTGTCAGCTGATCGCGGTAGCGCAGAGCGGGGCCTGGATTGCGGTTATGGTCTGGTCTGCGATGTTGCTGGTAATGTGCTGGAAGGGTTGCTGGTCAAACACGTCAATCAGGAGCATGGCGTGATTGCGCATCGCGATGGTCGGCCGCTGGAGATGCACAAGTATCCGCTGGGTTGCAGATTGCGCATTTTGCCCAATCATGCCTGCGCCACGGCCGCGCAGCATGCCGGCTATCATGTTTGCGACAGTAGCGTCGACACCGGTATGTATTGGGAGCGTTGTACTGGCTGGTGACGGCGCTATCTTGATATATAATATACTTTAATATTTATCAATAAGTAATTGATATTACTGTTTTATATCAACAATATATTGTGTCGTAGAGTGAAACCGCGTTATGGCGGCAATCAATCCAGCAACAGCAAATGAAAGCGGCGATTCTGCTTGCCTTTGTTTTCGATCTTGCTGATCACGGCAGTGCCGATTTCAGCGGTGGAGCGTACATGCGTGCCACCGCAGGGCTGCAAATCCACATCACCGATCTGCAACAGCCGGATGCGACCGCCGTCACGTGGTGGGCTGACCGACATGGTTCTCACCAGTTCAGGGTTGGCGTCCAGTTCGGCAGCGCTGATCCAGCGTGTTGTCACCGGGTGGTCGGCAGCAATCAGCGCATTCAATTGGTCGCTTAGTTCCTGTTTGTCGGGTGCCTCAGGCAGATTGAAATCCAGTCTGCTTTTGTCAGCGCCAACGCTGCCACCGGTGACCGGATAGGGCAGCAGGGCGCCCAGCAAGTGCATGCAGGTGTGCATGCGCATGTGTCGGTGACGACGCGGCCAGTCGAT
>JAJFKZ010000035.1 GCA_021772955.1 Gammaproteobacteria bacterium | reverse complement strand
TGCCGTTGATGTTGATGGCCACTGCCAGTTGCAATTCGGGATACACCACCAGCCAGCTCATCGCGCCCTTCGACACGCCACCATGATGGGCATACTGCAGCGGCTTGCCCTGGTATTCCAGCGCGCGTGAAGTTCCAGTGCGCCAGCCAATGGCATAGGACTGCTCGTTGATTGCACCGCTCGCCAGCCGCTGTGGCGTCCAGAACTGCTCACGCACAGACGGACTGATGTAGTCATCGTCCAGCCAGGCGCGGCCCAGCCGCACCAGATCGGCTGACGTGGACAGCAACCCGCCACCAGCCCATTTCAGGCTCAGATCCACCTCGCGCCAGGGCCTGAACTGAGCATTGCCGCGCTGTGCGTCTGCCTGCTGACGATAAAACCTTGCCAGCGTGGCCGGTCGACGACCGCCATCATCGACACCGGTTGCCTCCATCTGCAACGGATCAAACACCAGTAACTGCATCAATGCGGGATAGTCCAACCCGGTAATGCGGGTCATGACGTGCGCGTTGACGGTGCTATCAAACGACGAATAGTGAAAATCCGTACCCGGCGCAAACATCAACTCGCTGTCATCAAACACTGCCAGCATGGCAGCGGTATCTTGAAACTGCCGCCCGAGCCGGATGGTCTGATACATGCCCCAGACGTCGCGATTTTCTTCGTAACCTGGCAGACCGGCAGTGTGCGATGCCAGCTGCCGGGGCGTCAAAGGCCGCCAGTCCGGATTGGGCAGATCATTGACGTAGCTGCTGATCGGCGCATTCAGATCCAGCTGACCTGATTGCACCAGTTGCGCCATGGCGGTGGCGGTCAGCGCTTTGGATGTGCTGCCGATGCGATAGACAGTATTGACGCTGGCCGGGACTGGTGGCTGCAGGCTGGCCCAGCCGGCCGTCGCAGCCCAGATGATCTCACCGCGCAAGGCAATTGCAGCCGACAACGACGGTGCGCCGATGCGTTCGCGTTCCGTCAGCAGTTGTTCCATCGCTGCGGCAGCAAAGCCCCGGTATTCGGGCAGGAAGCTCTGATCGGTGGGCAGATCAGTCGGCGGTAGCGGCTGCCAGCCCCACTGCGGCGTCAGGTAATCGGTGTTGCGGCTGATCCAGGCTGCGGTGGCGAGCATGCCAGCTAGAATGATCACGATTAGAATCTTGCGTTGCATAGTGTGCGTTCGTGTTGGTGAAGCGAAGGTATCGACAACATCAGCGCCGATAATGGCGCGCCAGTCGCAAGCGCAAGCCCATCCTTGCCGGATTTAGTCGGCCGTGCTAGCAGCCTCAGCTCAGCACGCCACGCCGAATCATGGCCTTGCTGAACCAGACCAGCAGCACGCTGATGACAAAGATGACAGCGGAAAAGATTGCTCCGCCGTTACCCATGATTTCCAGGCCATTGCTGAGCAGAAAGCTGTTCACTGTGCTGGCAATCATTGCCACCAGCGCGATCACAAACAAACCCAGTGCACGACGACTGCGCAGCAACAGGCCCAGTGAACCGAGCACGGAAAACCATATCGCAATCGCCCAGGCTGCCACCGCCCAGGTCGGAATGTTGTAGAAGTAGTCGAGTTGCTCAGGGCTGAACTGGCTCATATAGGAATCCAGCTGCAGTTGTGTGGCCAGGTAATCAAACGCGCCGATGCTGTTCCAACACAGCGCCAATACAGCGATGATCCAGAAATAAATGGGTGTTTTGGATGATTTTTCGTCGCGCATGATGATTGTCACTGTCCTTCTCCAGAGTCTGATTGATACCGTGAAAACTCGCGCAAGGTGGTTCGCAGTAACCATTTCTCGCCAGCAGTGACAGGCGTGCCTGAGTGCAATGACAGCGGATCAGCCTGACCATGCTTATCTGCATTGTAATGCAAGGCTGCCATGCGGTGCTGGTAACTGATGCGGGTACCGGTGCGATCATACAAGGTCTCACCACCCTGCTCAGGTGCCACGATGCAGATCAGAAATGTCACCATGCGCTGGCCACTGAAGTCCTCCAGTTGATCGCGGTTGATGGCAATCTGCTCGGCGCTGAAATAATCCACATGCGGCTGGTATTCATGGCCCGGCTGGTAGCGTATCACCGAACTGGGTTCCAGTGCTTGCAGATCCCAGTCGGTGCTGGCGGCGATGCGTCGCTCGATCACGCGCACCACGGCATCCGAAGACAGCGCCCCCAGCGAGCGCCCCATGCCGGTGAACGCACTGTTTTCGACCTGGCTGTTGGTGGCCTGAGTGGTATAGCTTTGCGGTGGTGCCAGTTCTGCCGCCACCAGGAACTGCAAATGGGCGCATTCCTCGTCACTGACAAAACCGGCACTGGTGGCAATACGTGGTTGCTGTGACAACCATTGCCAGGCCTGGGGGCTGGCCTGATACAACTGGTCATTGCTTGCCTGCACCTGTAACCGCTGATGCTCGTCCATGTGCAGTGCGGGATGACCGAGGCTGACAAAATGCGCTTCCAGCTTGTTGATAACCGGCAGCATGCTGTCGTCCACCAACATGCCCGCTGACTCCAGTTGCTGCAGCATGGGCTGTGCTGCGCGCAGATTGTGTTGCAGCAACTCATACCACTGTTGGCATCGCGACTCCGTCACTTGTGCGTCTGAACTCAAGGCTGCTGCCGCACGCGCGGCATCTGGATAGCCGGCATCTGCGGCACGCAAGAACAGGGCGCGGGCGAACTCCGGATCCGCAGCCACCCCGGCAGCATTGGCAAACCGCAGCGCCAGCGAAAAATAAGCCGGTGGATAACCCAACGCACAGGCGCGCGCAAACGCGCTAGCCGCCTTGCTCGACGCACCTGCTTGTGACTGCAATGAATACAGATAGCCAACGTCCCAGGCAAAACGTTGAAAGCCGCAATCCGCCAGCGTCTGCAACAGGCGTATTGCCTGCTGTGGAGCATAGCTGACACCGATGCCACGCAAATACTGGTTGGCCAGGCGATCAACGGCTGGTGCCAGTCCGGCATCGGCCGCTAGCTGCAGATGATGCAGTGCCAGGCGGCGCGGCTCTGCCAGTGTCATGTGCTGCAGATAATGTGCCGCCAGGGCCCAATGCGCCATTGCTGCCTGCGGTTGTTTTAGTGCAGCATGCAGAATTTGCATGGCCCGGCGCTGATCAGCCGAACCGCTGGCAGATTGTTCCAGCAGCACGCTGGCCAACTCGATCGCAGCCATGACATCGCCAGCACGCGCTGCACGGCGCAACTCGGCCAATCCGGACTCGTGGTTATTGTTGTCGTTCATGCTTGGATCCTGATGCCTGCGCAACCATTCATTCTAACCCGCATAATGCACGAGGGATTCGGATTTTAGGGGAAATCTGCCAAAGTAGTTTGGTGCATCGTCCGTAGAGCCATAGCTGGCTATGGTTCAAGGAGGATGTGCCAAACTACGACGGCAGATTTTTCATAACACCGAACAGGACAAACTGTACTTTTGCAATTTCGATCAATTTCGTTTTAACTTATTGCTGTGCATACGCTTTTCTTACCTGAACGTCCATCCTCGTGCAATAGACGGGCTAACGCATGCTGCGGAACTTGCCGCAGCTGTGCTTGCCGTACTTGCAAATGCGTTTGCAGGCAGTGACTATAGTCAGCTGTTGGTTGTAACGGAAAACCTCATGTTCAATTTACGCGAGCGCGTCTACATCATCACCGGCTCCAGTCGTGGCATCGGTCTGGCCACTGCCACCGCACTCGCCGCCCAGGGTGCAGCGGTGGTCATATCCAGTCGCAAGCAAGAGGCCTGTGATGCCGTTGCGCAACGCTTGCGCA
>JAJFKZ010000034.1 GCA_021772955.1 Gammaproteobacteria bacterium | reverse complement strand
GATGCCAACACCAATGCCCACCTGACCCGCTACGACACGACCCACGGCCCGTTTCCGGGCACGGTGCAAGTCACCGATGGCACCATGGTTGTCAACGGCAAAGCCATCCGCGTGCTGGCCGAGCGCGACCCGGCCGCGCTGCCCTGGGCTGAGCTGGGTGTGGATGTGGTGCTGGAATGCACTGGCCTGTTCACCAGCAAAGAGAAGGCCGGCGCCCACCTGCAGGCGGGTGCGCGCAAGGTGATCATCTCGGCACCCGGCGGCAAGGACATTGATGCCACGATTGTCTATGGCGTTAATCATGACACGCTGAAAGCCAGTGATCAGGTCATCTCCAACGCCTCCTGCACCACCAACTGTCTGGCGCCCCTGGCCAAAGTTTTACATGCCGGCATTGGTATCGAACACGGCCTGATGACCACCATCCATGCCTATACCAACGATCAGGTGTTGACCGACGTCTATCACTCTGACCTGCGTCGCGCACGCTCGGCCCCGGCCAGCCAGATACCGACCAAAACCGGTGCCGCCGCCGCTGTCGGCCTGGTGTTACCGGAACTCAACGGCAAACTGGATGGCTTTGCCATGCGCGTGCCGACCATCAATGTGTCGGTGGTGGATCTGGTGTTTAACGCCAGCCGTGATACCAGCGTGGATGAGGTCAACCGTATCGTCAAGACTGCCAGCGACGGCGAGCTCAAAGGCGTGCTGGCTTACAACGAAGCGCCGCTGGTATCGGTGGATTTCAATCACAATCCGGCTTCCAGCATTTTTGATGCTACGCTGACCAAGGTCATGCAATCGCGCCAGGTCAAAGTGTTGAGCTGGTATGACAACGAGTGGGGCTTTTCCAACCGCATGCTGGATACCGCCACCGCGCTGATGCAGGCCAAGTAATGCTGGCCATGCAAGACGTCGACCTGCACGGCAAGCGCGTGCTGATCCGTGAAGACCTCAACGTGCCCATCAGCGCCGGCCAGGTCACTTCCGATGCACGCTTGCTGGCGGCCATTCCGACGCTGCGCATGGCACTGGAAGAAGGCGCGGCGGTCATGGTCATGTCGCACCTGGGTCGACCCGCCGAGGGCGCACCGGAACCACGTTTCAGCCTGCAGCCGGTGGCCCACCATCTGACTCAGCTACTGGGTCAGCCGGTGCGCTTCGTCAGTGATTGGCTGGACGGCGTAGAGGTGCAACCCGGCGAGATTGTGCTGTTGGAAAACGTGCGTTTTTGCGTCGGCGAAAAAATCAACGACAGTGCTCTGGCCGCTCGCATGGCGGCGCTATGTGATGTGTTTGTAATGGATGCCTTTGCCACCGCGCACCGGGCCCAGGCCAGCACCGAAGGCGTGATTCATGCGGCACCGGTTGCCTGTGCCGGCCCGCTGCTGATGACCGAACTCAATGCCTTGTCTGCGGTGGTGCAAAACCCGCAACGACCGCTGATTGCCATTATTGGTGGCGCCAAGGTATCAACCAAACTGGGGGTGCTGCGGCAGTTGGTGGATCAGGTCGATCAGCTGATCACCGGCGGCGGTATCGCCAACACGCTGCTGGCGGCGGCCGGCAAGCCGGTGGGCAAGTCCCTGTACGAACCGGACATGCTGGCGCAGGCGCAGGAACTGCTGGACACTGGCAAAATTCCATTACCCGATGATGTGATCTGCGCCAGCGAGGTTTCCGCCACGGCCCGGGGCAGCAGCAAAAACGTCGATGATGTGAGCGCAGATGACATGATCCTCGATATCGGCCCCAGCACCAGCGCCGCCTACACGCATCTGGTTGGCAGTGCCGGTACGATACTCTGGAATGGTCCGCTGGGTGTGTTCGAGCTTGAGGATTTCGCCGCTGGTACGCGCACGCTGGCGCAGGCCATTGCCGCAAGCAAGGCTTACTCGGTCGCTGGTGGCGGCGATACGCTGGCCGCGATTGACCAGTTTGGCATTGCCGATGGCATTGATTATCAATCGACTGGTGGCGGTGCTTTTCTTGAATTCGTCGAAGGCAAGACCTTGCCCGCCATTGCTGCGCTGCAGGCTCGCGCCTGAATCGATCGTGACTGACAACACTGTCCGCCGAACAAAAATCGTCGCCACGCTGGGCCCGGCCACCGATGATGACGCGCTGTTGCAAAAAATGTTCATCGCGGGCGTCGATGTCGCGCGCCTGAACTTTTCGCATGCCCGTCATGCCGGTTTTCGCCAACGCCTGCAGCAAGTACGTCGGGTCGCCACAGCGGCGGACAAGGAAGTGGCGGTACTGGCTGATCTGCAGGGGCCAAAAATTCGCATCGAGCGCTTTGCCAATGGTCGCGAGCTGCTGCAAGAGGGCCAGCGCTTCGAACTGTATCTGGATGCTCCCGAACGCCTTGGCGATGAACGCGGTGTGGCGGTTTCCTATGCCAATCTTGGCGCCGACGTCCAGGTCGGTGATCAGCTGCTGTTCGACGACGGTTTCATCACCATGCGGGTGCTCACCCGCGGCGCGGAACAGATCAGCTGCGAGGTCGAAAACGGCGGTATTTTGTCCGATCGCAAGGGCCTGAACAAACGCGGTGGCGGTCTCTCGGTACCGGGCCTGACCGCAGCAGACCTGCAGGACATCCGGCTGGCTGCCGAGCTGCATGCCGACTATCTGGCAGTGTCTTTTCCGCGCAACGCCGAAGATATCCACATGGCCCGCAGCCTGCTGCGCGAACACGGCGCACAAACCGGCGTCATTGCCAAGATCGAGCGCTGCGAAGCACTGGACAATCTGGATGAGATCATCGACGCCAGCGATGCAGTGCTGGTGGCGCGGGGCGATCTGGGCGTGGAAATCGGTGATGCCGAACTGCCTGGGATTCAGAAACACATCATCCATCGCGCCTTGCAGCGTAACTGCGCTGTGATCACCGCCACGCAAATGATGCAATCCATGATTACCAGCCCGCAACCCACACGCGCAGAAGTGCTGGATGTGGCCAACGCCATTCTGGATGGCAGCGATGCGGTAATGCTGTCGGCAGAAACCGCAGTCGGTGATCATCCGCTGAAAGTCATCCAGTCACTGCATCAAATCTGCCTGGGTGCCGAACGCCACCAATCGGCACACCACCAACCGCAGGATCTGCAGGCCCATGTTCAACGCATCGACCAGGCCATTGCCATGGCCGCCATGGTGATGGCAGAAAACGTCGATGTCCAGGCCATTCTGGCCCTGACTGAATCCGGTTCCACCGCCAAATGGCTGTCGCGTTTGCGCTCGTCGGTACCCATCTATGCGGCCTCGCCTGCTGCCGCCAGCCGCCGGCGCATGGCCTTGTACAGCAACGTCCAGGCAATCGCCCATCGTGATGATTACGATACGGTGCAAACACTGGTTCGACAGGCGCTGGAAATTCTCTATCAACAGGGCAAACTCAAGGCCGGTGATCGGGTCATCGTCACCATGGGCGATGAAGTCGGATTGCCCGGCAGCACGAACACGCTGAAACTGATGCAGATCAGCGCCAGCGGTCATGCTGATGCCCAACCGCTGTTGTTTTCTCCGCACCCGACATGAGCACTCCATTCGCTGGCCAAGGCAACGCCAATATCGTTACAATAAGCGATTGATACAACCACAGCAGACGGAGCAGCACTGATCATGGATATTGCAACACTGGTAAGTAACGCCCAGGCGCTGGTCGCACCCGGCAAAGGCATACTTGCCATAGATGAAAGCACCCCCACTATCGCCAAACGCCTGGCCAGCGTGAACGTGGAAAACACCGAGCACAATCGTCGTGATTATCGGGCGACTCTGTTAAGCACACCCGGCCTGGGCGAGCACATTTCCGGCGCCATCTTGTACGACGAAACCCTGCGCCAAAGCGCCGCTGACGGCCGCAGTATGGTCGAAATCATGCAGGCACAGGGGATCCTGCCGGGCATCAAGGTCGATGCCGGCGCCAAGCCATTGGCCGGTCACGAAGATGAAAAAATCACCGAAGGCCTGGATGGTCTGCGCGATCGACTGCAGGCATATCATCAACTTGGTGCCCGCTTTGCCAAATGGCGGGCAGTAATCACCATCGGTGACGGCATACCCACCTCCGCCTGCATCGAGGCCAATGCCCACGCGCTGGCACGGTACGCCGCCTTGTGTCAGGAAAACGACATCGTGCCAATCGTGGAGCCGGAAATATTGATGGACGGCGGTCACGATCTGGACGATTGTTTTGATGTCACCGAAGCCACCTTGCGCAGCTTGTTCGCCCAGATGTATGAACAAGGCGTGGTACTCGAAGGTGCAATACTGAAAGCATCCATGGTCATATCCGGGTCTGAATGTGAAGATCGGGCTGATCGTGTCGAAGTCGCACAAGCCACCGTCACCTGTTTGCTCAATGCGGTACCGGCAGCGCTGGCTGGCGTGGTGTTTTTATCCGGCGGACAAGGCGATGTGGAAGCCACTGAACACCTGCAGGCCATGAATGCGCTGGGCGACTTTCCCTGGCCGCTCAGCTTTTCCTACGGCCGCGCTCTGCAACAGGCAGCGCTCAAGGCCTGGGCTGCTGACCCGGCCAACCCGCAGCAGGCACAGAAAAAGCTGGCTCATCGGGCACGCATGAACGGCATGGCCGCCAGCGGCCAATATGCCGCAAGTCATGAGCAGGCGCACTAGCTGACATCAGCCGCCAAATCATCGTCACGCCCCCGGTCGCGGAGGATTCGTATACCACCCAAACAAGGCTGCATAGCAAATGGACGACAAACTAAGTCAAGACGCTCTGGACTATCATCGTTATCCGACCCCGGGCAAGATCAGAATCACCGCGACCAAGGCCCTGACCACACAAAAAGACCTGGCCATGGCCTACTCACCCGGCGTGGCCGCTGCTTCTGAGCTAATTGCCAAGGATCCCGCCGAAGCAGCCAACCTGACCTCTCGTGGCAATCTGGTAGCGGTGATCAGCAACGGCACTGCGGTGTTGGGTTTGGGCGCCATTGGCCCGCTGGCAGCCAAGCCGGTGATGGAAGGAAAAGGCGTTTTGTTCCGCAAATTTGCCGGCATCGACGTATTCGATATCGAAATCGACGAAACCGACCCCGACAAGTTCATCGACATCGTTGCCAGCCTGGAACCGACTTTTGGCGGTATCAACCTGGAGGACATCAAGGCGCCGGAATGCTTTTACATCGAGCAGCAGTTGCGCGACCGTATGGACATACCGGTGTTCCACGACGACCAGCACGGCACCGCGGTCATCACTGCCGCTGCGGTCATCAATGCCCTGCACATCGTCGACAAGAAAATCGAGGACGTACGCCTGGCCGCGTCCGGTGCCGGTGCCGCCGGCATGGCCTGCCTGGACTTGCTGGTCCACCTGGGCTTGCCGTTAGAAAACATCATCGTGTGTGATCGCGAAGGTGTGGTGTTCGTAGGGCGCGCCGAAGAAATGGACGAGCGCAAGCAGAAATATGCGCGCGAGACCGACGCCCGCACGCTCGCTGACGCGGTCGCTGGCGCGGACATCTTTCTCGGTGTCTCAGCACCGAATGTGTTGAAGCCGGAAATGCTCAAGACCATGGCCGAGCAGCCGATCATTCTGGCGCTGGCCAACCCGACCCCGGAAATCATGCCCGATGTGGCGCGCGAGGCCAGACCGGATGCCATCATTGCCACCGGCAGGTCGGATTTCCCGAATCAAGTCAACAATGTGCTGTGCTTTCCCTACATTTTTCGCGGCGCACTGGATGTCGGAGCACGCGAGATCAACGAAGCAATGAAGCTGGCCTGTGCGCACGCACTGGCGGCGCTGGCACGGCTGGAAGCCAGCGATGCCAGTGCTGCCGGTTACGGTGACGAGGCCATGCAGTTCGGCCGCGATTACCTGATCCCGCAGCCGTTCGACCAACGTCTGCTGGTGCATCTGGCACCGGCTGTGGCCCAGGCGGCCATGGATTCGGGCATTGCCGATCGCCCGATCGAAGACATGGATGCCTATCGCGAGCGCCTGAATCAGTTTGTGTTCCGCACCGGCATGATGATGAAGCCGGTGTTCGATCAGGCCCGCAAGGACCCACGTCGGGTGATTTTTGCCGAGGGCGAAAACGAAACCATCCTGCGCGCGGTGCAAACCATCGTCGATGATCACCTTGCCGTACCGTTGCTGATCGGCCGACCGGATGTGGTGGAAATGCGCTGCCAGCGGCTCGGCCTGCGACTGCAGGCAGGCAAAGACTTCGAACTGATCAACCCGCAGTCCGATCCGCGCTTCAAGGAATATTGGCAAACCTATCACGAACTCATGCAACGGCGTGGTGTGTCGCCGGATGCAGCTAAAAACATTGTGCGCACGCGGGACACCGTGATTGCCGCATTGGCGGTCAAGCGTGGCGATGCCGATGCCATGATCTCCGGCATTGAAGGCGGCTATCAGAACAAACTCAAGGACGTGCTCAATGTGCTCGGTATCGGCAACAGCCTGGGTATTGTCGGCGCACTCAGCGGCCTGACCTGCGATGCCGGCATCTATTTTGTCTGCGACACGCACGTGAACATGAACCCGAACGCCGAGCAGATCGCCCAACTGGCGGAAATGGCCGCCGAAAAAGTCAGGTTGTTTGGCATGCAGCCAAAAGTTGCGCTGTTGTCGCATTCGGCTTTTGGCAGTCACCCTGATGACAGTGCCGAAAAAATGCGTGAGGCATTGCGCATCCTGCGTGAACGCGCTCCGGATCTGGAAGTCGAAGGTGAAATGCCCGCCGACATGGCGCTATCCGACAGCATACGTGAGCGTGTTTTTCCAAACTCGCGTCTGTCCGGTTGTGCCAATCTGCTGGTCATGCCGGATGTGGATTCAGCCCACATTGCCTTCAACTTTGCGCGCATCGTCACCAAGGGCATCTCGGTCGGTCCAATATTGATGGGGGTCGGCATGCCGGCACATCTGCTGGTGCCTTCGGCTACGGTACGCCGGGTCATCAACATGACTGCGATTGCCTGTGTCGACGCCCAACACTTCGATCAAGACCAATTGCAGGAGACGCTGTTTCACGGCCACAGCGATAACCATGATGAGGACTGGACATGAATCACGTGCCTAAACCGAATGAAGACATTGATCTGACCGAAACCCGTGAGTGGCTGGATGCTCTGCAAGCGGTGGTGGAACACGACGGCAGCGGCCGGGCGCACTTCTTGTTGCAGGAACTGGCCACGCATGCCCGCGAACAGGGTGTACACCTGCCGTTCGACCTGACCACCAGCTATATCAATACGATCACTCCTGAAGCCCAGATCAAGGCCGATGGTGACCCGGCCATGGAACGTCGCATACGCTCGATCATCCGTTGGAACGCCATGGCCACGGTAGTGCGTGCCAGTCGTCGCGGTGGTGAACTCGGTGGTCATATCGCCAGTTTTGCCTCGGCGGCAACGCTGTATGACGTTGGTTTCAATCACTTTTTTCGAGGCCAGGACCATCCCGGCGGCGGTGACCTGGTGTACATTCAGGGACACAGCTCGCCCGGTATTTATGCCAGGGCTTTTCTGGAAGGTCGTATCAGCAAGGAGCAGCTGGATCATTTTCGTCAGGAAGTCGACGGCCACGGGCTATCGTCCTATCCGCACCCCTGGCTGATGCCGGATTTCTGGCAACTGCCTACCGTGTCCATGGGGCTGGGGCCATTGTTTGCCATCTATCAGGCGCGATTCCTCAAGTACCTGCACAATCGCGGTCTGGCCGATACCAGCGAGCGCCGCGTCTGGTGCTTTCTCGGTGATGGCGAAACCGATGAGCCGGAATCACTAGGGGCAATATCGCTGGCGGGTCGCGAGAAGCTGGACAATCTGATTTTCGTGATCAACTGCAATCTGCAGCGGCTGGATGGTCCAGTACGTGGCAACCAGAAAATCATCCAGGAGCTGGAAGGCGTGTTTCGTGGCGCCGGCTGGGATGTGATCAAGGTGCTGTGGGGCTCGTACTGGGATCAGTTGCTTGAAAACGATGACGATGATCTGTTGAAAAAGCGCATGATGGAAGCGGTGGATGGTGACTACCAGCGTTACAAGGCCGAAAACGGCGCCTACGTGCGCGAACATTTCTTCGGCAAATACGAGCAACTCAAAAACAGAGTCGCGGACATGAGCGATGAGGACATCTGGCGTCTGAATCGCGGCGGCCACGACCCACACAAGATTTTTGCGGCCTACCATCAGGCCGTCAATAACAAAGATCTGCCCACCGTCATCCTGGCCAAGACCATCAAGGGTTATGGCCTCGGACAAAATGGCGAAGGCCAGAACATTTCGCATCAGCAGAAAAAACTTGATATCGATGGCGTACGCTATTTTCGCGATCGCTTTGACGTGCCGGTGACCGACGCGGATCTGGATGAAGTGCCCTACTTTCATCCTGGCGTCGACAGCGAGGAAGTGCAGTACCTGCTGGCTCGCCGCCGCGAACTCGGCGGTTTTCTGCCGCAGCGCAGGGCCGGCGAGGAAACGCTGGAAATACCGGAACTCAAGGCCTTCGAAAGCATCACCAAGGGCAGTGGTGAACGCGAGAACTCCACCACCATGGCGCTGGTGCGCTGTCTGGCGATATTGCTGCGCGACAAAAAACTGCAAAAACGCATTGTCCCGATCATCTGCGATGAGGGACGTACCTTTGGTATGGAAGGACTGTTCCGACAGCTGGGTATTTACTCAGCCATTGGTCAGTTGTATGAGCCGGTGGATTCCGCTCAGTTGATGTACTACAAGGAAACCACCGATGGCCAGGTTTTGCAGGAAGGCATTACCGAAGCTGGTGCCATGTCATCGTGGGTGGCGGCGGCCACCTCATATGCCAATTCCGGCCAGATGATGATCCCGTTCTACATTTTCTACTCCATGTTCGGGTTTCAGCGCATCGGCGACGAAGCCTGGGCCGCCGGTGACATGCGCGCGCGTGGTTTTCTGATTGGCGGCACCGCCGGCCGTACCACGCTCAACGGCGAGGGCCTGCAACATGAAGATGGCCACAGTCATCTGCTGGCCGGAGCCATCCCCAACTGTGTCAGCTACGACCCTGCCTTCGCGCATGAAGTCGCGGTGATCTTTCAGGATGGACTGCGGCGCATGTATGCTGAGCGCGAGGATGTGTTCTATTACATTACCGTGATGAACGAAAATTACTCGCATCCGGAAATGCCGGCCGATTCCCAGCAAGGCATCATCAACGGCATGTATCTGCTGCAGCCTGGTCGCGGCACCGAACTGCGTGTACAGTTACTGGGCTCGGGCACGATCTTGCGTGAGGCACTGGCGGCCGCGGAGATACTCGCTGAGGAATACAACATCAGCGCCGATGTCTGGAGCGTCACCAGCTTCAACGAGCTGCGCAAACAGGGCCAGGCGACAGAACGCCGCAATCGCCTGCAGGCCGGCACTGCTGACGAGTTGCCGTACGTGACCCAATGCCTTCAAAATCAACGCGGCCCGATTGTCGCTGCCTCCGATTATGTACGCGCCCAGGCCGATCAGATCCGCGCCTTCCTGCCGGATCGCGACTACATCGTGTTGGGCACCGATGGCTTTGGTCGCAGTGACACCCGCGAAAAACTGCGAGCGTTTTTTGAAGTCGACCGCAAGCACATCGCCTACGCGGCCTTGTACGGACTTTATCGCAGCGGCGAACTGGATCAGCGCCTGCTGCTGGATGCTCGTTCGCGATTGCAAATCGACGTCGACAAACCCAATCCCGTGAGCGTTTGATCAGCATCCAATTGGAGAACAACATGGCAAAGACTATAGAAATCAAAGTTCCGGACATTGGTGGTTTTGACCAGGTTCCAGTCATCGAAGTGCTGGTCAGCACTGGCGACACGGTGGCCAAGGACGATTCGCTGGTGACGCTGGAATCCGACAAGGCCACCATGGAAGTACCATCCAGCGCTGCTGGCACCATCAGCAAGCTTTCGGTCAAGGTCGGTGACGAGGTCACCGAAGGCGATGTCATCGCCACGATTGAGGTCGACGATGAACAAGCCGGCGGTGGCGCTGAGGACCAGCAGGAAACTGACGCCAAGCCACCAGCGCGAGATCAGTCCGATAACGATACTGTCGACAAGCATGATGGCGCCGCCAAAACGGCATCTGGCCAGTCCAGCAGCGCTGCGCTAGACGAAACTCAAAACTCTGGCGGACCATCGGCCAAACAAGCGCAACAGGGCAGTATTAGCACCAGCGCACAAAGCGCTGCGGACAATACTAGCCACACTGCGCATGCCAGCCCGGGTGTACGCAAGCTAGCGCGCAAGCTGGAAGTTGATCTTGATCAGGTCACCGCCACCGGCCGCAAGGGTCGCATCACCGAAGCTGATCTGCACGAGCACATTCGTGCCCGGATCAGCGGTGGCAGTAGCACAACGGGTGTCGACATGCCAGCCCGCAAACAAATCGATTTCAGCAAGTTCGGTGACATCGAGCAACAGCCGTTGTCGCGTATCCAGCGTAAATCCGGCCTGCATCTGTACCGCAACTGGATCACCATCCCTCACGTCACCCAGCATGATCAGGCTGATATCACCGAGCTGGAAGCGTTTCGCCAGCAGCATAACAAACAAGCCGAAAAAAGCGGCAGCAAACTGAGCATGGTGGCGTTTCTGATCCAGTCCAGTGTCAAGGCACTGCAACAGTTTCCACAGTTCAACGCCTCGCTCAATCACGATGGTAGCGAGCTGATTCTCAAGCATTATTATCATATCGGTGTGGCCGTGGATACCGAACACGGACTGGTGGTGCCGGTGATCCGCGACGCCGATCGCAAGGGACTGGTGGAATTGGCCGAAGAACTCGGTGAGCTCAGCAGTCTGGCGCGCGACGGCAAATTGAAGCCGGCGCAGATGCAGGGCGGCTGTTTCTCGATTTCCAGCCTGGGCGGAATTGGCGGCACCGCCTTTACGCCCATCGTCAATGGACCGGAAGTCGCCATACTCGGCGTGTCACGTGCCAGCATGCAACCGCAATGGGACGAGTCGCAGGACAGTTTCTTGCCCAGACTGATGCTGCCGTTGTCGCTGTCCTATGACCACCGCGTCATCGACGGCGCTGACGCCGCCCGCTTCACCCGCTACCTGGCCGAGTGCCTGAGCGATCTGCGCAGGTTGTTACTGTAGTTCTGCTTGCTACGTCGGCCATGAGGACTGAATTCTGCCGCACTACGCTTGCAGCTAAGGGCGTGGTGGAATACCGGGAAGCGGATCGCAGAACTCATAGTCCCGTCATCGCGAGGCGGCTCAGCCGCTGTGGCAATTCAGGAAGTACGATTTGGCGTGGAACAGAACAAAATCCGTCATTGCGAGGAGGCGTAGCCACTGTGACAATCCAGACCGTAGCCAACCCTACCCGCCCGTCATTGCGAGGCGGCAGCGCCACCGTGGCAATCCAGTATCAGGTAGTACACATACCCCGCTTGTATGCCATTATGTTATTTGACTGGATTCTGCCGCGCTACGCTCGCAGCAAAAGGCTTCACCCTGCGGGTTCGCAATGACGAAATCCCCGAATGCGTCTTCCTTGCCGCCATCACAAAGTGGCAAAGACGTCGTGGCAATCCAGTTTCAGTCACAACAAACCACTTCCTCGTCATCGCGAGGCGGCTCAGCCGCCGTGGCAATCCAGACCGTAGCCAACCCTACCCGCCCGTCATTGCGAGGCGGTGTAGCCGCTGTGGCAATCCAGTTTATGTTACGACAATTTTTGCCCTGTCATTGCGAGACGTCGGAGACGTCGTGGCAATCCAGTTTGTATAATCATCCATGAAAGACCCTTGCGTTTACATGATGGCCAATAAGCGTAACGGCACAATATACGTGGGCGTGACCTCAGACCTTGTTCGTCGCGCGTACATTCATCGTGAAAGTCTTGTAGCAGGCTTCACAAAAAAATACGCATGTAAAATGTTGGTCTGGTATGAGCAACACGGGACGATGGAAACAGCCATCCTGCGTGAAAAACAGATCAAGGCCGGGAATCGGCGTCGCAAGTTGGAACTAATCGAATCAATGAACCCAGACTGGCAGGATTTATACAATGATATTATTTGACTGGATTCTGCCGCGCTACGCTCGCAGCAAAAGGCTTCGCCCTGCGGGCTCGCAATGACGAATTCCCCGAACGCGTCCCCTTGGCCGTCATTGCGAGGCTGCGTAGCCACCGTGGCAAGCCAGGCCGTAGCCAACCCTACCCACCCGTCATTGCGAGGCGGCAAAGCCGCCGTGGCAATCAAGTCTCGCCTTTGTTTGTGTTCTTCATGACAACACAACCTCAAAAAACCGGGCGCGGCATGCTGTTTGTAGCAGCGCTGCTGGTGCTGGGCCTGCTGACCTGGTTTTTCAGCGGCAAACTGGATCAGCAACAAAACCCCAACCAACAGGTACAAAGTCTGCAGCATGCTGAAGCGGTAGAAGTCAGCCTGCAGCCCAATCGCCAGGGGCATTACGTCTTTACCGGGCGCATCAACGGCAAGGATGTGGATTTTCTGGTGGATACCGGTGCCACGCAGGTGGCATTGCCCGAGGCCACGGCCAGGCGACTCGGACTACCGCGCCTGGCAGATACTGCATTCAATACCGCCAACGGCGTCAGTCATGGCTATCTGACCATGCTGGATACACTGGAGATCGGCAACATTCGGCTGACTGATGTTCGCGCCGGGGTGGCTCCAAATATGGATGGCCCGGTTCTGCTGGGCATGAGCGCATTGAAACAACTTGAGTTGCGCCAGACCAACGAGCAACTGATACTGAGACAAACCAGAGGCACATTATGAGCAAGCTTGAAATCAAGGTTCCTGATATCGGTGATTTCGACCAGGTACCCGTCATCGAGATATTGGTGGCCGCAGGTGATCAGGTGCAAAAGGATCAATCGCTGATTACCCTGGAATCGGACAAGGCCACCCTGGAAGTGCCAGCCGCGCACAGCGGCAGCGTTGTTTATGTGCATGTTGCGATTGGTGACGAAGTCTCGGAAGGTGATGTCATCGTGACGCTGGAATCCGATTCCGACGCACCGGGATCCGACGAACCGGGGCCCGACGAACCGGGGCCCGACGAAGAGGGCTCCGGCGATCAGAAAGCCGACGAGCAGGACTCTAGCCTGGCTGACGACAGCGGCGCTGTTTCACATTCAGACAGTGACGCCAGTAGCACCGCTGACCACAGTACCGCCGACAAACAGGCACACCAGTATGATTGTGATGTGCTGGTGCTGGGGGCTGGCCCAGGCGGCTACACGGCCGCATTCAGAGCTGCGGACCTGGGTCTGAATGTGATACTGATCGAGCGTTTCCCGCGCTTGGGTGGCGTCTGTCTGAATGTCGGATGCATCCCCTCCAAGGCACTGCTGCACACCGGCAAGGTCATTGATGAGGCTGCCGCCATGGCTGAGCATGGCGTCAGCTTTGCTGAGCCCAGCATTGATCTGGACAAACTGCGTAGCTGGAAAGACAGCGTAGTAGAACGCCTCACCAAAGGTCTGGACGGGCTGGCCAAAAAACGCAAGGTGCGGGTGATTACCGGCCAAGGCAAATTCGAGGACGACCACCACATCAGTATCCGCTCGCAGTCAGGCCACCAGCAACTGAGCTTTGCCAATTGCATCATTGCTGCCGGTGCCGAAGCCATCCAACTGCCTAACCTGCCCTGGGACGATGAGCGCGTGATGGACTCAACCGACGCATTGAAATTGCAGGATATACCCGCCACGCTGCTGATTATCGGCGGCGGCATCATCGGCCTGGAAATGGCCTGTATCCACGCCGCACTGGGCAGCCAGGTCACTGTGGTCGAACTGGCAGATGAACTGATGCCGGGTGCTGATCACGATCTGGTCAAGCCCTTACAACAACAGTTGCAACAGCGTGGTGTCAGCTTCCACCTGCGCACCAAAGTCACCACAGCCAAGGCTACCGAGGCATACCTGCAAGTTGAGTTTGAGGGCGACAACATCCCTGAAACAAAGCAGTTCGAGCGCATTCTGGCAGCCGTGGGCCGCGTCCCCAATGGCCATCAAATTGCAGTCGAAAATGCAGGCGTTCAAGTGGACAAGCGTGGCTTTATCAACGCGGATAAGCAGCAACGCACCAATATCAGCCATATTTACGCAATTGGCGATATTATCGGCCAGCCCATGCTGGCTCACAAGGCCAGCCACGAAGGCAAAGTCGCTGCAGAGGTCTGTGCCGGTGAAAACGCCTGGTTTGATGCCAAAGTCATTCCATCAGTGGCCTATACCGATCCGGAAGTGGCCTGGGTGGGTGTGACCGAGCTGCAGGCCAAGGCCGAACAACTGGATGTTGAGATCACCCGCTTTCCATGGGCGGCCAGCGGTCGTTCTCTGGGCATGGGGCGCAGTGAGGGCCTGACCAAGCTGATCTTCGACAAGTCCAGCAAACGCATCATCGGCGCCGGCATCGTCGGGCCGCAGGCCGGCGACCTGATCGCCGAATGTGTCCTGGCCATAGAGATGGGAGCCGACGCCGAAGACATCGGCCTGGCCATACATCCGCATCCAACCCTGTCAGAAACCGTGGCCATGGCAGCAGAAGCCATGAGTGGCACGCTGACCGATTTGTACATGCCAAAAAAGCGCCCGCAATGAGCATGTTCGCTAGTTGCCAGCAACTCGTCGCGGTGACTGGTTTGGCCTGCACTGGCCAACACACAAGCCCCGCTGTTCAGTAGTCATGATTGCAAGTTTGATTCAACGCGCTAAGCAGGCCGAGGCTGCTGGCAATGTACAACAGGCCTGGCAGCTTTATCAACAAGTGTTGCAGCAACAGCCACAGCACTCCATTGCGCTTGGTAACACCGGCCTGATCGCCATGCGCACCGGCCACATTGATCAAGCTATCCAATTGCTCACTCAGGCCATCGCGGCAGATTCAAAGTACTCCGATTGGCATGCTGCACTGGCACTTAGCTATCAACGAGATGGCCAACCAGAGCATGCCATAGCCAGCTTGCAGAGGGCATTGCAAATGCAACCGGACGATGCTCAGTATCACTGCCGTATGGCTGATTTGCTGACCGAAACCGGCGCCCTGGACGAATCCATAGCACACTATTTAATCGCTCTGGAGGATTCCTATTTTCAGGCCGAAGCTCTGTACGGGCTCGCCACGCTGGCAGCCACCGGTGATTATCAGTTCACCGCACAGCAACACCAACAACTTGATCAGATACTGCAACAGATTCAGTCGGATCACCCGCTGGCTTCGCGCTTGTTCTTTGCCAAGGCGCAACTGCTGCACAAAGCCAAGGAGTATGATCAGGCGTTTGTCTGTTTTCAACGCGCCAACAATTTGAAAAAGCAAAACATGCTGCCAGCAACCCGCTTCAATGCAGAGCTGGAAACCAGCAAACTGCACATGCTGGATGCTGCTTTTTCCGCATCAATGATTCACGATCGCCAGCAGTTTGGTTCGGACTCTGACTACCCGGTATTTGTCGTCGGTATGCCAAGAACCGGGTCGACACTGCTTGCTGCCATGCTGGGCTGTCATCCACAAATCATCGCTTTGTCCGAATTACCGCATCTGCGCAATATTGTTCGCAGCGGCCTGCCGAACAGACTGGGCCGTTCGTTTCCACAATGCATTACTGCGCTCACGGCGGAGGTACTTGCTGAAATGGCACAGTGGTATTTGCAGCAGATTCGATGCAATGAAACATCCGCGCTGCGCTCGATTGACAAAATGCCGATCAATTATGAGCTACTGGGCCTTGTTTATTTGTTGTTCCCCAATGCCCGCGTCATTCACACTGTACGCGACCCACTGGATACGTTGTGGTCATGTTACCGGCAGGATATCAATATGCCATTCAGTAATGATTTTACTGACATGCTGGTTTTCTACCGTTTGTACCAACGCCACATGGACTTGTGGAAACAGCGTTTACCGCTGCGTATTCTGGATGTCCGGTATGAGAATCTGGTTGATGACAGTGCGTCAGAATGTCGCAAGATCATCGATTTTCTTGGCCTGGAATGGAACGACAACTGTTTGACTGGCGACAGAAAAAATGCGCTGCTTGCTACCGCCAGTCGCACCCAGGCACGCAAGCCGGTATACCGCAGCGCCATGCAGGGCTGGAAGCATTATCAGCAACAGCTGCAAGGATTGCGTTCGCAACTTGACGACGATTATCCTGCCTGAGCTTAGTTTATCTGGCTCAAGCGCGATGCCATCTAGCCCGTATATTTCATGAAGGATTAGAGGAGCAGGGCGAAGCTGGCTAAGCAGGTTGGACGATCATCCGCAGAAGCAAGCGGGCTTGTCAATGGCACCACCACCATTCAGATCCTGTCATTTCCCCGCAACACCCAGCCAAGCGCGTGCCCGCCGCTGTGCAGCGCTTGCAGTGTGCTAGCTGCGTCGTAGCTGCGCAGAAACTGTAGCCAATCATCGACTTGCTGCCGATCCAGCATGGCCTGTTGCTGATCCAGTAAGCGTCTGGCCAGACTCTGCGTTGCCAGCTGAGCCTGCGTACAGGCCGTCAGTGATGACTCAAGCCCATGTTGCCCGCGCAACTGCCAGATACCGCCCAATTGCTGCAAGGTCTGCTCAATCAGGCTGATGTCTTGTGCCTGTCGCTGGGCATCACGCATATAGTTGAACGCAGCTCCTGCGGCCTCATCAAATCGCTGCTTCATACGGCTGAAGTCTTTCGTCAGCTCTGTTTCCAGCATGTTATGCAGCTTGTCAAACAGCTGCCATTGCATCTGCAGCAAATCAATCTGCTGCAACTGCAGCTGCACCCGTTGTGCAATAGTGGAATCAGCATCGTGCACGATGAATTGAAAACTGCCGCCGCTTTTCAATACCCGCATGGCTTCGTGAAGATTGTCAGGAAAGCGCCCGTATTCGATTCCATACTGACTGCACACGACATCAAAACTGCCATTGGCATAGGGTAGTTCGTGCATATCGATGCCACTGAGCATACGTGCATCGGCATCGCGCAATTGTGCAATGACTTGCACTGCAGCCCGATCCACGCCATGCAGGAGCCATTGGGCTTGCTGCTGTTCGGCAAATTGTCTGACTAGCAACAGCAAAGCGCCATTACCGCAGGCGATGTCCAGTACCCGCGACCTGACTGGCCGCAGCTTGAAAAAGTCATGCCAGCAAGCAGCCATTTCACCTTGATAATTGCTGTCATCCGGTCCGGGGCAGGAGCTTAAGCGCCCAGCGGACCAGTACTGGCTCCAGGCTTGCGAACTGGCGGGTATTGGCGTCTCGCTCACGCCAGTACCGCACCACTAGCTGGATCACACACGACTACCGTGACATGCATACGATCATGATGCGTCTGCAGCTGCAGCTTTGTGCCTGGCTCAACGGTCATTATTGGATTAATGATATTTGCCATGGGCCCCCAATGTTCGATGAATCCGACACTGTTACCATCACCTAAATCCGGTCGATTATCCAGATAAATCTCATCATCCAGCCACAGTTTCATCCAGTAGACTATGGCGTGCACTTGACTAGCTTGATTGGCAATCAGCGTGCTGTCCTGGCGCAATGCCGTGGGCTTGCCATGCATGCTGAAATCAAATGTCATCAGCGTCACCGTATCCGAAACCGCGCGCATCGGCAAGCGATCAGCATCCAGCCCGATCATGCCGGGATCGATATCATTCAAGGCGCGCAGATCAAAGCCGTTGACCTCAGCCACGGCCCCCTGATGCCAGAGTGCTTCGCTTGCAACCATAACACCCCGCAACTCGGCACGACAGGGTATGGTTATACAATCAGGCTGCGCCAGTACGCTGAGCGCATGTGTATAGGTCGCGATGGCGCCCTCACCGATGACCGCGCTGTCAAACACTTCCGCCAATATCACGTCTGCGCGCTGCGGCATGTGTTTGCCAATCTTCAGGCTTTGCGAAGCGCATGCATGCACTGTGATGACATCGGCCAGATCATTGTTGGCAATCACTCTGGTTGCTATGTCAGCCAGAAACGGGTTGCTCTCACAAGCATGGATATGCTTGCTGCCAGCGCGGGCCGCCATCAGCGACAATAAGCCACTGCCGGCGCCGATATCCAGAACATGGCTGTGCTCATTGACGACTTTTTTAATCGCTCGCTCAAACAGATCGTTGCGCCTGATATCATTGACCATCGGAAAATGCCAGCGCGGTGCCATGCAGCGATGCAACAATCCCATATTGCGTCTGGTGTCAGGATGATCTGCAGCCACAGACAAGGCTTGCTGGAGATATTCCCGCGCCTGATCCAGTTTCTGCAAACCGATCAAGGTCAGCGTGATGCCATGCAATGCCTCGATGGCATCCGGCTGCAGTCGTAGCGCTTCTCGATAAGCCTGTGCGGCCTGCTGAATCTGGCCGGTGCGAGAATACAGATCACCCGTCAGCACATACGTAGTGGCGTCTTGTGACGGTTGCCTGAGCAGTTTCTGCAGTCTGTCACCGGCTTCGCGCAACTCATTGCGCTGCAAGTGGCACCGAATCAACAGCTGTATCGTCTGCACGTCGTCAGGCATGGCTTCCAGCCGGTGCTGTAGCATTTCTAACGCAGACGACAGATCACCGTCTTGCATGGCAGTGTGGGCATTCGCTATAGACATGGAGTAGTTACTGCAACAGCATCAGAATTGATCGTTTATGATACTTTAGCGCAGTAGGCATCGGCAACGCTTTGTCCGCAGCCGCGCTAGCCAGCCTAGTTCATGAAGGCGGACAGTTACTGATTATATTTTACGGATAAACAAGCTGATAACAATGAAATTAATGGAGTGGACGCGGTTAGTCCTGTTCGAGTAAATCATACCCATGACCAACCAAGCTACTGAAGCACTGCTGCATCAAGCCATTCAAGCGCATCAGCGCGGCGCTATTGACAGCGCCCAACAATTCTATCAACAAGTATTAAACATCCAGCCGGAACATGCGCTGGCGCGCCGCAACCTAGGCCTGATCGCATTGCAGACAGGTTTTTATGAGGAGGCCGCGGCTTTGCTGCAGTCTGCCATTCACCTGCAATCCGATATTGGCAACTGGCACGGCGAACTGGGACAAGCGTTGCGTCGCTGTCATCGGTTGCAAGCGGCAGAGCAATCCTTTAGACAGGCTCTGGCAATGCCTCCAGTGACCGCTCATGCGCACTATCTGCTCGGTGATTTGCTGCTGGATATGCACCGTATGGATGAAGCTATCAGCTGTTTCCAGCAGTCCCTGGCGCTTGATCCACGAATGACCCAGGTGTATGCAGCCCTGGCGTTTCTGGTCAGCACTGGCGACTATGTGTTTAGCCAATCCGAGCAACAGCAACTGGAAGACTTGCTGCTAGATCAATCACTCGCAGATCAGCAAATCAGTGCTTTACACTTTGCCAAAGCCAATCTTTTACATCATCAGCACGACTACGACCAGGCATTCATGCATTTCTGTACTGCCAACGAGGCCAAGCGACGAACCCACGCACCAT
>JAJFKZ010000033.1 GCA_021772955.1 Gammaproteobacteria bacterium | reverse complement strand
GCATGAGTATCGATACAGGTGATGCCGCCGGGCTTTTCCTGCATGGCGCGCAACAGCGCCAGCACCACACTGTGCTTGAATACATCGGCGGGGTTGCCGGCATGAAAGCCGTGGCGGTAGCTGAGCATGGCAGTATGTGTCTGTGACGATCAGGAAGCTCTGCGCAAGTCAGAGTTTCCAGTGCTCACCGGTGATGGGTTGCAGCTGGCTGGTTTGTTCCTGCCAGCGCTGTGCGCTCAGTGCAGAGGCAGTAGTGGCAAAGCGAATATAGCGCTGTCGTGCCGCCAGCGTGGGGGCTACAAAGCGCTCATCCGCACGCAGTCCTGGCTGCGAATAATCTTCTCGCAAGCTGTCCCGCAATGCCTGGCGTTGTTCAGCGCTTAGTCTGGCCATACCAATCAATCATTTCCTGATAGCGATCTTGCACATCAAAAACATCAACATAGTCGCGCATCAGCGTAAAATCCAGCGGCTTTTGCTGCGCTGCAGCCGCTTCCAGCAGCAGCTTGATGTCGTACCAGTCAGATACCTGTCTGGCCGGATTGTTGCAAGCGGCCTGGATTTTTAATCCGATGATGTCTTCGATTTGCGCTACTGATATGACCACATCAACATCAATCGAGATTTGTTCAGCCCGCTCCAGCATGGCCCTGGCAGCAGGTCGGAATGCATGCAATATGTCAATGCGCCCGAACTCGGCATCGGCAGCTCGATAATGCGAAACGTTTTCCGAATGAAAATGGCGCTGATAACCCGATTCAGTCAGGATCTGGTCGGCCTGGTGCAGATCATCCAGCAACAGTATGAAATCCAGATCCACTGTGGCACGCTGTACGCCGTGCATGGCCATGGCAAAGCCGCCGATCAGTGCGTAATGGATGTCAGCTTGCCTGAAGCTGTCAGACAAATGCTGCAAAACGCGAAAAAAATCCATCAAGATGCGCCAGCCATCGGGCTTTCAGTCTTTGCTAATCGCATTGGATGCGTCGATTGGTGCAGCGCTTTGATCCGTCTGCTGCGCTTTGACTGCATGTACGCGAATCGCTGCCAGCATCGCGGCCAGGCCATTGCTGCGCGTTGGCGACAGATGTTCGGCGAGGCCGATCTGGTCCACAAACCAGGGTTCGCTGGCAGTGATTTCATTGATCGGGCGGCCGGAATAAATGCGCAATAACAATGCGATCAGACCGGACACAATCAATGCATCGCTGTTGGCGCGGTAGCTCATGCGCTCACCGTCGGTCGCAGCCAGCAGCCACACTTGTGACTGGCAACCATGCAGAATGTTGGCCGGAATTTTTTCTTCAGCTGGAAGGTCTGGCAGTGATTTGCCGCAATCGATGATGTATTGATAGCGTTCGGTCCAATCATCGCCGAGCATGGCGAACTCATCCACGATGTCCTGCTGGATGCGGTCAATCTCGCTGTGGTTTGTGGCGCTCATGAACCCTGCCTGATACGCCATTGTGTGCCGTTGGCACCGTCTTCGATGACGACGTTCAAGGCATCCAGTTGATCGCGGATGGCATCTGCACGGGCAAAGTCGCGTTGTTCCCGGGCCTCACTGCGGGCACTGATCAAGGCGTCGATGGCGGCTGCGTCGACCTGATTTTTCTGGGTCGAAAACCAGTCCGTGGCAGGTTCTTGCAGCAGGCCCAACAAGTTACCGGCAGCCAGCACATCGGCGCTCAGTTGAGTGCGTGTGGCTGCGTCTGTGGCAGTGGCCAGTTCGCGACACAGTTGGTTCAGCGCGGCCAGTGCTTTCGGCGTGTTCAAATCATCATACAGTGCTTCGAGTATGCTGGCTGGAGCCTGCGCAGAAGCGGTCACCGGCAACAGGTGATCACGCAAAATGGCGTACAGTCGATCCAGGGTCTTGAAAGCCTGCGTGACCACGTTGTCCGACCAGTCCAGTGGTTGATGATAATGCGCGCCCAGCAGCACGTAGCGCAATACTTCCCCGGGGTAGTGTTTGAGCAGCTCATGCACGGTCAGTACATTGCCGACCGATTTGCTCATTTTGCGGTTTTCCACCTGCACAAAGCCATTGTGCAACCAGTAGCGCGCAAAGTATTTGTTGTCATGGGCGCAGCAGCTCTGGGCAATCTCGTTTTCGTGATGGGGAAACACCAGATCGCTGCCGCCGCCATGGATATCGATCACGTCGCCCAGATGTGCTGCGGCCATGGCCGAGCATTCGATGTGCCAGCCCGGACGCCCGAAACCCCAGGGGCTGTCCCAGCCAGGCAGATCACCACTGGATGGCTTCCACAGCACAAAATCTTCCGGCTGTCGCTTGTAGGGTGCAATGTCCACGCGGGCACCGGCGATCATCTCTCTGCGGTCACGGCGGGATAACTGGCCGTAGTCGGGATAGGAGCTGACGTCAAACAGCACATGCTGCTCGGCGACATAGGCATGCCCGGTGTCGATCAGCTGGCTGATCATCTGGATGATGTCCGGAATGTGCTCGGTTGCGCGTGGCCGGATGTCCGGCGGCAGCACGCCGATGGCGGCCATGTCGGCAATGTAGATTTCGGTAAAGCGGCGGGTGATGTCGCTGATCGGAATGCCTTGCTCGGCGGCTGCGGCATTGATTTTGTCGTCCACGTCGGTGATGTTGCAGACCAGTTTTACCTTGGCATAGCGAGTTTGCAGAACCCGGCGCCAGAGATCAAAAATTACTGCGGGTCGGGCATTGCCGATGTGCGCATAGTTGTACACGGTCGGTCCGCACACGTACATGGTGACCTGATCCGGATCGATCGGCTGGAATGCTTCCTTGGTTCGGGTCAGGGTGTTGTAAACTGCTATGGTCATTGGATAATGGTCATCGGTGAAAGGGTTGTTGCCGACAGGTACAATACTTATCTGTTGCAATGGCGCAAGATCAACATTCCATTTTAGCACGCACAATGTAGTTACAAGGAGCAATACAGGTATGAATCAAGTACGGGCTGTCGCTTACGCCGATCGTCATGTGGACATCACGTTGTATCCGGCGCATTTGCGCAGATTACTGGATGTGGCCGAGCAGGCGCTCAGTGATTCCGGCCATGCGCGGATCCTGATTCATTCTGGTGGCGCCAGTGATTACTTCCTGGATGACCGGCAAGTGCCATTCAAGGTGAACCCGCATTATGCCTGGTTTGTACCCGAGCATTCCCAGCATTGCGGAGTGTTGATCGAAGCCGGCCAAAAGCCACAGTTGTTTCTGCATCAACCGCTGGATTTCTGGCATGCTGCGCCAGCGGCACCGGAGGCGTGGTGGGCTGATCAATTTTCCATTCACCCCCATCAAGACACCCACAGCTGGCTGGATCAGATCAACGATTGTTCTGATTTGGCCGTGATCGGTGATGATCCGTTGCTGGTCCAGCGCTTTCAGACTTCCGCCATCAATCCTGCCCGGCTGTTGCAGTCGCTGCACCTGGGACGCACCACCAAAACCGACTGGGAAATCAGCTGTCTGCGATTGGCCTCACAGCTTGCCGCCGGCGCACATCAGGCCGTAGCCGATGCCATGGCGCCGGGTCAATCCGAGTTTGCACTGCACCTGATTTATCAACGCGCTGCTGGTCAATGTGAGATCGAACTGCCTTACGGCAATATTGTTGCCTTGAATCAGCACTGTGCGGTGCTGCATTTCACGGCGTTGCAAAAAGCCGCGCCAGCACAATTGCATTCTCTGTTGATTGATGCCGGTGCCAGCGCACTGGGCTACGCCTCTGATATCACCCGTAGCTACAGCGCCAACCCGGGGGATTTGTACGCCCAGCTGATCGCGGCCGTGGATGAGTTACAGCTGCAGCTCGTCGAGCAAGTTCGGGTGGGCATGGATTACCGGGACTTGCATGTGCAGGCGCATCGTTTGATCGCCGCTGCCTTGCAGCAACTGGATGTGGTGCGCCTGGCGCCGGATGAGCAGTTGGACAAGGGCATCACGCGAGCGTTTTTTCCCCATGGCCTGGGGCATTATCTCGGCCTGCAGGTGCACGATGTCGCCGGGCTGGTGGATGATGCTGGCGCCAGTATTGCACGTCCCGAAAACCATCCATTTTTACGCCTCACGCGCAAGCTGGTGGCGGGTAATGTGTTGACCATCGAACCGGGTGTGTACATCATCGATCAGTTGCTGCAGCCGCTGCTGGACAAGTACCCGCAAGCCTTCAATCTCAAGGCCATTGCTGCCTTGCGACCCTGCGGCGGGGTACGCATTGAAGACGATGTGCTGGTCACTTCCGGCGCACCGGTGAACCTGACTCGGGAGGCCTTTGCCGGCCTGTGATCGCGGCTAGCCCGCATATTTCATGAAGGCGGACAGTTACTGATCATATTTCACGGATAAACAAGGCGATAGCAGTGCAATTATGCGTAGTGGAGTGGCTACGGTTTGTCCTGTTCGAGTTCAGGCCAAATCTGGCGTTGCATCTCGAACGATCACCCTTGAAGCATAGCTACGGCTATGCATCTGCGGGCGATCGTCCAAGCTGCTTAGCCAGCTTCGCCCTGCTCCTCGAACCCTTCATGAAATATGCGGGTTAGGCCATTACTGCTTGAGCCATTGTGCTGCCAGCCACGGCTGGCATTGCTTGGTCGGCGCGGTGTCAGTGGCTTTGCAGGACGGCGTACAGAGCGCTGCAGGAGACACTGTCAGTAGACTGGTGATGCCATAGGCTGTAGGCCGCTTTCAGGTCGATTTGTTTCTGGCCCTCGGCCATCTGATGCAGTGCCTGCATGATGCCCGAGGCATTCAGGGCGTCCATGACGTAACAGTCCAGATCAGCGGCGTAGGGCGCGCCGAGTATCCTGCGCACGGCCTGATTGCTGTCGTGCATGTCGAACGGAAACAAATGCTTGCCGCTAAGCAAGCGATACTGGTCAGAAATGGCCTGCATCGCGCAGCGAGAGCAATAAGCGTCGTCCAGCAGGCCGATCATGCCCAGATTGTCGGGAATGAGATCCTGGTCATGTTTCCAGTAGTTGCGCAGTGAAGTCAGGATCTTTTCCATGGGCTGGCTGAGATCGGCGTGATCGGCAGCCACTGTGGCGATCTTGAACAGGTAGGGTACTTCGCTGATGTACTTTGCCAGCGCCTGGGTGGCTTGCTGCAATTCGCCAGGGTCAGGTGATCGATGTTCACGATCTGCAACCGCTGCCAGCAGCTCGTAGATATCGTCCAGCGCATTCTCACCTTGCTGTAGCGCGGCGATGACTGCTTCTATTTCCTCATTTTCCATGGGCGGAGGCAATGCAGTTTGATTAGCAGGCAGTATAATGCACAGCTTGCCATGCTGTCAGCATGGGTCGAGCCAGCCCGGGCTGCGTTTGGCCAGTTGCAACGGTCCGCAGCAGACCATCGTGGCAGGACCGAATTGATGCGTTTGCAGTAACTGAAGTTGATGCGGTTTGCTGTTTCAGTGGTCAGCAACAATGAGTAGTGAATTTTGAAAACACAAACAAGCGAGAAGGAAAAAGTCGCTGCCAACCCGCAGGCGTTGTTACGCAACAGTCGCTTGCTGATACCTGCTGAACAGATGGAGCACGCCATCGATCGGTGGTCTGTGGCGGTGGCAGCACGCCTGGCCCAGTTACCGCCAGGCCTGCCGGTGGTGGCGTTGGTGGTCATGCGCGGCGGCATGCAGCCGGCGGTGTGGCTGTTGCAGCGGTTACAGCATGCGTTGGTGATCGACACGGTGCAGGTGACGCGCTACCACAACCGTACGCACGGCGAACAGTTGCACTGGCGATTGCGTCCGGCGGTGGCAATGCGCGATCAAGCGGTGCTGTTGATCGATGACATTTTTGATGAAGGCCATACCATGGCGGCGATCAAGCAATGGTGTATCGAAGAAGGCGCAGCGCAGGTGATTACCTGTGCCATGGTGCGCAAGCTGCATGCGCGGGGCTTGGCACGCGACTGGCTGGATCTGCACGCACTGGACGTGCCGGATGACTATGTGTTCGGTTGTGGCATGGACATACATGGACAATGGCGGCATTTGCCGGGTATCTACGTTTATCAGGAAGCAGCGCAACATGAGTGAACTATTCGGATTGATTGCCGGTACCGGATTTACCGACTGGCTGGACAGTGAACGCAAACACCTGATCGACACCCCTTACGGTGAGATGTCATCGGCTGTGGTCGAGGCCAAGCTGGGTGATAACAAGGTGTTTTACCTGGGGCGTCACGGGATACCGCATACACTGGCACCGCATCTGGTCAATTACCGGGCCAACCTCTGGGGCCTGCGTGAGTTGGGTATCGACATGGTGTTTGCGATCAATGTGGTTGGCAGTGTGCATCAACACTGGCCGGCTGGCAGCATGGTGGTCGCCGATCAGATCATTGATTATACCCATGGTCGCGCGCACACCTATTTCGATGGTCAGACGCACGAGTCCAGCCAACCGCGGCCGGTTGAGCACGTCGAATTCACGCAACCCTATGATCAATCGTTGCGCGAGCGATTATTGGCAGCCGGGCGCAAGTCCGGGGTTGAGCTGATTGATGGTGGTGTCTATGCCGCCACGCAGGGGCCACGGCTGGAAACTGCAGCTGAAGTTCGACGAATCATGCAAGATGGTGGCGAGCTGATCGGCATGACCGGTATGCCAGAGGCGTCGTTGGCGAGAGAGTTGGGGATGCGCTATGCCAGTCTGTGTCTGGTCAGCAATATTGCTGCCGGTGTCGGTGACAAGCAGGTGAGCATCGATGCCATCATGGCCACCGTCCAGGCCAGTGCCGAGCAGGTGCGCAAGCTCATTTGCGCGATCGACTGACGATACCGGACAGCCGGCTGCGCCGACTCGGGCAGTGGGCTGTTACTCAATCTGTGGTGCGATCGTAATGCAGGTCATGCTCGATGCCCGGCAAGGCAGACAGAGCTTGCAGCAGATTGTCACTGGCCGCAACCCGCCAGTGTTCGGCAAAGCGCAAGCGGGCGTTGAATTGCGTGGTGCTGATGTCGGCGATGACCTGCACTTTGCCGGTGGTAGCCTGGCCAGCTTGCGCTGCATCAGCCGGCTGGCTGTGTGCGCGCAGAATGGATTCCAGATCCTTGACCAGCGCGACATCCGGCGCGTGCAAACGCAGGTGCAGATAGCGGGCATAGCGACGCCGGGCCGTGTCCAGATCCATGATTTCACGCGCATTGACGCGTAAACCGCCGTTGAAGCGATCGATGCTGGCATCGCCCTTGATGATGATCAGCTGATCCTTGTGCATGAGTGCTTCAGTGCTGCTGAAAACTTCCTCAAAAACGTTCACTTCGATGCGCGCCCGACCGTCATCCACGGCCACAAATGCGCCCTTGCCGGGACGCCGGCGAATGGCCATGATCAGCGCTCCGATGATCACCGGCTGCTTGCGTTGTTTGCCATTGCCGCCGGTAACGCTTTGCTCGATGGCATCCAGGGTGCCGGTGATGATTTCTGCCAGTTCGCCGCGCAAACTGTCCAGCGGATGGCCGCTGAGATACAGTCCCAGGCTGTCGCGTTCGGCCTCGAGTTGCTGCTGTTCAGTCCAGCGGGCAATGTGCTGATCGGACGCTTCTGGCGCGGGGCTGCTGGTCACGGCCAGTGAGCTGTCACCGAACAGTCCGGTTTGCCCGGCCGCCTGATCATGATGGGCCTGCTCGGCAGCCTTCATGGCCGCATCCAGATTGACCAGCATTTGTGCCTGGTGCTGATCAGGAAAATGCATTGCTCCGGCTTTGATCAAAGCCTCCAGCGCACGCCGATTGACGCTACGTAGATCCAGTCGCCGGCAGAACTGTTCCAATCCCTGCGCCGGTGTGGATTCAGATCGACTGGCGATGATCGCGGCAATGGCAGCCTCGCCAACACCTTTGATCGCCCCCAGGCCGTAACGAATGGCGCCTTGATCCACGATGAACCGGTAGTCAGACTGCAGCACGTCCGGCGGAAGAATGGTGATGCCCAGCTTGCGACAATCGTCGATCAGATTGGCGATACGATCTTGATCATCCATGTCGGCCGACAGCACCGCAGCCATGAATTCGGCCGGATAATGTGCTTTCAACCAGGCCGTCTGATACGACAACAGGGCATAGGCAGCGGAGTGCGATTTGTTGAAGCCGTACTCGGCAAAAGTTTCCATCTGATCAAACACGCTGTTGGCCAGACGCTGGTCGATACCATTCTCGGTGGCGCCGGCAACGAAGACATCTCGCTGGCGGGTCATTTCTTCTACTTTTTTCTTGCCCATGGCACGGCGCAGCAGGTCGGCCGCACCGAGGCTGTAGCCGGCCATGACCTGGGCGATTTGCATGACCTGTTCCTGATACAAGATAACGCCGTAGGTCGGCTCGAGTATGCTTTCCAGGGACGGGTGTGGATAGATGATTTTGGTTTCACCGTGCTTGCGCTGGATGAATTCGATTGCCATGCCGGAATTCAGCGGGCCGGGTCGAAACAGCGCCACCAGGGCGACGATTTCGGCAAAATTATCGGGTTTGAGTTTGCGCATCAGATCGCGCATGCCGCGTGATTCCAGCTGAAACACAGCCGTGGTTCGGCATTCCTGCAACAACTTGAACGTGGCGCTGTCATCCAGCGGCAGCTTGCGCAGATCCAGCGGCGCCTGTTGTTCCAGAGCGCGACGTCGATCGATGTTTTCCACCGCCCATTTGATGATGGTCAGCGTGCGCAGGCCGAGGAAGTCGAATTTCACCAGGCCCATGGCCTCGATGTCGTCCTTGTCCAGCTGCGATACCGTGCTGCCGCCCGGTTCGGCATACAGTGCGGTATAGTCGGTCAGCGGGCCGGGCGCAATGACCACGCCACCGGCGTGTTTACCAGCATTGCGTGCCAGACCTTCGAGTTTCTGCGCCAGCTCGATTACATTGCGCACATCTTCTTCTTGTTCCAGGCGCTGCTGCAACTGTGGCTCGTCTTCCAGCGCCTTGCTCAGTGTCATCTGCAGATCTGGCGGGATCAGCTTGGCGATGCTGTCAACAAAGCCGTAGGAGTAGCCCAGCACGCGGCCACAATCGCGCACCACGGCCTTGGCATTCATGCGTCCAAATGTGATGATCTGGCTGACCTGGTCATGGCCGTAGGTGTCCGCCACATAGTCGATGACGCGATCGCGGTCGACCATGCAGAAGTCGATGTCGAAGTCCGGCATGGACACGCGCTCGGGGTTCAAAAAACGCTCAAACAGCAGGTCGTAGCGCAATGGGTCGAGGTCGGTGATGCCCAGCGACCAGGCCACCACTGATCCGGCGCCGGAGCCACGCCCCGGGCCAACCGGGATGTTGTTGTTTTTGGCCCACTGGACAAAATCGGTAACGATCAAAAAGTAGCCCGGAAACCCCATCGAGTTGATGACATCAAGCTCATGCTGCAGGCGTTGAGCATACTGCTCGGCGTTGTATTGATCGGCCAGACCTTCATGTTGCAGACGTTGTTGCAGGCCCTCGTTGGCCTTGTTGGCAAGGTAAGCAGCTTCACCCTGGGCTCCGGTGCCGGGAAAGGCGGGCAGGGCATATTGGTCGAATTCCAGTTCCAGATTGCAGCGCTGGGCAATCAGTGCGGCGTTCTCCAGAACTTGCGGCATGTCGCTGAACAGCTCTGCCATTTCCTCTGCCGAGCGTAGGTATTGCTGCCGGGTATGGGTTGATTCCCGGCGGTGATCAGACAGAATGCGGCCCTGGTTGATGCACACTCTGGCTTCGTGGGCGGTATGGTCTTGTGCGCGCAGAAAGCAGACATCATTGCTGGCCACCACAGCACAGCCGGTGTTGTTGGCCAGCGCGATCAGGCAACGCTCGTATTCGGCCTCACCGGTGTGCCCGGTGCGGGCGATCTGCAACACGAATCGATCACCGAAATGCTGTTGATAGTCTTGCAGCAATTCCTGTGCGCGCTTGATTTTGCCGGTCAGCAACATGGACTGGCCAATATCGCCCTGCATGCCGCCGCTAAGCGCAATCAGACCCTGATGGTGAGCAAAAAGATCTGCTTTTTTGACCCAGTGCCGCTCGCGGCTTTTGCTGTTCAGATACGCGACCGAGATCAGGCGACACAGGTTGGTGTAGCCTTCACGATTCTGGCACAACAGCAGCAAGCGACTGCCACTGCCGTTGCCGGATTTCGGTTCCAGCATGACTTCTGCACCGATAATCGGTTTGATACCAGCGCGCTCGGCAGCACGGTAAAATTTGACCATGCCAAACAGATTGCTGTGGTCAGTCAGCGCGACCGAGGTCATGTTCAGCTCCTGCAGGCGTTGCAGCAACTGCGGAATGCGGATCACGCTGTCGATCAGCGAATACTCGCTGTGCAGGCTCAGATGAACAAAATGGGTGTCTATCGGCATTTCATTAAGTGCGGCGGGCGTACGATCACAAGCATCATACCGCGATCATGCTAACAAGCTGTTAGCGGCTGTGACTTGTCCGGTGGTATGGGCCGGCGGCGGTCGATGCCATGCCGGATTGCGATCGGACGCGTGCATGTGAACGCTTGTAGTCGCTGCCAAAATCTGCTAAATTTGCGCGCTTGTCTCGATACGAAAAGCTCGGCGGAGCATGGCTTCGCCAAGACTGCGGGTGTCGGGCATCCAGAGTCGAGTTGCATACTGCATGAAACACGGCCCTGGCTGGCTTATAATCAGTCAGGCGCGGGCGATTAGCTCAGTTGGTTAGAGCGCTGTCTTGACATGGCAGAGGTCACTGGTTCAAATCCAGTATCGCCCACCATTTTCCCTTCGTCGACGCTAAAGCTTGTTGGCGATACCGTTTGGTTCAAATCGAGTAAATACCCACGATGAGATTGGCCACGATATGATAGGCAGTATGAGACCAGTATGCCTGTGATCACTCTGCCGGACGGCAGTACAAGAACCTATTCCCAGCCTCTGAGCATTCTTGATGTTGCCGCCGATATCGGCCCTGGACTGGCTAAATCAACCTTGGCCGGTGAGCTTGACGGTGAGCTGCATGATGCCTGTGATGTCATTCACGGCGACGTCAGCCTGCGCATCATCACCCCGCGTGACGAGGAGGGCCTGGAAATCATCCGGCATTCCACCGCGCATTTGCTGGGTCAGGCCATCAAGCAGCTGTACCCGGATGCACAAATGGTCATCGGGCCGGTGATCGAGAACGGTTTTTATTACGACATCCACTACCCGCCGGGTTTTAACCACAACGATCTTGAACAGATCGAGCAACGCATGCGCGATCTGGCTCAGGCCGATATTGCTGTGATCAAGACCATGACCCCCAGAGCGCAGGTGCTGGCAACCTTTAGTGAGCGTGGCGAGGACTACAAACTGAAGCTGGTCGAAGACCTGCCTGAGGTCGAGTCCATGGGGCTTTATCAGCATGCTGACTACGTCGATATGTGTCGTGGTCCGCACGTGCCGCACCACCGTTTTCTGGGCAGCTTCAAGCTCACTGCAGTGTCGGGCTCATACTGGCGTGGCGACAGCAACAATGAGCCGTTGCAGCGCATATACGGTACTGCCTGGCGCAATGACAAGGAGCTGAAAGCGTATTTGTTGCGCATGGAAGAGGCGGAAAAGCGCGATCACCGCAAGTTGGGCCAGCAACTGGATCTTTTTCATTTCGAGGAATCTGCTCCGGGCCAGCCGTTTTGGCATGACAAAGGCTGGCTGCTGTACTCGACACTGCTGGATTACATGCGCAACAAGGTGCGCGAGCACGGTTACATCGAAGTGCAGACGCCGCAGGTTTTGAGCCTGGACTTCTGGAAATACACCGGGCACTGGGACAAATACCGCGAAAACATGTTTGTGGTGGATGAGTCCGCCGACACCAGTTTTGCACTCAAGCCGATGAACTGCCCCGGCAATGTGCAGATTTTCAAGCAAGGTGTCAAAAGTTATCGGGATTTGCCGGTGCGCATGGCGGAATTCGGCAAGGTGTTTCGACATGAGGCTTCCGGCGCACGCCATGGCCTGATGCGGGTGCAGGGATTTACCCAGGACGACGCGCACATTTTTTGCACACCGGAGCAGCTGGAAGATGAAGTGATTGCCATGTGCGGTCTGATCAACGAGGTCTACACCGAACTGGGTTTTACTGACATCAAGGTACAACTGTCCACGCGGCCGGAGCAACGCATCGGCAGCGATGCCGACTGGGATCGTGCCGAACAGGCATTGGAAAACGTTTGCCGACACCTGCAGCTGGACTGGAGCCTGAATCCCGGCGATGGGGCCTTTTACGCACCCAAACTGGATTTTCAGCTGCATGACGCCATCGGTCGTGTGTGGCAGTGTGGCACCATCCAGGTAGACATGAATCTGCCCAACCGACTGGATATTCTCTACACCGGGGAAGATGGCGAGAAACACCGTCCGCACATGGTGCATCGGGCCATCATGGGTTCCATTGAGCGCTTCCTGGGCGTGCTGATTGAGCATTATGCCGGCGACTTTCCGCTCTGGTTGGCACCGGTGCAGGTGATGATCATGAACATCACCGATACCCAGCAGGCCTATGCCAAAAGTGTGCATCAACAACTGGTCAAAGCCGGTATTCGCGCCGAGCTGGACACCAGAAATGAAAAAGTCGGCTACAAGATTCGCGAACATACGCTGCAAAAAGTGCCGGTGCTGATTGTTGTTGGGGATCGTGAAGTCGAACAACAGCAAGTTGCGGTGCGCTTGAAACAGGGCACCGATCTCGGCAGCATGAGCACGACGGCATTGCTGGAGTTGCTGCAGCAGGCAGCGCGACCGGGCCAGAATGACCTGCAGTCATTTTGCAGCAACCACTTATAAACCCGGATTGTTCACCACCCAATCTACTGCGGCGGTCCCAAGCCTTGCGCCTGCGGCGTTTCACTCGGTCGCGCATCCTCACCGTACAGGTGAGTACGATTCCGGTGCGCTCGGTCGCGAAAACACCGGATTCACAAGGCCTGGAACCACCTCGCGACGATCAGGTGGTGAATAATCCGGGATAAACACTGCCGCCTATTAGTATTTGCGGGTAGAATAGACAAACTTTTTCACAGGAGCTACCAAGATCGCTACGAGCAAAGATACACGTCGCAATGAAGAAATTGATTCGCCTAAAGTCAGGGTGATCGATTCTGAAGGCAATCAGGCTGGCATTATGACCGGCAGAGAGGCATTTGCCCTGGCCCAGGAAGCCGGGCTGGATCTGGTGGAGTTGGTGCCGAATGCGGAACCACCGGTCTGCCGTATCATGGATTTTGGCAAATACCGCTTTGATCAGGCCAAGAAAACCCAGGCCTCTCGCAAAAAGCAGAAGCAGGTTCAGGTCAAGGAACTGAAATTCCGACCTGGCACTGACGTGCACGATTACCAGGTCAAAATGCGCAGCCTCATCAAGTTCATCGAGGAAGGCAACAAGGTCAAAGTGACGATTCGGTTTCGAGGCCGGGAAATGGCGCATCAGGAACTGGGGATGGAGGTCATTGACCGCATTGAAGCTGATCTTGGCGACGTGGTGGTGGTGGAGTCCAGGCCGAAAATGGAAGGTCGACAAATGAGTATGTTATTGAGCCCAAAACGCTGATATAATGATCAGTTGGCAAGCGCAGGGTGTCCTTTGACAGGCGACCTTTGCCGCCACAAGCGTTGACAAGTAGGTAAGCATTCCTGCAGATAACAGCTGCGAGGAGACACTTGTCGAAGTGACCAAAAGAGCCGCGAGCTCAAGAACCTGGAGTACCAGAATGCCAAAGCTGAAAACCAACCGTGGAGCCGCCAAACGGTTTCGCAAAACCGCGAGTGGAAGATTCAAACGCGGTCATGCCTTTACCAGTCATATCCTGACCAAGAAAGACACCAAGCGTAAACGGCGTTTGCGTGCGACCGGCCATGTCTGTGCAGCAGACACGCGCATGGTTAAACGCATGCTGCCCTATGTTTAACGCACGGTTCTGATTTTCTAAGGAGATATACCCATGGCTAGAGTAAAACGTGGCGTCACCGCCAAACGTCGTCATAATGCAGTCCTGGCACGTGCCAAAGGCTATTACAATGCGCGGCGCAAAAACTTCCGTACAGCCACCCAGGCTGTTACCAAGGCAGGTCAATACGCCTACCGTGACCGGCGCGTACGCAAACGCGATTTTCGTGCTCTGTGGATTGTGCGAATCAATGCTGCAGCGCGTCTGCACGGCTTGTCTTACAGTCGCATGATGCATGGTTTGAAGTTGGCCGAGATCGACATCGATCGCAAAATGCTGGCCAACCTCGCGATCACCGATGCCGATGCTTTCGCGGCGTTGGCAAAGCAGGCTCAAGCCCAGCTCGGCTGAGCATTGACCAGCGCACCGCACGCAAACTGATCAGTGTCAGCAGGAGCCAATCCTGCTGGCCGCGCTGATCACGCAGGCTGTGCACACTGACTGTAGTTCGATACCGGGCATGACCCGCAGGTGGCATATAGGCAGATATGAGACGTGCATTTCTGCCATCGATTCAAATGGGTACTAAGATGGTTCATGATTTATTGCCGAAGCCGTTTGACCGATCCGGTTTTGCGCTGCAGCAACCGCCATATTCTGCACTGTCCCGTACCACCCATGACCACACTGCCGTTCCCGGGGCCCTCATACAAAGACAGATTGATCAATCCAGGCGCATGACCGATGCTGCAAACTGATATCGACACACTGCTGGAGCAGGCCCGTCAGCAAGTCGGGACTGCTGCTGATCTGGACACGCTGGATCAGTGCCGGGTGGCCTGGCTTGGCAAAACCGGCAGCGTCACCACCCAGCTCAAGGCCCTGGGAGCGTTGCCGCCTGAGCAGCGCCGGCAGGCCGGACAGCGCATCAATGCACTGAAAGTCGAGCTGCAAGACCTGCTCAATGCACGGCGCGAACAGCTGCACGACCAGGAGTTGGATCGGCAGTTACAACACGAACGGGTAGACATCAGTTTGCCTGGCAGACAACGCTTTCAAGGGGGCTTGCACCCGATCACGCGCATGCGCAATCGCATGGTGGACATCTTCACCAGTCTCGGGTTTCAGGTTGCCGATGGCCCGGAGATTGAAGATGACGAGCACAACTTTGAAGCGCTCAATTTTCCGGCCCAGCATCCAGCCAGGGCCATGCACGACACCTTTTATTTTCCCGACGGCAAGTTGCTGCGTACGCACACTTCGCCGGTACAGATTCGGGCGATGCGTGAGCAGGGGATCCCTTTGCGCGTGATTGCGCCGGGGCGGGTCTACCGCAGCGATTCGGATCAGACGCATGCACCAATGTTCAATCAGCTGGAAGGCCTGCTGGTGGACGAGAACATCAGCTTTGCCGACCTCAAGGGGGTATTGCAGCAGTTCGTCGACTGCCTGTTCGAGCGGCATCTGGAGATGCGTCTGCGACCATCCTATTTTCCGTTTACCGAACCTTCTGCCGAAGTTGATATAGCCTGGCAGCAACGCGACGGCAGCAACGGCTGGCTGGAAGTACTGGGCTGCGGCATGGTGCATCCCAATGTTCTGGAATACTGTGGTGTGGATAGCGAACGCTATACAGGTTATGCATTCGGAATGGGCATAGAGCGTTTTGCCATGTTGCGCTATGGCGTCAAAGACCTGCGTCAGTTTTTTGAAAACGATCTGGGCTTTCTGGAGCAGTTCGCATGAAGTTCAGTGTGGCGTGGCTGGCGGAGTTGGCCGGGGTGGAGTTTGAGGTCGAGGAACTCGCTGCACGATTGACCGCTGCCGGCCTTGAAGTTGACAGTATCGAATCGGTACAGGCCGGATTCAGCGGTGTGGTGGTCGCTAAAATCATCGATTGTCAGCCACATCCACAAGCTGACAAGCTGCAGATTTGTCACGTCGATGACGGTTCTGGTCAGCACGTACAGATTGTCTGTGGAGCGCCGAATGCACGCGCCGGTTTACTGGCGCCATTGGCACGAATCGGAGCAACATTGCCCGGTGGTTTAAAGATCAAGCAGGCCAAATTACGCGGCGAATCATCGTTCGGGATGTTGTGCTCTGCCAGCGAATTACTGCTGGATGAAGATGCCTCCGGCTTGATGGAGCTAGGGGATGATGCTGTGCCCGGGGTACCGCTTGAGCAAATGCTGGGGCTGCATGATCATGTCATCGACGTCGATCTGACCCCAAACCGTGCGGATTGCCTGAGCATGCACGGCCTGGTTACTGAGGTTGCGGCGCTGTACCAACTGCAGCCACCGGCACGGCATTTGCCGCAGGTCAGTAGCAGCGGTCAAGCGCGCATTGACTGCAGTGTTGCCGATCCCGCGGATTGCCCGCGCTATGCTTTGCGCATTGTCAGCGGCATCGATAATCGCGCCACGACACCGGTATGGATGAGTGAACGACTGCGCCGTGCCGGTCTGCGCAGCAAATCACCGGTGGTTGATGTCACCAATTATGTGATGCTGGAATATGGCCAGCCATTGCATGCATTTGATCGCCAGAAATTACCCGCCGCCGAGCCGTTGCGGGTCAGAAGAGCGCGCCCGCAGGAGACCATGCAGCTGCTCAATGGCGACAGCATTAAAATGGATCAGTCCCATCTGCTGATTGTCGCGGCAGATCAGCCGCAGGCACTGGCTGGTGTCATGGGCGCCGCACATTCATGCGTGGATGCAGCCACCCGTGAAGTGGTGCTGGAAAGCGCCTGGTTTGCGCCGGAAGTGATCATCGGCAAAACCCGAGACCTGGGTATCAGCAGTGAAGCGGCGCACCGATTTGAACGTGGCATCGACCCGGGCATACAGTTGCAGGCCATGGAGCGTGCCACCGAACTGCTGGTGCTGATCGCTGGCGGCCAGGCCGGGCCGGTGAGTGTGACCGAAACGCCAGAGCTACTGCCGCAGCCTGCACATATTCGACTGCGCAGCGAACGGGTGAGCAAATTGCTGGGCAAAGACATTGCTGGCGCCGAGATTGCAGCATCGCTGCGCAGTCTGGGAATGCAGGTTGATGAGGAACCGCAAGGCCACAGTTTTATGGTGGAGCCACCCGCGGCAAGGCTGGATCTGCAGCTGGAAATTGATCTGATCGAAGAAATCGCACGGCTGCATGGTTACAACCAGTTGCCGACGGCAGACCCGGCCGGCAGATTGCGACTGCAAGCAATGCCGGAAGCCGTTATCAGCAGCAGGCGTCTGCAGTCGATGTGTGCGGATCTGGGTTATCAGGAAGTCATCAATTTCAGTTTTCTGCGTGCCGGGCTATTACAGGCTTGTTACCCTCATCGAGAACCGGTGGCGCTGGCCAATCCGATCAGCAGCGATCTCAGTCATATGCGCACCGGTCTGATACCTGGACTGTTACAGTCCCTGCAGCACAATCTCAATAACAAACATGGTCGCTATCGACAATCCGTGCGCCTGTTCGAGACTGGCACCGTATTCAATGCCGATGACGAGCAGCACGAACAACAATATCTGGCGTTGCTGGCAACCGGCTCGGTCATGCCGGAACAATGGGGCATGGCTTCCCGAGCGCTGGACTTTTATGATTTCAAGGGTGATGTGGAGCATTTGTTGGGTCTGAATGCAAATGAGTTTGAGTTCAGGACATGCGCAAATCATGCCTGTCTGCATCCCGGACAGGCTGCTGAGATCATCAAAAACGATCAGCATCAAACCCAATCAGCTGGCTTTATCGGGCGCTTGCACCCGCGCTTGTGTCAGCAGTTGGAGCTGCCAAAAAACACTTTTGCGACAGAATTGAAAATGTCTGCGATCAAGCACAGTTTGCTTCCAAATGCCGTTAAAATCAGCAAATTCCCGACTATCAGAAGAGATCTGGCGCTGATCGTGCCTGATACACTTGCTGCTGGAGAGCTCTTGGCATCGATCCGAGCCATGGGAGGCGAGTTGTTGCGAGAGCTGCATATATTTGATTTGTATCAAGGTGAAGGCATAGAAACAGATCACAAAAGTCTTGCTATCGGCTTGATTATGCAGGATAGTTGCAAGACACTTACAGACGAGCGGGCAGATAAACTGATCGCTGAAATAGTACAGGGGCTGAAACAAAAACACGGTATTGAACTGCGTCAGGCTTGACGTTCAGCAACGAAAGTAAGTGACATATTACAGGTAATGGATTTACGCCGAGAGATGACTAGCATGGCCCTAACGAAAAACGATTTAGCTGCAGCACTGTTTGATGAGGTCGGTTTGAACAAGCGTGAATCACGCGAGTTTATCGACAGTTTTTTTGAACTGATTCGCACCCGGCTGGAGCAAGGTGATAGCGTCAAACTCTCCGGTTTTGGCAACTTTCAGTTGCGTGACAAAAGTACTCGCCCTGGGCGCAATCCCAAAACAGGCGAAGAAATTCCAATATCCGCACGGCGTGTGGTAACCTTCAAGCCAGGCCAGAAACTGAGAAACAGAGTAGAAAGCTATGTTGGATCAGGGGACTAATCAGGAACTCCCAAGCATTCCGTCAAAGCGTTACTTCACCATCGGTGAAGTCGCGGATCTTTGTGCGGTCAAACCCCATGTGTTGCGCTATTGGGAACAGGAGTTCGATCAGCTCAAGCCGCTCAAGCGTCGCGGTAACCGCCGCTACTATCAACGCCATGACGTGATTCTGGTGCGCCAGATTCGTGCATTGTTGTATGATCAGGGTTACACCATCGGTGGGGCAAGACAGATCCTCAATGGCGATACATCGCACAGTGACATAACGAGAAGTCAGCAAATTATCAAACAGTTACGGTCTGAACTTGAAGACATACTTGATGTTCTCAAAGTCTGAATCTTAAGCTGAATACACGCCATAACCGCAGCCGACCATACTGACCGGGCTTGCAGCACAGGCCCATCGTCTGGCCTTGCGTGTTAAAATAGATCAACAATCATGACGGAGCGTAGCGCAGCCTGGTAGCGCACCACAATGGGGTTGTGGGGGTCGGGAGTTCGAATCTCCCCGCTCCGACCATTCGAACGATGCATCGATCGGAATGTCGGACTCTGAACATGACTCCGGCGCGCCGGAATTCTGTTCCTTGAATGGCAGCAAGTTACTATGAATAGCACATCAGCATCCGTTACTCACATGCCGGATATCGCATCCAGTGAATTGCCGACGATCGTCGGCAAACTGGATTGGGTTGGCATGAACGATATCGAAATGCCGGTCACCGTGGTCACTTCAACCGGTGACAAAATACAGTGTCCGGCGCGAATCAATGCCTTTGTCAATCTGGCCGATCCGGACAAGCAAGGCATCCATATGTCGAGACTGTATCTGTTGCTGGATGAAACGCTGCAGAATACCGCCATCACGCCTGCTACGCTCAAGGACCTGGTCAGCGGCTTCCTTGACTCGCATAGCGATCTCAGCGATCGTGCCATGGTACGTATCGACTTCGATTATCTGGTGCGACGTCCTTCGCTGGTCAGCGACAATACCGGATGGCGTCGCTACCCGGTAAGTTTGATTGGTGAAATTCGCGACCAGCAGTTTCATCTGGAAATGTCACTGCGGGTGCTGTATTCATCGACTTGCCCATGTTCAGCCGCCTTGTCACGGCAACTGGTGCAGCAAAAATTCGCCAACGACTTTGCTCGCGCCGATAAGCTTTCCAAGAACACGGTGTTCGATTGGCTGGGCGCGGCCAGTAACATCATTGCCACACCACACAGTCAACGCAGTGCGGTTGACTTGCGGGTCCGGTTTGTCGATCAAAGCGACAAGCTAGACATACTGGATATGGTTGAGTTGCTTGAAGGCGCGTTGAAAACCGCGGTTCAGTCAGCGGTAAAGCGCGAAGACGAGCAGGCTTTTGCCAATCTCAATGGCACCAACCTGATGTTTTGCGAGGACGCAGCCAGGCGTGTCAAGGCAGCGCTGGAGTCAGACAACGCCGTGGCGGACTACTGGGCGCGCTGCTCGCATTTCGAGAGTTTGCACCCGCATAACGCGGTAGCGATTGTGACCAAGGGGGTGAAAGATGGTTATGCCCCGATCGACAATTGCCACGATCATCATTGAATTGATCCACCTGCTGAAACAATAATCGACAACACTAGCCCTTGCCAAGCAAGGGCTTTTTTTATACCGCTACATTGACCTGTGAGATTCGCTGAGCTACCGCGGTACTGACAGATCTCGCATGCTCACGCTACTAGCCCGCATATTGCACGAGGACGGGCGTTCAGGTAAGAAAAGCGTATGCACACCTATAAGTTATAACGAAATTGATCGAAATTGCAAAAGTACAGTTTGTCCTATTCGGTGTTAGGAAAAATCTGCCGTCGTAGTTTGGCACATCCTCCTTGAACCTTAGCCAGCTATGGCTCTGCGGACGATGCACCAAACTACTTTGGCAGATTTCCCCTAAAATCCGAATCCCTCATG
>JAJFKZ010000032.1 GCA_021772955.1 Gammaproteobacteria bacterium | reverse complement strand
CGACCAGCCCCAGGCGCCTGTTAATGCCACCAGCGTAAACGGCGTGTAGCTGCCGGCAATCAGCAGGAAAATGGCGCAATGATCAAGAATCTTGAACCGGCGCTTGCGCAGAGGATCGCGTGCGGCGTGATACAGGGTGGAGAAGGTGTATAACAACACCAAAGCGAGAACAAAGATCGACACGCTGACAATCTCCTTGCCATCACCCCGCAGCGCCGTGGCAATCAACAACACTGTCCCGGCAATCAACGACAGCACGGCACCGGCGCCATGCGTGATTGCATTCGCGACTTCCTCGCGGTGTTGTTGCACTATGGCGGATCGGTTTTGCATGCTGACGGCTGCTCGTACAAAAGCGCATTACGTAATGGCAAGCTTACCGCACAAATCGTGGTGAATGTGTTCAGGTACTGTGCCGATAGCACCGGCCTGTGTAGCGCTTGTGCGAACAGCATAGGCCACTTTCAAAGATGATCGCAACTCAGCTGGTCTGCGTTGCACAGGTCTGATCTGGTAGCGTCACCCGGTCTGTCGCATCAGCGTGCCAGTCCTTTCACGCTTTTGGTGTGTGATGCTGGCGCGCACGGCTGTGCCTCTGGCCAGCACCAGTGCCTGCCTGGGCGCGATACCCGTCCATGCTGGTGCAGCGGATGGCGATCATTCTGACGTGGCCGGTCAGGCTTATCTGATTGCCAGCACACTGTCTGATGGCCTGGGCTATGATGATGTGCTCAGCCTTTTTACACACTCCTTGACAGCAAATGATCTACAATCAGTCTCTCTACCAATTGGACTCTTTAAATCAGCGCAGGAAGCCAACATGAACCATCACCAGAATAAATATTTTCCCATCCATTGGCTAGGTTTGATCGCAATGCTTATGCTTAATGATGCTGCCTTTTCCGGGACAACATTGCCACTGACTCATCCCATTAATTTTATCAACACAACCAGTCAACGCATCATACAGACTGTAGCTGAACAGACCAATAATGAGAAATCAGTTGCCAGTGGTGATTTTGATAATGACGGTGATCTAGATGTGGCGATTGCAGTTGCATTGAGTGATTTCAATCAGCGCCGTAACAAGCTGTATCGCAATGATAATGGTGTCTTTACAGAAATCAGTGGTACTTCGATGATACCAATGTTTTCCACTGCGGATGTGTCCCGTACATTATTTTTTCGCGATTTCGATAATGATGGCTGGGATGATTTGTATATCGTCAACGATCAAAATGTCGATAATGATCTGTATCTTCGCAATAATCACCCTGGTGGTGTGTTCGCTGGCTTTGTTGATGAAACCAGTCAACGTCTGCCTAACAACGGTAACCTCGGTGCTTCATGTACGGGTTTCACAGCCGACTTGAATGGTGATGGTTTTCTGGATATTTATGCCGGTAATTATCCCAATACCTCACAAGACCGTTTAATTAACAACGATGGCACTGGCTTTTTCAGTGATATCACCGGCACCAACTTGCCGAATGACTCTGATTACACCGTTCATGCTGCGGCGGGCGATATGAATGGTGATAACAAGCTTGATGTGATACTCGCCAATGACGGCAATGATCCGCAATTCATTTACTATAATGACAACCTTAATCAGGGCAGCGGCCTTGGTGATTTCAGCTACACGAATAGCGTCCAGCAGCTCGGCCCTGGAAGCAACATCGAGTTGGTTATTATACCAGTCGATCTGGATGGTGATGGTGATCTTGACCTATATTGGTCAAATTCATTGAATAGTAATTCGGATCGTATATTACGCAACGATGGTAATGATGCTGGTAACCGGGCCCAATTCACCACGTTGAACAACATTCTGCCAGCTTCTGTTACCACAAGAAGCTCGCGAAAAGTCAGCGTAACTGACTTTAATAACGATCGCCGTAAAGACCTTCTCGTGATGTTTGAATCAAGCGTGAATGGCCGCCCGGTCATCTTGCGTAACTTGAGTCACAACGGTGAAATTGCTTTTATAGACTGGACCCCGGGCAACACCTTTCCCGACGGGTCATTGCATCGCGGCTGGCATGCCTTGACCATGGAGATTAATGCTGACAATGCTCCCGATATATTTCTTGGTGGCTTCAATGATGATCATTTCTTCGATAGTGCACCAACACCAGTATTCGATGCGGTCGCTCTAGCTGAAGTACTGCCGCCATTATTCAACAATGATCCAGTGGTGGTGGATGGGGCATTTATTGAGCAAGGTACTGGTACTGAAGTCCCATGGCGCCTTGAAGCGCTTGTTCGTGGCGCACCGACTCAAGCATCGGCCATGCAATCCGATAGCCGGTCAACCCAGGAATTACTTGGCTCATCCAAATTCGCAAACCTTCAACTCAATGATGCTACTGCAGGCGCGATGGTCTCCCTGATAGCTGCCTCCTGCGGCGACCTGGAATTAACAGTACGAGATGGCAGTAATCAGATCGTAGCGGAAAGCAACCGTGGCGAAGTATTAGTGGAAGAGTTCGTATCGTTTACAGC
>JAJFKZ010000031.1 GCA_021772955.1 Gammaproteobacteria bacterium | reverse complement strand
TGGGTTGATAGTGATAGCCGCTGCGGCTGATCTTGAACAGACTACAGGCCAGGCGAATGCTGATGGGGTATTCACGGGTGGCAGTGGCGGCCATCTCGCGCCGGGCGGATGGCCTCACCATTTTTTTGCCATGGCTTCCTGTAGAATCTCGGCTTTCAGGCGCTCTTCAGCATACATTTTCTTCAAACGCCGATTCTCTTCTTCCAGCTCCTTCATATGCCGCATCAGCGAAGCGTCCATGCCGCCATACCTGGCACGCCACTTGTAAAACGTGGCGCTGCTCATGCCGTGCTCACGACACAATTCCGGCACCGGCGCACCGGCTTCAGCTTGTTTGAGTATCGACAGAATCTGGCTGTCGGAATAGCGTGACTTTTTCATGTAGAACCTCCTCAGGTAATGTTACGAAAAAATTCTACTTTTGGGTGGTTTGGTTTTTTGGGGGGATTACCATTGGGCTGTACATTCAACGGACTAATCACAAGAACCTACCAATGGCCACGTGCCAGTGCAACGCGTGTTGAGCAGTTTGAGCTTAGAGGCTATGAAACGAATCCGCCCAACAGTACAGCTGGTTTTAATGCAGGCAATACTCTTGCTCAGACTAGGGTTACTGGTCAATAGCCTTATTTCTGCCGAGATGTGTTGAATTTGTATAATCTATTACTTGCAAATTGATACTAGGTTTCTCTATCCAGTACTATTCTCTTAGTAAACACCGCGATCACCATGTGATATCATGAGGCCAGATAGTACACTAGACATAATGTGTTTGCATTATTATGAGAAAATTCATCGCCTTTTTTACCGAGAAAGAAGGCAGCACAACAATGATGCATATGCTCGATCAATTTGATGATGTGAATGTGGTTCATCAAATTAACAATCAAGGCTGGGAGCCGTTGGATGCTCACACCTCTGGCGATCTTTCGATAAAGTCACTGTCGCGCTTGTTTGATATGATCTACAGCAGCAAGGCTGTCAACATGGATCAGCTCAATCGATTGTATACAAAAACTGCGAAGCTGCCTCTTCAAACATTTTCGGCCAAGTTATCAGTCGGTCTTAAGATGCGTCTTGTGCCACACCAATATGTGCATCCCTGGACGCGCACACGCTGGCCTGCTTGGAATGCTTTTTGGTATGAGCGCTTGCAGCGAGACTACCCCATGAATTTTCGCACAGCCCTCTTGAACAGGTTGCAGATGCATAATGTTATTGTATTCATCACGGTCAGACAAGACTTGTTGCGCTGGGCTTTGTCCAAATACCATGGCGATGGGAGTGGCGCTCCAGGTCATTTACAATTTAAGCTTGCAAATGGGGAAATTAGCCAAGAGCAAATCAGTAAATTGAAGGTTGATTGTGAGAAGCTGGGGGAGATCATTGCACGGAGCCGATTTGTACATAAGGAAAACAGAAAACTTCGGGATAGTCTTATAGGCATGGGGGTTTCTGTATTCCCGCTGCGCTACGAATTGTTTCTTGATAACAAATATGTTTTCTTTAAGCAGATTTCAAATTGGCTTGGGTTAGATTGGTCTGACATTACTATTCAGAATGTCATCAACTCGGAGACGTATCTGAAGAAAGTTCACAGTAATGACATCAGTGATTTTGTTGAGAATGCTGATGAAGTATTGGAAAAGTTTGATCACTGTTGGGAAGATTGGGCGATTGATTAGGTTGTGTCATGGATGATATGTTGCCGAGATTGTCGGTTAATTTCGGGAGATCAATTGGGCTTGAAGCTCATGAATACATTCAAGCCTTCCCCATAAATGCCCCTGATTCGGTTCTTCACTGTGATGATCTGCAGCGACATGCCTGCATGTTTGTGGATTTCCGAGGCCAGATCCTGGCCCCAGTCTGTGATAACCAGTGAGCCATTCGGATCAACTGGATTGCCATGATATTCTGTTGGGTGTACATGAACCAGTTCACCATCATGAATCTCAACACGTTTGCGTGATCGCTCGAAACCAAACCAGGGAATCGTAAACAGATGACAGCCACCGGACTTGAGAACCCGGGCAATCTCTGCAAATGCACGTTCTGGATGCAGCAGATGCTCGAACACATCCTGAGTTATAAATAAATCCAAGCTTTCATCGGCGAAGCTTAGCGCTTCCAGGTTCTCGCATTGATGCCCGTTGTGCATTGTGCCGGGTTTAACATCAGAAAAATAATGCGAACTGCTGTAGCCATTCGCATGGATTGCGAGGTATCCAGAAACCGCGCCACCCGGGGAGGATTCGTGTATTGCCATATTTTGCCACTGTGGAATCTGCTGGTTAAGCACATACAGCAGAGAGCGCCAGCGAGCAATGCTGCCGCAGCGTACACACCGCAACTGCTCGCGATGCCAGTCGCCGTGGAGTCTAAAAAGCGTTGCTTGTTGACAGATGTTGCAGTAGCCGGGACTGATATTTCCTTTGATAGCGTCTGTCAGCATGCTGCCCATGAGTTTTCAGGCCGGCAATCTTGTCGCCTTTAGTAGGCTGGTGCCATCAAACCACATACACAAACACAAACAATCCCAGCCAGACCACATCAACGAAATGCCAGTACCAGGCTACGCCTTCAAAACCGAAGTGATTGGCATCGGTAAAATGGCCCTTGGCGGCGCGGAACATGATCACGGTGAGCATGATGGCTCCCAGCGTAACGTGCATGCCGTGGAAGCCGGTGAGCATGAAAAAGGTGGATCCGTAGATGCCGGAACCCAATGTCAGACCCAGTTCCTGATAGGCGTGGATGTATTCCTCGGCCTGCAGGTAGACGAACAGGAATCCCAACGTCACGGTGGCGGCCAGCCACAGCACCAGAGCGCGGCGCTGTGCATTTTTCAATGCCCAGTGCGCCATGGTCACGGTAAGCCCGGAGGTCAGCAGAATCAAGGTGTTGACCAGTGGTACGCCAAATGCTGGCACGGTGTCAAAGTTACCGCCAATTGCGGCTGGTCCGTTGGTCGGCCAGACCGGATCAAAGCCCTGCCACAACAGGGCGTTGGTCATAACGCCATGGCCTTCACCACCCAGCCATGGCACCACAAACACGCGGGCGTAGAACAGCGCGCCGAAAAACGCGCCGAAGAACATCACTTCCGAGAAGATGAACCAGAGCATGCCCATGCGAAAGGATGTATCGACCTGGCTGTTGTAGTAGCCGCCGACGCTTTCTCTGACCACCTGGCCAAACCAGCCGAACAGCATGACGATGATGAATGCGACTCCAGTCAGCATGGTAACTTTACCGCTAGCACTGCCGTTCATGGCCATCGCCGCACCTGCCAGGAGCGCTGTCATGCCGATGGATCCCACGATGGGCCAGGGCGCATTGTGGGGAATAAAGTAGCGATCGGGGTTGTGCGTGTCTGCGTGTGTCATAACTGATCCTGAATCTTCAGCCCTGGTGGCTGATGCTATCGTGGTGGTTACAAGTTTTCATTGGCGGTTTTTTTTCAATTCGCCCTGAAGCCGAAAATGCCTGCTGCGATAAACAGCAGGTAGATACATGTCGCGATCACCACGAGTATGGCGACCGTACGGCGGATACCCGATCGAGATAAGCCGATCCGACCCATCATCAATGCGCCGTATCACCGTGCGCCACCATGCTGTCATCAATGGTCGGTGGCTCTTCAAAAGTATGATACGGGGCCGGGGATGGCAGCGTCCATTCCAGTCCCCTGGCACCTTCCCACACCTGCGCGGTGGCTTTGACGCCGCCACGAGCACATTGCCAGACGATAAACGCAAACAGCAACTGCGCCAGGCCAAAGGCGAACCCGCCGACGCTGGAAATCATGTTGTAATCGGCAAACTGCACGGCGTAGTCGGGGATACGACGCGGCATGCCGGCCAGCCCCAGATAGTGCTGCGGGAAGAACAGTACGTTGACCGAAATCACCGACCACCAGAAGTGAATCTTGCCAAGCCGCTCGTTATACATGTTGCCGGTCCATTTCGGTAGCCAGTAATAGACCGCAGCCATGATGCCGAATACCGCGCCGGTGACCAGCACATAGTGGAAATGTGCCACCACAAAATAGGTGTCATGGTACTGGAAGTCAGCCGGTACAACGGCCAGCATCAGGCCGGAGAAGCCGCCTATGGTGAACAGGATTACAAACGCCAGCGCAAACAGCATGGGTGTTTCAAACGTCATGGATCCACGCCACATGGTGGAAACCCAGTTGAAAATTTTCACGCCGGTGGGCACGGCAATGACCATGGTCGCGTACATGAAAAACAATTCGGCGCCCAGTGGCATACCAACGGTAAACATGTGATGCGCCCAGACTATGAACGACAGCAGTGCGATGCTGGCGGTGGCATAGACCATCGCGGTGTAGCCAAACAAGGGCTTGCGCGCAAAGGTCGGAATGACCTCGGAGATGATGCCAAACGCCGGCAGGATCATGATATAGACTTCCGGATGGCCGAAGAACCAGAAAATATGCTGGAACATGACCGGGTCACCACCACCGGCGGCATTGAAGAAGCTGGTGTCGAAGAAGCGATCGGTCAGCAGCATGGTGACGGCACCAGCCAGCACCGGCATTACTGCGATCAACAAAAATGCCGTGATCAGCCAGGTCCACACAAATACCGGCATGCGCAGCAGCGTCATGCCCGGGGCGCGCATGTTCAAAATGGTGGCAATTACATTGATGGCACCCATGATGGAAGATATGCCGAGCATGTGGATGGCAAAGATCACGAACGCAAAGCTGTTGCCAGTCTGCAGCGACAGTGGCGGGTACAACGTCCAGCCGCTAGCTGGGCCGCCGGAGGGCATGAACAGCGTGCTGAGCAGCATGGTGAAGGCAAACGGCAGGATCCAGAAGCTCCAGTTGTTCATGCGTGGCAGCGCCATGTCCGGTGCGCCGATCATCATCGGGATCATCCAGTTGGCGAGTCCGACAAAAGCCGGCATGACCGCACCAAAAATCATCACCAGTGCGTGCATGGTGGTCATCTGGTTGAAAAACTCTGGGTTCACCAGTTGCAGGCCGGGCTGGAACAGTTCGGCGCGAATAATCATCGCCATGCCGCCACCGACCAGGAACATCAGCAGTGAAAACACCAGATACAAGGTGCCGATGTCCTTATGGTTGGTGGTGAACACCCAGCGCAACAGGCCCTTGGGCGCGCCGTGGTGATCGTCATGGACGTGGTCTTGTGCAATGGTGGCGGTGCTATGTGTGCTCATAATGAATGATCCGATGCTAAAGTCTGGATTGAGTAGTCTGTTGCAATGACTTGCGACTGATGCCTGTGAACCTGATCGCTCAGTTCACCAGCGCGACTTCTGGCTGGTCGTCGGCTTGCTTGTCCGCAGTTGCCTGCTTGTCTGCAATAGTGTTCGCGGCCATGCTGGCCAGGTCTTCTGCTGCCTGATAGCCGGGTTGCTGCGCCAGCCATTGCTCAAATTCCGCTTTCGGCTTGGCAATCACCACCACCGGCATGAAGCCGTGATCCTTGCCGCATAATTCGGCGCATTGGCCGCGATAGGTGCCGGGCTCACTGATCTCGGTCCAGGCTGTGTTGATCATGCCCGGGATGGCATCGCGCTTCCAGCCCAGTTCCGGCACCCACCAGGAATGGATGACATCGCCGCTGGTCATCAGCAGGCGAATCTTGGTGTTGGTTGGAACCACCAGCGGATGATCGACTTCCAACAGGTAGTTGTCGACAGTGTTCGGATCAATGCCTGAGTTGAGTTGGCGGGCGACATTGCTGTCTCGCGCCAGTGAACTGATAAAGCTGACGCCGGTGTCGAGGTATTCGTACTTCCATTTCCATTGGTAGCCGGTAATCTGGATGTCCATGGCTGCACCTTCACTGGTTTCCATCAGGATCAGACCACGCGTGGCTGGTACGGTCATCATGACAAGAATCAGTATCGGGATCGTGGTCCAGGCAATTTCAGCTTTGGTATTGTGGGTGAACCGGGCTGCTTCGACGCCATTGCTTTTGCGGTGCATGATGATGGACACAAACATGGCACCGAACACCAGCACGCCGATGACCACACAGATCCACAGGATCAACATGTGCAGATCATAAGCGGTATGGCTGAACTCGGTGACACCGCGCGGCATGTTCGCGCCAACGGCAAACATGCCCCAGACGGCCAGCAGCATGCCAGCCAGAACCGCAATGGAGACGATAACAATGTTCTGGTTTTTCATCGTATTAAGTTTCCTGCTTGTGTGCTCATGACAGAATCGAAAATGGCCCTGTCCTGATTAGTCATTACCTGTAAATCGTACGTATCAGACCCGCTTGCCGGATTTGCCCGTCTGGCGGATTTGTCAGTCTTGCCTGCATGGCGTTGCCGCTGATCCTCATTGTATCGACGAGTTCGTGCATCGCCACTCGCTGTTGCTACTTGTTCTCCCAAAACACCAACAGTTGGTCATCCCGGCGGTCTGTCATCCCGGCGGTCTATCAGCATAGTGTACGACTGACGAGCTGTGCGTGTTCATGCTCGCTGCTGATGAACCGCAATGCCAGACTCTGTCCGGTTCAGCTAGCCGTTCTGCCAGCCTGCCCGGCAACTGCATCAGCTGTGTGGCTTTACCCGGTTCAGGCAAAAACCTGTCCAGATCAATCCATCGCCGTTGGCATGCAGTCGCGTTTGCAGCGTGCTGCTTTGGGAGTCGTTTGTAGCAGCAGCCAATCATCTCGTCAGCGTTCTCGCTATTGTGTCGCTATCGGCCACGATGTCTTTGCATCGCTGTTCTGCCAACTACTGCGCGCAATGGTTGACCAGCTCAATAACTTCGCGGCAAATGGTCAAGTCCGACACATCTCCAACTCGTCATTTTACCCTACTGCGGGTGGTGAAGTCATGTCCGTGCATGGGGTTTTTGTGTGTCGATCAAGAAAAATCGATGCTGCCAGCGTACAATCTGACCTGCTGACAGGCATTGCCGATGCTGTTTGTCAAACTGCTGAACATTTCAGCTCGGATAGCGACGATATCACGCCGTTTGAGCCCGCACTCTGGAGAGTCAATGAGCAAGCCCGTAGCTTCGATGCTGTTTACCGCTGCCATGCAGGTGGATGACGCCATCGCGCGAATCCAGCAGGATTGTTATGCCAGTGAAGAAGAGCATTGCGGTTTTTTGCGCGCCCAGATAGCACTGGATGACGCCGCGCGTGAGCGCATCAACACGCGCGCTATGGAGCTGGTGAGCAAGGTACGCGCCAACAGTGATGAGCGCAGTTCAATGACTGCTTTCATGCTCGAGTATGACCTGTCCTCTGAGGAGGGCATCGTGTTGATGTGTCTGGCTGAAGCGCTGTTGCGAATTCCCGATGCGGACACGGCCGAAAAGCTGATTGCCGACAAGCTGGCTGATGCAGACTGGGAGCAACACCTGGGCAAGAGCACGTCTATTTTTGTCAATGCCTCAACCTGGGGACTAATGCTGACGGGTAGGCTGATTGGTGTGGGCCGCTCCACGCAGAAAAATTTCACCCATGTGCTGGGGCGTCTGGCCAATCGCAGTGGCGAACCGGTGGTGCGCCTGGCCATCCGTCAGGCGATGCGCATCATGGGCCATCAGTTTGTCATGGGTCGCAACATCAATGCAGCTTTGGAGCGCAGCCGCAACAAAAGCAATCGCAATTTCCGGCATTCTTTCGACATGCTCGGTGAGGCCGCCATCACAGCTGCCGATGCGCAGCGCTATCAGCAATCCTATTTGAGCGCCATTGCCGCGATGGGCAAGCGCCGCAGCACCGACAATATTTATGCCGCTGACAGCATCTCGGTCAAGCTCTCGGCGCTGCATCCACGCTACGAGTTCGCCCAGCGCGAACGCGTGCTGGAGGAGTTGCCGGCGCGGTTGCTGGAGCTGGCCGAGGCTGCTGCCAGCCATGATATTGCGCTGACCATGGACGCCGAAGAAGCCGATCGATTGGTGTTGTCGCTGGAGGTGTTCGCCAAAGTCGCCAGTGCCCCGTCACTGGCAGGTTGGCAGGGCCTGGGTCTGGCCATTCAGGCCTATCAGAAGCGTTGCTGGCAAGTGATCAATTACCTTGAGACCGTGGCGAAGGAAACCGGCAGACGGCTGCCAGTGCGCCTGGTCAAGGGCGCGTACTGGGATACAGAAATCAAAATCGCGCAACAAGATGGCTTGCCGGGTTACCCCGTGTTTACGCGCAAGGTGAACACCGATTTGTCTTATCTGGCTTGTGCTCAGCGTCTGTTGCAACAGCCCGAGCTGTTTTATCCGCAGTTTGCCACCCACAATGCCAACACCATTGCGGCCATCCGTGAACTGGCGGGTGAGCGCGATGGTTATGAGTATCAGCGCCTGCACGGCATGGGCGAAGATCTGTACGATTGTGTGCGCGAGGATGCACAAATGCTTGGCCAGTGTCGCGTTTACGCGCCGGTGGGCGAGCACAAGGATCTGCTGCCCTATCTGGTCAGGCGACTGCTGGAAAACGGCGCCAATACCTCTTTCGTCAACCGCATCAGTGATGAGGAACTGACGGTGGAAGAGGTGATTGCCGATCCGCTGGCAGAGTTTGATCGCTTGCAACACATCGTCCATCCGGCGATCCCGTTGCCGATTGATCTGTATGGCTATGCGCAGGGCCAGGGCAGGCGCAATTCGGCCGGTCTGCCGCTGTTTCACGAACCAGCTCTGGCGGCATTGCAGCAGACCATGCAAGCTGCCTGGGAACTGCCGCTGCAGGCCACGCCGTTGTTGTCATTCGAGCCCGAAGCCGGGCGGCCGCAACAGGCGGTCACCGAGCCTGGCGCGCCGGGACGGGTGATCGGTTATGTCAATTGGGCCACCGCCACTGATGTGCAGCAAGCCATGGCGGCGTCGCGCAAGGCCGTTGCGGCATGGGCCGGTCTGCCGGTAAGTGAGCGTGCGGCTATGTTGCGGCAGGCTGCTGATCGGCTGCAGCAGGATCACGCCAGGTTTATGGCACTGGCAGTGCTGGAAGCTGGCAAAAGCATCCGGGATGCGTTGGCCGAAGTGCGCGAAGCCGTTGATTTTTTGAGGTATTATGCCGATGAAGCGGTCACCTTGATGGCTGAACCCAAAACCATGCCCGGTCCCACCGGTGAAACCAATCAGCTGTATTTGCATGGTCGCGGTGTGTTTGCTTGCATCAGCCCATGGAATTTTCCACTGGCTATTTTCACCGGCCAGATCGCCGCTGCGCTGGTCACCGGCAACTGTGTGCTGGCGAAACCTGCTGAGCAGACACCGCTGATCGCCTTCGAAATGACCAGGTTGCTGCATGCTGCCGGTGTGCCGCGCGATGTGCTGCAGTTTTTACCGGGCGACGGTGTTGGTGTCGGCGCCAGCATGACTGCACTGCCGGATCTGGCTGGCGTCGTGTTCACCGGCTCCAATGGCACTGCCAAGTTGATTCATCGTTCGCTGGCAGAGCACAACCATGGCATTCCGATTGTGATTGCTGAAACCGGTGGCCAGAATGCGATGATCGTGGACAGCTCGGCTTTGCCGGAGCAGGTCACGCGTGATGTCATCAGCTCGGCATTTTTGAGTGCCGGTCAGCGCTGCTCGGCATTGCGGGTGTTGTATGTGCAAGACGACATTGCTGAGCATTTGCTGACCATGCTGGCCGGTGCCATGCAGGAGTTGGTGGTCGATAATCCGGCCATGCTGGTCACCGACATTGGCCCGGTGATTGACAAGGATGCGCTGCAGATGCTGCTAACGCATCGACGCAAGCTGGAGCAGATCGGACGCCTGGTGGCCGAAGTGCCGGTGCCGGAGACCCTGCCGGGCGGCTATTTCTTCACCCCCTGTGTGTTTGAGATCGACTCGATCAAGCAGCTGGGGCAAGAGGTGTTTGGGCCGATCCTGCACGTGATCCGCTACCCATCCGGAAAACTGGATCAGGTGCTGGACGATATTGTGGCGACGGGTTTTGGCTTGACTCTGGGTATCCACAGCCGCATCGACGCGGTGCACAAATACATCATCGACCGCGTTCGGGTCGGCAACATCTACATCAACCGCAACATGACCGGGGCTGTGGTCGGGGTGCAGCCATTTGGTGGTGAAGGCTTGTCCGGAACCGGACCCAAGGCCGGCGGTCCTTATTATCTACCACGTTTTTGCGCCGAGAAAACCCTGACCAACAATACTTCAGCTGTGGGAGGTAATGCGTCGCTGCTGGCGATGTCCGATTCCGAATGACTGTTTACCTGGACTATTTCGGCCTGCGCCAGCCGCCGTTTTCGATCACGCCCGATCCCGGCTGCGTGTATCTGAGTCGACGCCACGAGGAGGCGCTGGCACATCTGTTGTATGGCATTGGCCGCGGTGGCAGCGGTGGCTTTGTGCAGCTCACCGGCGAAGTCGGAACCGGCAAGACCACCTTGTGCCGCTGCCTGCTGGAACAGGTGCCCGAGGACACTCACATTGCCTTGATCCTGAATCCGATGCTCAGTCCGGTGGACCTGTTGCAGGCCATGTGCGAAGAGCTGGACATCGATTATCAACGGGATTTCAGCGCACGGGAACTGGTGAATGCCCTGAATCAGTTTTTACTGCAGGCACATGCTGGTGGCGAACGGGTGGTGCTGGTCATTGACGAGGCGCAGAACCTGCGCCCCGAAGCGCTGGAGCAAGTGCGTCTGCTGACCAATCTGGAAACCCACACTGACAAGCTGCTGCAGATCATTTTGTTGGGGCAGCCCGAGCTACGCGACTTGCTGGCAACCGCCGGATTGCGCCAATTGGCACAACGCATCACAGCGCGTTATCACCTGCAGCCGCTGGATGCCGAAGAAACCACCGCCTATGTACGGCATAGACTGAATGTGGCCGGGCGCCAGCAGCCGTTGTTCAGTCGTGCTGGTTATCGCGCATTGTACAAACTGTCTGGTGGCATACCGCGCCTGATCAATATTTATGCCGATCGCGCCTTGATGGGGGCTTATGCTGCCGATGCCGAGAAAATCAGCGCTGCGATCGTGCAACAGGCTGGCCGGGAAGTCGGTCAGCAGCGTTTTGCTGCCAAGTCGTCATTCAGGCCCATGCAGCGCATGGCGGTGCTTGCAGTCGGGCTGTTGCTGCTGGTCACGACCGGCTGGTGGTGGCAACAACAGCAAACCACATCGCAACAACAGGCCATCGTCACCCAACCGACCGGTGCGCAAGAGCGAGGTGCTGCTACTGCGATTGGCCCCGATGCAGCGCCCAATGCAGGTCCTGCTATTGCCGGTTCTGGTAATTTCAGTTCTGGTAATTCCAATTCTGGCGCGCTCAGTTCAGATCAGGCTACGGCAGCTTCGGGCGCTGTTGTCGATCCAGTCGCAGCTGAGTTGCCCTCGTTGCCAGCGTTGATCGAGACGGTTGCACCAACACAGTTGTGGCACCGCTGGGCTGAGCTTTGGCAGACCGATGCTGACGTGTTACAGCGGGCCTGCGCCGACAATACCAGCTCTGCTGCCAGTGAAAATACCCGTACGGGATCGGGCACAGCGGCTGACCCACAGCCATTTTTTTGCACCACGATTTATGGCAGCTGGGGTCGCATTCGGCAGTTGCAGCTGCCGGTGGTGATCATGCTGTCGCGCACGGCTGAAAGTGACCATCAGCTCAGTGCAACCACGCCAATGCTGGTTGAATCCCTGACTGACGGCCATGCTTTGTTGCACAATGGAGCACAGAACAGACGGACGGAAATGGCGGCGATCAGCCCGTATTGGCGCAATGAGCAATTGACTGTGGTTTGTCCCGGACGCGCAGACGCCTGGGCTATCGGTGATAACAACGCCGATATTGCAGGTCTGAAACGGCAGGCTGCTGGCCTGCACCTGCAGTCCTTCACTGGAGTCATCAACATGCAGTATGATCAGGCCTTTGCCAACTGGGTTGGGCGTTATCAGTTGCGCAATGGTCTACAGGTGGATCAAATTCTGGGCAAGGAAACGCGCTTGTTTCTGTGCGCTGAATCGCTGGCATTGCACAACTCGGCAATACAGCAAGGAAAATAAGCCATGTCATTACTACTGGACGCATTGCGAAAATCCGAACGCCAGCGCAATCTGAGTAAATCCCCGGATATCAATGTGCCGTTGCTGGGCGCTGACGATCACCATACTGGCCGGTATCGTTTGCCGCTGTTGCTGGTGGGCTTGCTGCTGGTCGGCGCCGTAAGCTGGTGGCTGCTGAGCACTGGCGTGCCGCTGCAAGACGACGACGCCGGTATGCAGAGCAATGCTGCGCCAACGGACGTTAATGCTGCCGTTGCGCCTGGCGACAGTGCTGAGCTGGCAGCTGTTGACGACGAAGCGCAAGCAGCGCCGGCGTTTCGCGTGCCGCAGCCACGGCCACAGCCACTGGTAACTAATGCTGCGCAACCTGACGCTCGTCGTGCTGCCGGTCAAACAGTGCTTGCAGATCAACAGCGCGGAGCGCTAAGCACTGACCTGCCCACGGCGATGGATAGTCAACCCCAGCAAGCGGCGACCATGGATGAGCTTGCGCGACTTGCCGAAAGCAGATTGGCAGAGTCGGGTCAGCCACAAGCGGCCGCTGTTGGGCCAACGACCGATGCAGCCGAACTGGCCCAAAGCGGCTCCCAAAGCGACAGCGGGAGTGGGGCGGATACCGATGCCGATGGCCAGGCCAGCGCAGCACAATCCGGCGCTGACTGGAAGCCGGCACCACCGGCTCCGATCAGTTACTACCAGTTGCCGGTCAGCGTGCGCCAGGAACTGGTGGATTTCAATGTATCCATTCGGGTCTACAATGATGATCCTGAACAGCGTTTTGCCGTCATCAATCAGCAGCGGTTTTACGAAGGCGACGACGTTGGCGAAGGCATGCAGCTGGTGACTATCCGACGTGACGAGCTGGTGTTCCAGTATCAAGAGTATTTGTTTGTCTATCGCTAGCTATCTGTAGCAATGACCATCATTTTTCGTGAACGCCCACAGGTGCAGCCGGTACAGCCATGGCTGGTATTGCTGCTGTCGTTGATGATACTGGCCATCACCAGTTACATGGCCATCATCGACGAACCGATGCGCATGCAGATGATCCGCAAATGGGGTTTTCTGCCAATTGAGTTTCAGCCCTTGCTGGGCGCAGAGGGCTGGCAGAGTCGTGACTGGCGGAATCTGCTGGTCATCATGTTCAGCCCGGCTACAGCCTTGCTATTGCATGCCAGCTGGTTGCATCTGCTGGGCAATATTGCCTACCTGTGGGCTTTTGGCTTGTCGGTTGAGCGCTATACCGGCCACGTGACTCTGGCGCTGGTGTTTTTTCTGGTCGGGGCACTGGCAAATATTCTGTTGATTTGGCTGTTGCCGGATCTGACCAAACCTGTGATCGGCTCCAGCGGCGGTATATCAGGGCTGATCGGCTGCTATCTGGTATTGTTCCCGATGCACCGCATGGGCCTGTATCTGCCGTTGGGGCTGTACATGAAGTTCGCGCACTTGCCGTCCCTATTCGTGATCGGCTCGTGGTTTGTGCTGCAGGTCATCTACAGTCTGCAGGGGCCATTGTCCGGCAATATCGTGTGGCGTGTGCATCTGACCGGATTTTTTGCTGGTATGCTCTGTGGCCTGTTATTACGACTGTTTCGTCCCAACCTTAGAAGCGCATGAACAAGCAACAAATCTACAAGGTCATTTTCTTGAATCAGGGCAAGGTTTATGAACTGTTTGCCGACAGTGTCGGCAATTGCGACCTGTACGGGTTTATTGAAGTTGCGGGGCTGGCATTTGACGAGCACCGCGATGCGACCGACTCGGTGGTGATTGATCCCACCGAAGAACGCATGCGTGAGGAGTTTGCCGGCGCCAATGC
>JAJFKZ010000004.1 GCA_021772955.1 Gammaproteobacteria bacterium | reverse complement strand
TTCGGGCGTGCCGGTGGCGATGACCTGGCCGCCACCGGAACCACCTTCGGGGCCCAGATCAATGATCCAGTCGGCGGTTTTGATCACGTCCAGATTGTGCTCGATGATGACCACGGTGTTGCCGTGATCACGCAATCGCTGCAGCACCTTCAAAAGCTGTGCAATATCATGAAAATGCAGACCGGTGGTAGGTTCATCGAGTATGTACAGCGTATTGCCAGTGTCGCGTTTGGACAGCTCCTTGGCCAGCTTGATGCGTTGTGCTTCGCCGCCGGACAAGGTGATGGCACTTTGGCCCAGCGTGATATAACTCAGCCCCACATCCAGCAGCGTCTGCAGCTTGCGGGCAATGACCGGGACCGGTTCAAAAAACACCAGCGCATCTTCCACCGTCATGGCCAGCACTTCGTTGATGTTCTTGCCCTTGTAAGTGACCGACAGGGTTTCGCGGTTGTAGCGCTTGCCGTGACAGACATCGCAGGACACGAAGATGTCCGGTAGAAAGTGCATTTCCACCCGAATCATGCCGTCGCCCTGACACGCCTCGCAGCGCCCGCCTTTGACGTTGAAGCTGAAGCGGCCAGGTTTGTAGCCACGCATGCGTGACTCCTGCGTGCCCGCATACAGTTCCCGAATCGGCGTGAACAATCCGGTGTAGGTGGCCGGATTGGAGCGCGGTGTGCGCCCGATCGGACTTTGATCAATGTCCACCACTTTGTCGAACAACTGCAGGTTGTCAATGCGCTCGTGCGCTGCTGGGGTGGCGCTGGCATTGTTCAGCGCCATCGCTGCGGCCGGGTACAGCGTGTCATTGATCAGCGTGGATTTACCTGAACCGGACACGCCGGTGACGCAGGTCAGCGTGCCCACCGGGATTTCAGCCGTAACATGCTGCAAATTGTTGCCGCTGGCGCCGACGATTCGCAACATGGCACCATTCCTGGCCTGGTGGCGCTTGTCTGGTACGGCAATTGATTGCACCCCGGACAGGTACTGGCCGGTCAAAGAGCGCGGGCAATCCAGCAGCCCTTGCAGTTGACCGGAATAGACGATCTCGCCACCGTGCACGCCGGGGCCGGGGCCGATATCGACCACATGATCGGCGCGGCGTATGGCTTCCTCATCGTGTTCAACCACAATCACCGTGTTACCCAGATCGCGCAATCGAAACAAGGTCTGCAGCAGGCGTTCGTTGTCGCGCTGGTGCAGGCCGATGGAGGGTTCATCCAGCACGTACATCACCCCCACCAGACCGGCACCGATCTGGCTGGCCAGACGGATGCGCTGGGCTTCGCCGCCAGACAGGGTTTCCGCTTGTCGATCCAGGGTCAGATAGTCGAGACCCACATTGACCAGAAACTGCAACCGTTCTGTAACCTCGCGCACAATGCGTGTGGCGATGTCCTGACGCCAGCCAGCCAGCTTCAGCTCACTGAAAAACGCCAGACTGTCGATGATCGACCAACTGGTCACGGTGGGCAGATTGTGCGCTTCAATCTGGACGTGTCGGGCGGGACGATTCAGTCGTTGCCCTTGACAGGCAAGACATGGGCGCGAATTGATGTAGCGTGCCAACTCCTCGCGCACCATGCGTGATTCGGTCTCGCGATAGCGCCGCTGCAGGTTGGGAATGATGCCGGGAAAGCTGTGCACGCGCTGGTGGCGACGACCATCTGTGATGTAGGTAAACTTGATTTTATCCTTGCCGCTGCCGTTGAGAATGATGTCCTGAATGCGCTGCGACAATTTTTGGAACGGTGTTTCCACATCAAACTGGAAATGTGCGGCCAGCGCTTGCAGCATCTGGAAGTAATAGGCATTGCGGCGATCCCAGCCGCGGATGGCGCCGCCAGCCAGGCTCAATTCCGGCTTGCTGACCACGCGTTGCGGGTCAAAGAACTGGCTTACCCCGAGGCCGTCGCATTCCGGGCAGGCGCCATTGGGGTTGTTGAACGAGAACATCCTTGGTTCCAGTTCGGACAAACTGTAATCGCACACCGGGCAGGCATAGTTGGCCGAGAACGCGATCTCGCGATCCAGCGCCTGCTCGTCCTGCATGGGCGCGACAAGGGCCACGCCGGAGGCCAGGTTGAGTGCGGTTTCCAGGGATTCGGCCAGGCGCTGTTCCAGTCCCGGCTTGACCTTGAACCGATCCACAATCACTTCGATGCTGTGTTTCTGCCGCAGGCTCAGTTGTGGTGCGGCATCCAGATCCACAACCTCGCCATCGATCCGGGCGCGCACGAATCCCTGACTGCGCAGATGATCCAGCAACTGCTGGTGCTCGCCCTTGCGGTTGCGGATGACCGGCGCCAGCAGCATCAGCTTGCTGCCTTCTGGCAACGCCATAATGTGATCGACCATCTGGCTGACGGTTTGCGCAGCGAGTGCTTGCTGGTGCTCCGGACAATACGGTGTGCCAACGCGCGCAAACAACAGCCGCAAATAATCGTAAACTTCCGTGATCGTACCCACCGTTGAGCGGGGGTTGTGCGACGTCGACTTCTGCTCGATGGACACCGCTGGCGACAAGCCTTCGATGTGATCCACGTCCGGTTTTTCCATCATCGACAGAAATTGCCGCGCATAGGCCGACAGCGACTCCACGTAGCGCCGCTGGCCTTCGGCATACAGAGTATCAAACGCCAACGAGGACTTGCCCGAGCCGGACAGGCCAGTAAACACGATCAGTTGATCGCGCGGGATGTCCAAATCGATATTGGCCAGATTGTGGGTGCGCGCACCGCGTACGCTGATCAATTTCATGGTTTGTTTGCTCATGCAAGAGGCAACCGGTTATATTAACCCACTATGCAATCGATAGCGATCACACCGCAGTGGTTTCGTCAACCATGTTGAGTCTGGATGCCGTGGGTGCGGCATTCCAGCAGGGCATACTGAATCCTGACCTGGATCTGCACGCCTGCCGCGAAACACTGCGCGAGCGTGGTTGGCTGATCATTCGCCACGCACTGCGCGCGGACATCGCCGACCTGCTGCGCCAGACCTTGAGTCAGCACATGCCCTGGTCGCTGGCCTATGTGGATGCGCAAGGCGAAAGCTGCAAAATCTGGGCCGAGGACCTGGCGCAAATGTCAGCTGAGCAAATCAATGCTTGCCAGCAACAGGCGATTGCGCGTGCACGTCAGGGCGAGTTTTCGTTTTTGTATCACACCTATATGATGATCAGTGCATATCAACAGCGACGCAATCCCGACCTGTTCGTGCTGCACAAGCTGACCGAAGCGTTGAACCAGCCCCCCTGGTTGAATTTCATGCGCGAGTTGGCACAGGATCAGGCGATCATGAAAAGTTCGGCGCAGGCCACGCGCTACACTGCGGGTCAGTTTTTGACCACGCACAACGACTCAGCTGCCGGGGAATCACGCTATCTGGCCTACGTCATTCAGCTCACCCA
>JAJFKZ010000030.1 GCA_021772955.1 Gammaproteobacteria bacterium | reverse complement strand
CGGACGGTACCACCGATCTGTCTGGCATCGGTGGCCCGCTGGCGCAGCTTGGCGGCAACCTGTTCAATCAATGCAGCTGTCATATCAACAATTCCTGTTGCGGTTAATTGGTATAGCCTGGGTTACATCGATCCAGTCGGCGCAAAAAACCCGGCCAGGCGAATTCGCTGATCATGTCGCTGGAACGGGCGTAGACCTCCGAAGTCTTGCGTGCGACTTCGGCATCCGGCAGTGCCAGTTCAGCACCGCAGGCCAGCACCTGCAGCTGCGTGCGGCAGGCTTTCTCCAGACGCCACATCAGGTAGAAGGCTTCTGCCACCGAGCTGCCAACGGTCAACAGGCCATGATGGCGCAGCAGCAGTGCCTGGTGCTCGCCCAGATCGGCTACAAACCGCTGCTGTTCATCCGGGTGCGTGACCAGCCCCTCATAGTCATGATAGCCAATACGATCATGAAATTGCATACCGTGCTGGCTCAGTGGCAATACGCCATCGCGCATGGCCGCCACCGCCATACCGGCTTCGGAATGCGTGTGCAGTACGCACATGACGTCCGCGCGCGCCAGGTGAATGCAGCTGTGCAGGTTGAAGCCGGCCGGGTTGACCGGGTGCTCACCCTCCAGCGCATAGCCGGAGGCATCGACCAGCACCAATGAGCTGGCGGTGATTTCATCGAACAGCCAGCCATACGGGTTGATCAAAAATTGATCCTGCGGATCAGCCTGATCTACGTCCGGTACGCGTGCGGAAATATGCGTGCCGATGCCATCGGACATGCCATACAAATCGATCAGCCGGTAACAGGCTGCCAGATCGATGCGTTGTTGTCGTTGCTGCTCATTCATTGCTGCTGCATCCAGGTCGAAGATTGAATCATGTCCAGCCATGCGCCTGGCGATAATCACGAAATTGCTCAGCCAGACCGCTAGCGCTCAAACCGAAATCCTCTGACCGATAACTGTGTACACCGTGCTTGCCCTGTGGGTTGTGCTGCAGGTAGGCCTGCCACCGATCGACATCGGCCACTTGCACATCCAGACCCAGCTGACAGTAGACACGGGTCAGCGTGGCCGCTGGTGACGAGGTCAGATCATCATAGCAGACATCAATAAAAGTCTCTGCAGGGTAGCTACTGCGCACTTGCTGACTACGCTGCAGCGCTGTGCTCCAGTAATCACTGACCTCGGCGCCGATCTGAATTGGATCCTGGTCACGGGCAAAGGCACTGCGCATGTTCAGTCGCAAACTGGCCAATGACGGGATGGTCTTGAGCGGATCTCGATGCGTCTGAATCACCACAGCGTCCGGGTATTCTGCCAATAATGCATCCAGATCAGCCAGATGCCCCGGCGCTTTCAATACCCAGCGCAGCGCCGCATTGCCAAATTGCAATTGCTGCAGGAAATTTCGATGCCATCGATAGGCCGGGCGCATGTCGGCCGCCGCAAGATGCTCGGCATAATCCGGCAGGCCATAGGTGACCAGAAAACGCAACGACAGCATGGTATGGGCGGTGATGGCAATGCATTCCTGCGGCAAATCGGCACCGACCTCGTGAATGGCCTGAAATCCTGGCGCCAGTCGATCGAGCCAGCGCAGATTTGTTCGCGCTCGCCGTTGCCGTCGTTGCAACTGTTTGCTGCTGGCAGTGGCTGGTGGCGGTGACGGGCTCATCACCTCCCAGGTCAGCGGTGCGCGCAAGCGCGGATCGGCCGCCAGCAATCCGTGCAGCAGCGTGGTCCCGGTACGCGGCAAGCCGGTAATGAAAATCGGTTTGACGATGGCTTCGGCGTCGATGTCCGGCCAGCGCTGTCTGTCAGCCTGCAGGCGCAGGCGGTTGACCAGCAAGGCCAGCACGTCATTGAATGCCACCACGCGGCCAATCGCGGTCAGGTTTGCCTGCTGTTCGAATGCACTCAGCAAAACCGTTAATGACGCTTGCAGATCCGGCTCGCCGAAGTCATCAGAACCCGCCTTGCGTCTGGCTTTGGCGAGTAACTTGTCAGCGTGAAACGGCACTATTTTGTGCAGCAATACGTCAAGCATGACAATTGCTCTGGGAATTGAAATTCATGCGTTAGATAAACCAATTGATCAGGAAACGATACCCGTTGCTGCTTGCTATAATGATCGATCAATGCAACCCGCTTATTCTAAACGCAAGCAAGCCCCATGACAGCAGCAATTTTAGTCACCGGCGGCTGCGGCTTTGTCGGTCGCATGCTGGTTGATGAATTAGGTCAGCAAGGCGCCGGGCGCGTGCGCGTATTGGATCTGCGCGAACCGCCTGAGAGCATGGCTGCGAACGTGGATTTTATGGCCGGCTCGATACTCGACGAGCAGCTGTTAATGCAGGCCATGCAGGGCTGCGAACAGGTGTTCCATGTCGCCGCGATTCCCGATCTGTGGCTGGCTGACAAGCGCCGTTTTCATGAGGTCAATACCATCGGCACACAAAACGTGCTGACTGCCGCCGCCCGCAACAGCGTGCAAAAGCTGGTCTACACCTCCACCGAGTCGATTGTCGTCGGCACCCGTCATCGGCGCGGCAGCGCCAACGAAACCACCAGCGTCAGTATCAAGGATATGCCCGGTCCGTATTGTCGCTCCAAGTACCTCGCCGAGCAGGCAGTACGCCAGGCTGCCGCGCAGGGATTGCCGGTGGTGATTGTCAATCCGACTCTGCCGATTGGCCCCGGCGATGAGCGTCTGACACCACCCAGCCGCATGTTGCTGGGTTATCTGAACGGTGACTATGGTGCCTACCTGAACTCGGCATTCAATCTGATTCACGTGCGCGATGTGGCACGCGGCCACATTCTGGCGGCCGCCCATGGTCGCAGCGGCGAACGCTACATGCTGGCCGGCGAAAACCTGTATCTCAGCGAGCTGCTGCAAATGCTGACCGAACTCACCGGCAAGCCGATGCCCAGGATGCGGGTGCCGTGGTTGCTGGCCTATGGCTTTGCTGCCGCGTCGGAGTTCGTCGCCGATCACATCACGCACAAGCCGCCGATGGCGCCGCTGACCGGTGTGCGCCTGGCGCGGCGGCCGATGTTTTTTGACAACCACAAGGCGCGTGAACAACTGGGACTGCAGCCAGTGCCAATCAAACAGGCATTGCGCGAAGCACTGGCTGACTTTGCTGCTCGCGGCCTGATCAAACAAGGCACTTGAGGCATACACCGATGACTTTGAATACATACATGATCTTGCTGGCAGGCTTGCTCATGATTGCCTGCAGCCCGCCGCATGGGAGCAGCACGACTGCAGCCAGACCAACGGTGGCAAAAAAACAGGCCAGCGACAATCACAACAACGGAGAATCAGCCATGCCCGATGACAGTTACAAGCTTCCGCAGCACCTGCAACACTGGCATAAGCAGGCCCGTGAAGATCTGGCCCAACAACTACAGCTCAGCGACAGCAACATCGTCACCGTGCAGGCCGCAGATGTCACCTGGCCAAATGGCGCCATGGGTTGCCCGCAACCAGACATGCTCTACACCCAGGCACAAGTGCCGGGTTACCAACTGGTGTTTCGGGTTGCCGGTCAGCAATATTATTACCATGGCCAGCAAGGCCAGCCGCCGTTTTATTGCCCCGCTGATCGTGCCGGTAAACCACTACCAGTGCCACCACAAATGCTGACATGACAGCCAAGGAGAAGCTATGAAATTCCTGCACAGTATGGTTCGCGTACGCGATCTTGATGAATCGATGAATTTTTACTGCCAGCTACTTGGACTTATCGAGGTCAACCGGGTCGATGTCGAAGCCGGTCGCTTCACACTGGTGTATCTGGCCGCACCCGCGGATGAACAGCGTGCCCACGAAGAGCAGGCACCATTGATCGAGCTGACCTGGAATTAGTGGCACTTCAACGTGATAATTACGGATTCCGTTGGTCTGTCAACGTTCAGGACAAGGCGCGGCCCGCAGTGAATGGTCGTCTCCCTTCACAAGGGCCGCAACACCGCCATGGACGTTGACAGGCCAACCCTTCGGGCGCTCCTGTGGCGCTGTGCTGCGGTGTTGCCGTGCTTGCCAAGGGGGTTAGCCATTGCCTGCGCACGGCGTCTAACAGCACAACACCACAGGAACGCTGAACTCGCAATTACCACGTTGAAGTACCACTGAGACCCTGAAAATTACACAGGTGGCGGCAACTTCGGTCACCTGGCGTTCGCTGTCGCTGACATCTACGCCTTATGCCAAAAGCTGATGGATGCCGGTATCATCATCAACCGGCCACCCCGCGACGGCCACATGGCCTTTGTGCGTTCACCCGACGGCATCTCCATCGAACTACTGCAACAAGGTGACGCACTGCCCGAGCACGAACCCTGGAAATCCATGCCCAATACCGGAAGTTGGTAACGCGAAGATTCCATGTTGCGCGAGCTGGAGCTGGTTGCTGATCAAGCCTAAGCTGCGTCTGCAGCAGAGCAGAATAGCTTTTTTGTAGCAGCTTGCTTGCAAGCGAATAATCGTGAGGCCAGGATATTTCTACGGGATCGACTGCAGGGCAGGCTCTTGCACGTTCAGCATCACATGGACCCATGCTGCATGGACGCATGCCCGGCGGCAGGCAGTAACCAGTGCATGATCGGGCCGTACAATAACCACAGTGCCGACAGCAGCACCAGCAAGCCTGAATACAATTTTACACGCGGCGATTTCAGCCACACGCGGATGCGTCCCGAGGCCAGACCCATGGCGCTCATCGATGGCAAGGTGCCCAATCCAAATGCAGCCATGACCAGCGCGCCCGTGCCCACATTGCCGCTGGCCCAGGCCGCTGGCGCCATGGCATACACCAGGCCGCATGGCAGCCAGCCCCACAGCACGCCGAACGACAGCGCCTGCCAGGCTGATTGCACCGGCAGCAGTCTGGCCGTCAACGGCTGCAAGCGCTGCCACAATACTCCAGCGTGACGGTTGAGACCCTGCATCCAGCGTCCGCCACCGAGCATACTGATCGCCATCAGTAACAACAGTCCGCCGACCACCAACCGACTGCTACCGGCAAACCTGGACAGGCCGGTGATGGCCATGCCGCTGCCGACCAGCCAGGCACCGAATGCACCGATCAGTGCATAGCCGCACAGTCGACCCAGGTTGATCAGCACCACATCTCTGCTGCGGCCACGTTGACCGGCCAGCACAGCAATGCCGCCGCACATGCCGAAGCAGTGTCCGGAACCGGCCAGACCAGCGCCCAGCGCTGCCGCCAGCATGGCGGCAAGTTCAATCATCACCATCCTCACTGCTGTTGCCATGCTGTGCCAGTTGCTGTGTACTGCTGTCTGTTTGCGGCGGTGGCTTTGCGTCATCGTCCAGCAGCACGCGCCAGGCCGGTGAATCCAGATCCTCAAACTGACCAGAACGCACGGCCCAGAAAAATGCCCACACAGCAATGCCCAGCAGCAGCAGCGACAATGGAATCAGAATCAGCAGGATCCGCATCAGCTTTGACTCGTCGCCAGTTGCTCGCGCTTTGTTGCACTGAACCCATGCTGTCCGGGCACCCCATTATGCTGATACTCGGGCACACGCATGCGACGCAGGCGCAAACTGTTCAGCACCACCAACAGTGAACTCAGCGACATGCCGATGGCCGCAGCCCACGGCGGAATCTGGCCAGCCATGGCAAACGGTACCGCCAGCAGATTGTAGGCGATAGCCCAACCCAGATTTTGCCGCAACAGTGTATTCGCCTGACGAGCAATGTCACCCAGCTTGAGCAGGGCGCTGAGTTGTTCATGCAACACCACCACGGTCGCCTTGCTGCGCGCCAGCGAGCTGGCCGCACCAATCGCGATACCCACATCGGCGGCGGCTAGCAATGGTGCATCGTTGATGCCGTCGCCCACCGCCATGACCTTGCGCTGGCCCTGCTGCAACTGCTGCAAGGCCGCCAGTTTTTGCTGCGGCAACAATTGCGCACGAGCATCGACAATGCCCAGCGTCTGCGCCGTGTGCTGCACGGCGGCGGTTTGATCACCGCTGAGCATGGTCACCGGCAGACCGAGTTGCTGCAACACCGCTGTCGCATCCGGCTTGATGTCGTCGGCCACCTCAATCCGTGCCAGCAGACGCTGCCCATCGGCCAGCCACAATGCTTTGTGCGCTTGCGCTGGATTGCGCTGCGCCGCCGCAGCGCTGGTATGCAAGCGGGAGAAATCTGCTGTACTGACACCAGCAAGTTGTTGCCGAATCAACGCCGCGCTGCCCAGCCAGTAGTGCTGATCGCCCACCGTTCCTGCTAGACCTGCACCGGGGTATTCGGTCACTTGCGTTGCCGGTGTGCTGACCTGCTGCGCCACAAACGCGCTGGCCAATGGATGCCGCGAATGCCGTTCCAGCGCGGCACAGATTGACAGCACATCTGCCTGCTGCACTCCGGGCGCGAGCAGCACTTGCTGCACGCTGAAGCTGCCGCTGGTCAAGGTGCCAGTCTTGTCCACCACCAGATGCCGACACTGCGGCAGATTCATCAGCGCATCGTTGTCCAGCAACAGAATGCCCTCTTCCAGCAATCGGGCCCGCGCCGCAGCGATCACCGTGGGCGCTGCCAGCGACAAGGCACAGGGACAGGTGATTACCAGCACCGCCAGCGTATTGCTGATGGCGGTTTCCCAGCCGGCCTGCTGTTGCCAGAAAACCAGAGTGATGGTCGCCAACGTCAGCACAGCGACGATAAACCAGACCGCGGCTTGCTGCAGCCAGACAAAACGCTCGCCCTGGCGCACGGCAGCATGCTCCAGTTCGCGCTCAATCGATGCCAGCACGGTATCTCGTCCCACTGCTGTAACCTGCATACGCAACGGACCGTCGGTGACCACGCTACCGGCCAGCACCGTCTGCCCATGGGTCTTGGTCAGCGGCACCGATTCGCCACTGAGCATGCTCTCATCAACCCGCACCTGACCCTGCTCATCTGCCAGCACTGTGCCATCGGCGGGAATTGTGTCGCCAGCACTGACCAGCAACGTCGCACCGGGCTGCAGTTCATGCACACCTAGCAGCTGGGCCACACCGTTGGCATCCAGTCGCGTTGCCAGCAATGGCAGAATCGAGGTATTCACCGCACTCATGGCAGTAGCCTGGGCACGGGCGCGCTGCTCGAGATACCGGGACAGGCCAAGAAAGAACACAAACATCACCGCCGAATCGAGGTACACCTCGCCACTGCCGGTAAAAGTGTGAATACAACTGGCGCTCCAGGCAATCGCCAGTGCCAGCGCCACCGGCACATCCATGCCCGGTCGTCGCAGTCGCAGTTGAATGAATGCAGCGGCAAAGAATGGCCAACCGCTGTAGAACACCACCGGCGTGGCAACCAGCAATGCGATCCAGCGCAAGAAATCACGCGTCTCCAACGGCATGTCCTGCACCGCACCGATGTACAGACCGACGGCATACATCATCACCTGCATCATGCCGATCGAGGCCACAATCAAGCGCCGATTGGCGGCCTGGCTTTCGCTGCGTTGCTGAGTGTGCAAGGCCAGTGCGGCCGGCGCAACCGGATAGCCGATTTCATCGGCTCGCTGCAACAGGTCAGCCAGTGCTACCTGCTGCGGATCCCATTCCAGCTCACCGCGGCCGGTGGCGAAATTGATGAATATCGAGCTGACGCCAGACAGCCTGGTCAACGCGGTTTCCAGCAGCCATGCGCAGGCTGCACAACGCATGTTGCTGACCACCACCGGCATGCGCCGATGGCCATTAGGCAGGGTTTCAGTGCACTGATCCTGGATCGCGGGCCGGTTGAACGATTGCCACCATTGTGCAGAACGGACATTGGGACGGGGCGCGTTGGCCTCGCGCTGCCGATAGAATTGCTCCAGTTGCTGACCGGCAATCCAGGCCGTAACGGCAGCACAGCCATGACAGCACATTGATTGCTGCTGGCCGCGGATGTCTACGCGCAGATCAAATCCGGGCGGGATCGCCTCGCCGCAATGAAAACAGCGCTCGGCGTTCATTAATCAGCGTGGCCGCGATCCAGCCTGATCTGATCATCCACCAGTTGATACGGCAGCACCTGTTGCCAGTCGCTGGCGGGATCACGCAGCCACAACGTACCACGCTGCGGCAACGGTGCATCAAGCTGCACACTATACTCATGCTGCGAGCGCTCCAACTGCAGCTGGCGATCCCGATTGCTCAAAGTAGGATGCAGGACCTGCAGCTCCAGCGTGTCTCCGGGACGCACCGGATCGCCCTTGGCTGTGACTACCGTGCTCGGCAGCGTCAACCATAGTTGTGCATGGTATACGGCGCCTGCAATGGTAGCGCTATCGCGGTGCAGTCTGGCGGTGATGTCAGCACTGATCTGATCGGTATGAATCTTGCCCAGCTTGCTGCCAAGACCAGGCAGCTGATCGATGTTGCCGGAGGCGAACAACAAATGCATGGTATAGAAAAAGCCGAGCACAGTGACCAGCAATGGTGTCAGGACCAGCCAGACATAGCCAGATCGATACCAGTGCTGTTGTGGATTAGGTGTATTCTCCATGCAATCAGGGCCTGACAACTCTATCTGAGTGGCACAAAGAAACGGCTTTCAGAACTGACACTGATGCTGGCATCGTCGGCCGCCTGCACCGTGATCTCGATATCCTGGCGTCCGCCACGCTGGATGTTGGCAGCCCGCAAGGTAATTGGCAGCGAACCCACTTCACCCGGCTGCAGAGCAATCTGCTGTGGTCTGGTGATAGCAAGCTGATCGAGCCCGGAAACACTGATCTGAAACTCACGGCTGACATCGGTACGGTTGCTGATGCGCAAGGTGTAGCTGTTTTCGATGCTGCCATCGGCAACCTCCCGGTACAGTGCGTTGCGATCACGTATCACATCCAGCAATATCGGCGGTCGACTGGCGACACCGTAGACCCACAACGCCGCCACCAGTGTCAGCAAGGCACCGTACAGAAAAATGCGCGGCCGAAGTACCCGGCTCGGTTTCTTGTCCACCGCATTTTGGGTGGTGAAACGGATCAGTCCGAGTGGATAATTCATCCGCTCCATGACCTGGTCGCAGACATCAATGCAGGCCGCGCAGGTGATGCATTCGTATTGCAGACCGTCGCGAATATCAATGCCGGTGGGACACACCTGCACGCACAAAGTACAATCAATGCAGTCGCCTTTGCCTTGCTCTTGCGCCTGCGCATGGCTCAACTCACGCGAGCGTGATCCGCGCGGTTCGCCGCGTGACGGATCGTAGCTGACAATCAGCGTGTCGGTGTCAAACATGGCGCTCTGGAAACGCGCATACGGACACATGTACTTGCACACCTGTTCACGCAGAAAACCGGCGTTGCCCCAGGTCGCCAGCGAGTAAAACAGTATCCAGAAGGTCTCCCAGCCACCCAGTTGCAGGCTGAGCAGGTGCTGGCCCAGCTCATTGATCGGAGTGAAGAAGCCGACAAAGGTAAATCCGGTCCACAGCGCAAACACCAGCCAGAGCGAATGTTTCAGCACCTTGCGACGGATTTTTTCTGCATCCCAGGGCCGCTGATCCAGCTTGCGGCGCTTGTGCGCGGTGCCTTCGGCGAACTCTTCCAGCCACATGAACACTTCGGTCCACACCGTCTGCGGACAGGCAAAGCCGCACCACAGCCGACCGGCCAGTGCAGTAAAAAAGAACAGCGACAGGGCGGCCAGCACCAGCAAGCCGGTGAGCAGAATGAAATCCTGCGGCCAGAAGGTCAGCCCAAACACATAAAAACGGCGAGCCGGCAGATCGAACAAAACCAGTTGCTGACCATTGATCTGCAACCAGGGCAACACGTAGTACAGCCCCAGCAATACCCACACCGACAGCTTGCGCCAGCGCTGATAGCCGCTTTTGACCTCGCGTGCGTAAATTTTCTCGTGCTTCTGGTACAGATCGATAACGATGCTATCGCTGTTTGCACTGCTGAGCTGGGATGTTGTCCCTGCGTCTCTGCCCGGCCTGGAATCACTCATGATGCAAAAACCGGCTCAGGTTTGCTTGCGATTGATAAGCGCGCGACGGCGCAGCAACAACCAGGTAGCGTAACTGGATGCTGCGGTCACAGCCCAAAACATGAAAAAACCGATGCTGTAACCCGCCATCCTGCTCAGATGCCAGTCAGGAAAACTGATCGCATGCAATTCCACTGGATCAACGACAGCAAACAGCACCATGGTGGCCACCCCGGCGCACAGAAACGACGGCCATAAAATAGCCGTCAGTCGTCGCGTCATTGAACGCGGTTGCAGATCTGTCGACGGCGTGTTCATTGCTGCGTCGAGGCAGCCGGGTTGGCTGCAGCAGCAGTCACTTCTGCAGTCTGGTTTTGCGCTGCGCGTGACAGCGACTGCACGTATGCGGCCAAAAGCTTGACCTTGTCGGCCCCCAGTGTGTCGACAAAGGCCGGCATCTGGTTGTTACGGCCATTGGCAATGGTGTCTTTGATGCTCTCCAGCGTAGCACGATACAACCAGATATCGTCGCTCAGATTGGGCGCGCCCAGCATCGGGTTGCCTTTGGCTTCCGGACCATGACAGGCCACGCAGAACATGCCAAACGGCTGTTGTCCTGCTGCGGCCGCTTCGGCATCGTGGCTTAGACCGGACAGGCTGCGCACGTAGTTGGCCACGTTGGTGACACCCGCGTCACCGCCCAGCACTGCCGCCCAGCCCGGCATGACGCCGTTGCGGCCGTGCATGATTGTGGTCAGGATCTGCTCATGGCTGCCACCCCACTGCCAGTCAGCGTCGGTGAGGTTGGGAAAGCCAATGGCGCCACGACCACCGCTACCATGGCATTGCGCGCAGTTGTTGCCGAACAGATTGAAACCGGCCGTCATGGCGTCGCTGTTGTTCATCAGTTGCTGCGGTGCCTGTTCGGCATAAGCAGCAAAAATCGGCGCGTATTGCTGCTCCGCCTCGGCCATCTCCTCAGCGTACTGCTGCTCCTGACTCCAGCCCAGCACGCCATCGTAGACGCCGGAGCCTGGATACAGGATCAGATACGCAATGGCGAAGATGATGGTGATCTGAAACAGTCGCAGCCACCAGTGCGGCAGCGGATTATTGTATTCGGTCAAATCCCCGTCCCAGGCATGGCCGGTGGTATCGCCCTGCCCTTGCTTGTGCGTGATCTCGTAACGCGAGGTCCAGCGCAACAGCACCCAGTTCGAGACGATGCCGAAAATCACCAACACCAAAACGTATACCTGCCAACCCATACTCATGATTTCTGCTCCTGGTCATTGCTGTCGCTGCACTCGTGTACGTGCTGATCACGCTGTGCTTCGACATCATCTTGCAATGGAATCTGCGCGGCTTCGTCAAAGCGTTGTTTGCGCGCCGGACTCCAGGCCCAAATGGCCACAGCTATGAACAACACCAGGGCCAGAACTGTCATGATACCGCCGGTGATACCCCAATCGATGCCAAACATTTATTGGCCTCCAGCGGCTGCCACAGTCTTATCGTCGACCGGTTGACGCGTACCCAGCCACTGCAGATAGGCGATCAAGGCCTGCAGTTCGGTGACATTTTCCAGCGCGCCGGTGGCCGCTTCGATTTGCTCATCACTGTACGGATGTCCGAGTCTGCGCAGGGCACGCATACGCTGCTGCATCACTTCAGCATTGATCAGGCCATCGGCCAGCCATGGATAGCCGGGCATGTTTGACTCCGGTACCACGTCGCGTGGATTGCGCAGATGCACTTCATGCCACATGTCGCTGTAGCGTCCGCCGACGCGGGCCAGGTCCGGTCCGGTACGCTTGGAACCCCACTGGAACGGACGGTCGTAGACATACTCGCCGGCGACCGAATAATCACCGTAGCGCTCGGTTTCCCAGCGAAACGGTCGCACCTGCTGGGAATGGCAGTTATAACAGCCTTCACGAATGTAGATGTCACGCCCGGCCAGTTCCTTCGGCGGATACGGCACCACACCTGGCGCCGGCTCCACCACACTGGCCTGATACATCATCGGCACGATTTCCACCAGCCCGCCGAAACTGATCGCCACGACAATCAATATCGCCAGCAGGCCGACATTCTTTTCAATTTTTTCATGACCGAATGCCATGTTGTTCTCCTGTCAATGTGCTTGGATGAATTCGCTGGATTCGTTTGCTTCAGGCCGCCTGCGGCGCCAACACCGGTGCCGGTACGATGCCGGTAGACTGACGCCAGGTCTGGTACAGGTTCCAGCTCATGATCAGCGTGCCGGTCAAAAACATCAGCCCACCAAGCAGGCGCACATAGTAGAACGGGTAAGTGGCATTCAAGGACTCAATAAAAGTATAGGTCAAGGTGCCATCCGCATTCACCGCCCGCCACATCAATCCCTGCATGACACCGGCGATCCACATCGCGGCGATGTACAGCACGATGCCGATGGTGGCAATCCAGAAATGCCACTCCACCAGTCGCAGCGAATACAACTGTTTGGCCCCGAACAACTTGGGGAACAGGTGATACACACTGGCCATGGTGATCAGTGCCACCCAGCCCAACGCACCGGAATGCACATGGCCTATGGTCCAGTCGGTGAAGTGCGACAGTGAGTTGACCGTCTTGATCGACATCATCGGGCCTTCAAACGTGGACATGCCGTAAAACGACAACGACACAATCATGAAGCGCAAAACTGGATCGGTACGCAGCTTGTGCCAGGCGCCCGACAGCGTCATTATGCCGTTGATCATTCCACCCCAACTGGGGGCCAGCAGGATCAGCGAAAACACCATGCCCACCGATTGCGCCCAGTCCGGAATGGCGGAATAGTGCAGATGGTGCGGCCCGGCCCACATGTACACGGCGATCAGAGACCAGAAATGCACCACCGACAACCGATACGAGTAGATCGGCCGCTCAGCCTGTTTGGGCACAAAGTAATACATCATGCCGAGAAAACCAGCAGTGAGGAAAAAGCCCACTGCGTTGTGGCCGTACCACCACTGCACCATGGCATCGACGGCCCCGGAATACACCGGGTAGCTCTTCCACAGGCTGACCGGAATGGCCAGGTTATTGATGATGTGCAGTACTGCGATGGTCAGTATGTACGCGCCAAAAAACCAGTTGGCCACGTAGATATGCTTGATTTTACGCTTGGCGATGGTGCCGAAAAATACCACCGCATAAGACACCCAGACCAGCGTGATCAGAATATCAATCGGCCATTCCGGTTCGGCGTATTCTCTGGCCTGGGTAATGCCCAACGGGTAGGTGATCGCCACCGCCACCACCATGGCCTGCCAGCCCCAGAAGGTGAATGCCGCCAGCTTGGGCGCAAACAACGTCACATGGCAAGTACGCTGCACCACGTAATACGAGGTGGCAAACAAACCGCAGCCACCAAAGGCAAAGATCACCGCGCTGGTGTGCAGCGGGCGCAGGCGCGAATAGGTCAGCCACGGAATGTCAAAGTTCAGCAACGGAAAGGCCAGCTGTGCGGCAATCACCACGCCAACCAGCATGCCGATGATGCCCCAGACCATGGTCATGACGGTGAATTGACGCACCACGCGGTCGTTGTAACTGGCTACTGTACTCATAGCGGTTCTACACCTGATTGAAATTCGAAACTGCCGGTTAGTTTAGCAAGTTATGACATGAACCGTGTTTGATGCAAATCAATTTGGCGCAGATCATGACTGCAGCGCCATGTTTACGGCGTTAGAGCAGGCGCGCGACCAGCGAAGCAACCCCGGTCATTCGGTTCAGAATGCGATTGATTTCATCGCGCGTCAGCACTACCGGCCATCGCTCCGGTTGCTTCGCGCGGGTCACGTCCGCCAGCCACGGCAGCTTGACTTCAAGGACATGGTTGTAGAGAGATAATCGCCGCCAGGGCCTGATTCGGGGTCGAGGCAGCCGCGCTGCGGCCCACCGCCAGATGCGTCAGAAACGCCTCGACCTCGGGCGCGCCCATATCCCTGGGGTGACATTTGTTGTGAAAAAGTATGAACCGTCGAACCCAGTCGGCGTAGCATTTCTCGGTACGGATGCTGTAATGACGCGCCCGAATCGCATTACGGAGTTGGTCGAGAAGCTTTTGGGTTTTTTTGTTCCTGCGAACCGGCGGCGCAGTCGGGTAATCCATTGACTTGATTGGAAATTCAGGATACGGTAGATATTTACACAGCAATTTTCATATTTCATCAACCATTTTCTGTGTCGAATTGTAGTTAGGTTGCTTTCTACAGAATGAAACATTTACGATGAATATTTACGAAACGTATTTACTTCCCCGGGTCGTAAATTTCACGTGCGGCTTGAAGCCTATGATGAAGCAACGTGAGAAGGTAGTGCCTTTGGCTGAGGGGCGGGTGTTAGAGATAGGGGTCGGGTCAGGATTAAACTTACCTTTCTACACTCCGGGTAAGGTCAAACATCTGTGGGGTCTAGATCCCTCTCGAGAGACGTGGGCTTTAGCGCATGACAAACTCGGCAAACTAGACTTCGATGTCGAGTTCATCAAGGCGTCAGCTGAGGATATTCCGCTGGATCGCGGGAGTGCCGATACAGTTTTAATTACCTACACTCTTTGTACAATTCCAGACGTAATTTCTGCGCTAAGAGAGGCGCGACGCGTACTCAAGTCTGATGGCACCCTCCTGTTTTGCGAGCATGGTCTGGCGACCGATGAGAGCGTGCAACGATGGCAAAATCGTTTGAATCCCATTTGGACAAGATTAGGAGGCGGTTGCAATCTAAATCGGCCAATTCCCGAATTAATTCAACAAGCTGGTTTTAACATTCGTAGTATCGATGCTATGTATATTCCAGGATGGAAACCGGCCAGTTTCAACTATTGGGGCGCTGCTATTCATCATTGATGTGAGAGCGCCGCCTAACAAACGCATGCAGTCGGATCAGAAAACCGCTGCGCGCTTTCTGACCGCTGTTGCGGGTCGTTAGCAGTGTGCAAAATCACTATTGGGAAACATCATGGAAATAAATAAAAAAATGAAATGTTTGAGTATCGCGCTTAATGCAATTGGTGTGATTTTTATTGTAGGCGTACCAGCAATGATGATGGTGGTTTGGCCTGATGGGTGGAGTTGGACGCCGGCACAACCAGAATATGAACAGATGATTATGGGTATCTACATCACACTAGGCATATTCTTAATTCGTGCTGCAAAAGATCCTATGGAACATGCAACTCTCATATGGTTTACCATTTGGTCAAGCATTGTTCACGCGGGAATTATGCTCGCGCAAGCCATCGTCGATGAAACTGAACACGCCAATATGTTGGGAGATATCCCTGCATTATTTTTTGTCGCTTTTTTACTTTGGTACTTGATGCCAAATAAAGCTGAATTGCAGTAGTTCAACTGCTAACAAGTCTAAGCACTCGGACGCAGTAACCTGCGCCGGTGTTTGAGGCGTTAGACGGACGAGACAGTAGACCAATGAAGAAACTCATCATTTTCCAGCTACTGCTGGCGGCGCACACAAGCCTTTCGGCCGAACAGAAACAGGCTCCTACGAGCGTGGAATCCCGTGATGTTGCAGCTTTCGTCCAACAACTCGACTCTCTCCGCGAAGCTGCCAACATTCCGGGATTGTCCGTCGCCGTCGTGAAGGATCACGCGATCGTTCTCGCGGCGGGATTGGGTTATGCTAATGTTGAAGACGGCATTTTCGCTTCCGCCAAGACGGCCTACGACATCGCTTCGGTCGCGAAACCGCTCACTGCAGTCGTTGCCCAGAGGCTCGTCGAAGCGGGAATACTTGATCTCGATCGACCGCTCGTGGACTACAGCGAGTGGACAGACTTCTGCACCGCGTTCAATCAGCAGCCTTCTATCTTTGCGAAAGGACTCCGTTGCCACCCTCCGGACCACACACTTCGACACCTGCTCTCTCATACGGCCACGGGAACGCCAGGCACCCAATTCTCTTATAACCCTGTGTTGTATTCCTGGGCGTCGCGACCGATCATGGCATCAGCTGACGCTCCCTTCTCGGCCCTCGTCGAACAGTACGTCTTCATACCCGCTGACATGAGGAAGTCGGCCCGCAAACACCGGGATTTGCCATTGCGTGAGGACTTGGCCCAACGGCTAGCCCCGCCTTATCGAATTGACAGTTCTGGAGCGATCATACGCGCGCCGGCGCTGCCGCCGCAGGGAGACGGCGCTGCGGGCGGTGTCGTCACTACAGTCCTCGATCTTGCCAAGTTCGACATCGCACTCGATCAGGGTGTGCTGATCTCAGCGCAGTCACGAGCCGAAATGATGGCTCCGTCGAGGTCAATAAACGGGGAGGCACTTCCCTACGGGTTGGGCTGGTACGTGCAGGAATACGAAGGCCATACTCTCGTCTGGCACTCGGGGTGGTGGCCGGATGCGTATTCGGCGTTGTATCTGAAGATTCCATCGCTCGAACTGACCTTCATCGTCTTAGCCAACAGCGAAGGCATCTGGTGGGACAATCCACTTGATCGCGCAGCAGTGCATCGTTCTGAATTCGCTCGAGCGTTTCTGTCAACCTTTGTTGATCACTGACCGAGGACCACTGCGTATCTCCCGCCGTCTAACAAGGCAAATTCACTCGGACATCAAAAGAGCCGCGCCTCGTTCCTCGTCGCTTTGCTTTGTTTTTGATGCCGGTGATTTGCGACGTTAGGCATTTACAGGAAGTATGGTGTTACTTGCAATTATGAATAAACCTCTCATTTTAGGCGCAATATCTAGTGCTATAGCCGCTTTAGCTCATTTAGGTTGTATTATCTTTGGTGGAGATTGGTATCGTTTTTTTGGTGCGGGTGAGCAAATGGCCAAAATGGCAGAAGCTGGTGATCCATATCCAACGATTGTTACTTCTATAATTGTTCTAATTCTTTTTATTTGGTCTGTTTACGGCTTATCAGGTGCAGGACTTATCAGTAAACTACCTTTTGTTAAAACTGTTTTAGTTTTAATTTCATCTATTTATGTATTACGTGGTGTAACATTCATTGTATTAATGCCGTTGTTTCCCGAAAACAGTGTTACTTTTTGGCTTGTAAGCTCATCACTTTGTTTGAGTATTGGGTTGTTATATTCTGTCGGTACTTACCAAAGCTGGTCAAAGTTAAGTGTAAAATACGCCTGACAAGCCAATCAAGCGGGACTAAAAACAGTTTGCTCGGTTCCGCTTCGCTACACATTTTAGCAAACAATTTTTAGCCCCCCTATTGGAGCGTTAGGTGTGTTAAACCATGAACATGAAAGTTACCCTGATTCCGATCAATCGTGACGGTGCGCCAAGTGGTTATAGCGGCTCGCTGCCTGAGGTTGCGAGCGAGGTACTTCGGGCGACTAGGGAACTCTACTCGAATGTGGGCTTCGAGGAACCCTGGATTGGCTATCTTGCTCTGGCAGATGAGACGCTGGTTGGCACGTGCGGGTTCAAGTCATCTCCAAGGGACGGACGGGTTGAGATTGCCTATTTCATCTTCCCGGCGTTTGTGGGCCGGGGGTTCGCCTTTGCTATGGCGGCGGAACTCGTGGCCCTTGCCCAACAGCACAGTTCGCCTCTCGTGATAGCGGCACAGACCCTTCCAGAGCGCAATGCCTCCCATAGCGTCCTTGAGAAGCTTGAGTTTCGGCATGTTGATACTATCGATCACGCCGAAGATGGCACGGTTTGGGAGTGGAAACTACGTGACGACACGGACACCTAACAACAGCATGCAGCGGACGGCGCTTCGCGCCGCAGCTAATGCTGAAAGTTTGCCATAATTCATGAAATGGGACAATCCATGACACCCAAAGCATCACAAGGCGCAAGACTCGACCGCTTATGGATAGCGTTCATGGTGATCACAGGTGCCCCCTTGAGCGCTTACCTTTCAGCCAGCGTCTTCGACGCAACTGTCTCCCTTTCTGGCATCCTGTGCGTTGGCCTGATTGCAATTGGTCGCCGCGAGGGATACCTCATCGGGCTCTACAGCAGCTTCTCCTATTCGACTCTGGCCTACGGCAACGGACTCTACGGAGAAGTCTACCTCAACATTCTCTTCTTCGTCCCGACGGGTGTCATCGGTTATGTGATGTGGTCTCGACACACGAGGCAAGACAGGACGGTGGAAATGAGGCAACTTGGCTGGACGCAGCGTTTCGCGGTGACTTCCATCTGCATTGCGTGCACGGTCGGGTTAGGGCTCCTTCTAGGGCTGAATCCTCGCCAGAATACGCCCTTTGCTGACGCCACCACCAACGTGCTTTCTGTGATGGCGACATTTCTGATGATGTGGAGGTACAAGGAGCAGTGGCTGCTGTATATCCTGCTCAACATTGTGACCATCGCTATGTGGTTTCTGCGTTTCAGAGCGGGGAGTGCGGCTGGTGACTTGATGATCCTGATGTGGTCATTGTTTCTCTTAAATTCTCTTTTTGGGTACTGGCGGTGGCATGTGGGCACGAAGGGGGCGCGGGTAGCGAACCCGTGCGTGAATGCTGAGGTGGAAACATGCGACGTGGCCTGACGCTGGGCAAGTTCGCTCCTTTTCACCGGGGGCACCAGATGCTTGTAGAGACCGCCTTGGCCGAGGTGGACGAACTGGTCGTCATGATTTATGCCACGGACGTGATAGACGTGCCTCTCCAGGTCCGCGCGGGATGGATACGAGCTCTGTACCCGACGGTTCGGGTCATCGAGGCATGGGACGGTCCAGACGGTTACGGCGACACCCCAGAGATTTGTCGCGAGCAGGAGAATTACATTCTCAAAAAGCTCAATGGGCTGCGCATTACACATTTCTATTGCAGCGAGTTCTATGGAGACCACGTCAGTCGGGCTCTCGGCGCAATCGACCGCAGGGTCGACGAGGCACGTGTGGCTGTGCCAATCTGTGGGACAGTTATACGCGAGGACGATTTTGCGAACCGGCAATACCTGGCCCCCGTGGTGTATGCCGACCTGATCACGAAAGTTTGCTTCATGGGCGCACCCTCCACGGGCAAGACAACCCTGGCCCGAACAATGGCTGAACGGCATAATACCGTGTGGATGCCGGAGTATGGCGCGGAATACTGGCTTAAGCACCATGTTGACCGACGGATCACTCTGGAACAGTTTGAGGAAATCGCGCCAGAACACAACAGCAGGGAAGATGCGTTGACGCTTCAATCCAGCAAATACCTATTCTGCGACACGAATCCGATCACAACATACGTCTTCGCGAAGGATTACCATGGCAGCGCCGGTCCGGTTCTGACCCGACTGGCGATGGAAGCCGAGAGGCGATACGACTTGTTTTTCCTCTGCGACACGGATATTCTCTATGCCGACACATGGGATCGCAGTGGAAATCAAAAAAGAAAATGGTTCCAAGACCAGATCGTAGGCGATCTATCCGAAAGGCAATTGCCATTCTTCAGGGTCAGTGGAACGCTGGAGGAACGAGTCTCGCAAGTGAACGAAGTCCTTCGACAGCACCAGAAATTCAGCAACGTTCTGGACATCCGACAGAGCATGTCAGCGACGAAGTGTCACAAATCAAAATGCGAGACAGGAGAGGCCAACCATGCCATGCACACGGACGGGAATTCCGCTGCGCTCCATTCCCGCCGGTGATGGCAACGTTAGGCTATATTTTTTCTTTACTGGATCTGTGAGAGTGCTCTATTGTGGAGCCCGGTATTTCTGCATCGGAGGCAGGTGTGTACACGCTCAGGCCGCGCCGCGTGTCGCTATACACGCCATGAAGCGTCGCGCCGCGACACCCTTTATTGTCATACCGGCGCAGGCCGCGTTGTGTGTCGCTATACACGCCATAAACTGTCGCATCGCGACTCATCCAGCTCCTTCCAGTCAATTCATCAACCTGGCGCAGCCATGTCACAACGGCCAGCGGTATTAGCCACCTGCAATAAACGCAGTGCGTCTGGCGTGGCTTCAGTACGAGATTGTGTTCATGCTGGCCTGCCTCTATGCTGTGCAGATGTTGTTCATGATCAGATTTCTCAAATCCCGCTGTGCACCAGTGCCGTTATACGTCATTACAGCTATATTGACAGCCGTGCTATTGCTGACCACCGCCTGCAGTAAACAAGACGCCAACAACACTGCAACCACAGGCGATCAGGCTGAACCACTAACCACTACCCAGCGCAGTGAGCAGAAGGTATTGAAGCTCGCGATTGCCACCGCCATCCCCTCGCTGGACCCATTGTGGGCCGGCTCCGCTCAAACCAATATGTTGCTCGGCGCCATCCATGATCGCCTGTATCGCTATGCCTTGCTGGCCAGACCGTATCAATTGCTACCACAAGCGGCAGCAACGATGCCTGAGATTAGCAGCGATGGCCTGCACTACACCATCACCTTGCGCTCGGACCGACGCTTTCACGCCGACCCCAATCTGCCTGAGAATGTGCAATCCGGGCGACCGCTGCTGGCTGACGATGTGATTTATGCATTGCTACGGCATTTTGATCCGGCGCTGCAAAGCCCGTGGCACTGGCTGTGGGCCGGACGCATCGAAGGTCTGGACGCCTGGGCGCGCAACGGCGCCAATTACGCTCAGCCACCCGCCGGACTGCAGTCCATTGATACCAGCACACTACGCATTACGCTGACCAGGCCACAACGTGATTTTGTGCATTTGCTGGCGCACCCCAGCGCCGCCATTGTCATGCGCGAAGCCATTGATTATTATGCAGACGACTATGGTCTGCATGCCATCGGCAGCGGCCCGTATCGCCTACAAGACCTGTCCTTATCAGGCATCACGCTTGTGGCTGCAAGCAACCACCCTGACCCGCCGCTACGGCTGGGTGTTGAAGGCTTCACCGCGGAACAGCACGGTGACTACACGCTGTCGGCACTGGAACATCGCGCAGCACCGCAGCTGGACCGAATCAATATCCAGATACAACGAAACGCCGGGCGGCGCTTGCAACTTTTGCGCGACGGCGAGATCGATCTGCTACTGCTGGAACAGGAGCAGTATCCTGAAGTACTGGTGTCGGCAAGCGACGATGATGATGCTGCCGGTGTTGACACGCATACCGCTTTGACGGACGCCTGGCAGGCCGACTGGTACTTGAGTAGCCAGCCTGCTGCCCAGTGGCTACGCATTGATTTCAACCTGCACAGCGGTGTACTCAGGGCTGCTGCCGACGACGACAGCGCATGGAAATTGCGCTGTGCATTGCGCGACAGCATCGACTGGCACAGTTTCAATCAACGCTTTTATCAGGGCACCGGTTATGTACGCGACAGCGTGATTTCGCCATTGGCCAGCGCGACGCTTGCATCGGCACAGACGGCCATTGGCACACAACTTGTTACGGACAAACTGGCCCGCCTGCGACCACTGCCAGAGTTGGTCTTCGCCCATGTCGACAGTCGTCGCAACCAGGCTTACTTCGACTGGTTTCAGCAACAATTGACCAGCTCAGGCTACCCACCGGAACGTTTACACAACGCTGCGCAGGAAAACCTCGGTGCGCTGTTGCAGGCCTATCGCGATGATGATTTGCCGTTGTTGTTCAGCGCCTGGTCACTGGATCTGCCCACCGCGGCCAATACCTTGCAACTGTATGCCAGCGTCAATGCCAATCATCAACACGCTGGCCCGGGACTGGCCAATTATGACAACCCCGCTTACGATCAGGCTTTTGCCCATCTTGCTACCGAGCAATCCACCGCCACTGACGAGATTCGTACCATGCAGGAGCTGCTGCACCACGATTGCGTCACCAGCGCAGGCTTCATTCCGGCCTCTATTCACCTCTGGAACAGGCAACTGATCGCCTGGCCGGATGCAGCTTTTGCCGCCAGCGAATGGCTACGCCTGGCTGCGCCTGCAAATTTGGCATTCGATCCATAGCCAACAGTGCTACTGAGGGGCCGGGATAGTCTGGCTGCTCGCAACTCTGATTTCGACAAATCTGCGATCACGCAAAAGATTCCCCCAATAGTGCAGCCGTGTCAACAGGCAAAATGGATTTGTGGCGACTATTCACCCACTCCGATTTCATCTGCCCAATACAGCTCGCCTGCACATTCTCATGCTTGTCGCCACCGACTCCTAAAGGTCAACCAGATCATGGCGAGTATGGCGCCGAACATTGCCAACATGGAATCTTTCTGGGCGTCCCACTCATCTCCCTGGGTGCCCAGATAGGCGGTCCCCAGATCGGGGCTGACCAACACAGCCGCGAGCGCTTCCATGGCCTCAAACAACGCGCTGAGGGCCAGTACCACGCAGATCGCCAGCAAGGCTGCCCAGTGTTGTTTGACGCCTGTCACACGCAGCAACAATTCACGCACCGGATAGGCCAGCAATATCCCAAAGGCGAAATGTACCAGGCGATCATAATGGTTGCGCTGCAGGTCAAACCAGTCCTGCAGCCAGAACCCAAACGGTGTTTCGGAATAGGTGTAGTGCGCGCCGATCAGATGCAGGGTCAAAAACAATGTTATCAATGCATACGACGCTGTGCTGAAACGAAACCGCCGATAACTGCCCAATAGAATTGCGGCCGCCACCAGCACCAACAGGTTTTCCAGCAGCCAGTCCTGGCGATAGCTGGGGTTCAGCGCAGTGATGATCCAGAACAACAGCAGCCAGCCGGCGAGCAGGCTATGGGTGGGTCTGACTCCGGGAAAAATTCTGGTCATGGCAGTGGTCCTCAATGGTCTCCGCCAATACGGAGAATCCGGCATTTCACTGTACCAGTGAATGTGGCAATCAGACCAGTGTCACCTGCAATTTACCGAACCGTGGCTAGCTATGAGCATACGACCTGTGCGTGAAGTTGACTGATCTGGGTGACTCTCTATCAGATCTGACTGCAACAGTGCGGTGATTGAGCTATATTAACAGTCACCTTCGGGCAGTCAAATCTTTGGGCCCATCGCCACACTCAAGACCGAGCAGGAGTTTATTAATGCAACACGCCCAACATCCACCAGATCAGGTATTTCCGGTGCCAGATGCAATCGCCACTACCGCCAGAATCAATCGTAGCGACTATGCAAAACTCTACCAGAGATCGGTGCAGGATCCGGACGCTTTCTGGGGCGAAATAGGGCAGCGGCTGGACTGGATCAAACCTTACACACGCATCAAGGATGTGTCGTTTGCGCTGGATGATCTGCATATCCGCTGGTATGAAGATGGCCTGCTGAATGTCTGCGCCAACTGCGTTGACCGACATCTGCCGCAGCGCGCCGCGCAAACCGCGATCATCTGGGAAGGTGACAATCCCGAACACTCCGAGCACATCAGCTACCAGCAATTGCACCAGCGCGTGTGCCGCTTCGCCAATGTGCTGAAACGCTTCGGCACACGCAAAGGTGACCGGGTAACGATTTACATGCCAATGATTCCTGATGCCGCCATTGCCATGCTCGCCTGTGCCCGCATCGGCGCTGTGCATTCGGTGGTGTTCGCCGGCTTTTCTCCGGATGCATTGGCCGGTCGTGTGATCGATTGTGAGTCAAAGCTGATTATCACCGCCGATGTCGGCATGCGTGGTGGCAAGGTGATAGCGCTCAAACGCAATGTCGATCAGGCACTGGAAAATGCCGCGGCTGCCAGCCATGTCAACAAAGTGCTGGTGGTCAGAAACGACAGCGCCAGCGATGTCAGCACCAACATGCGCAGTGGCCGCGATCACTGGCTGCACGAGGAATCTGTCGAGGTCGGTAGCGACTGTGCAGCAGAACCGATGCAAGCCGAAGACCCGCTGTTCATTCTGTACACTTCCGGCTCCACCGGCCAACCCAAGGGCGTGTTGCACACCAGTGGTGGTTATCTGGTGCACGCCAGTTATACCCACGAAACGGTGTTTGACTACCAGGACGGTGAAATCTACTGGTGCACCGCAGATATTGGCTGGGTCACCGGTCACAGCTACATCGTGTACGGTCCACTGGCCAATGGCGCCACCACATTAATGTTCGAGGGCGTACCCAACTACCCCGATAACAGCCGCTTCTGGCAGGTCTGCGACAAACATCAGGTGAACATCTTCTACACCGCACCGACTGCCATCCGCGCATTGATGAGCGCAGGTGACGCACCGGTCGAATGCACCAATCGCGAGTCGCTGCGCATTCTCGGTACGGTTGGTGAACCGATTAATCCTGAAGCCTGGTGCTGGTATTACGAAAAGGTTGGTGAGCGCCGCTGCCCGATTGTGGATACCTGGTGGCAGACCGAAACAGGTGTCATTTTAATCAGCCCACTGCCCGGCGCCACAGACCTGAAGCCGGGATCAGCTACGCTGCCGCTACCTGGCATCAGGCCACAACTGATGGATGCCTACGGCAAAGTTCTTGCTGGCGCAGCATCAGGCAACCTGGTCCTGAGCGACAGTTGGCCCGGCCAGATGCGCACGCTCTATGGCGATCACGAACGATTCGGACAGACTTATTTCTCGGCCTATCCGGGTCACTATTTCACCGGCGACGGCGCACGCCGTGATAAGGATGGTTATTACTGGATCACCGGCCGCGTCGACGATGTCATCAATGTATCCGGACACCGCCTGGGCACAGCCGAGGTGGAATCGGCGCTGGTAGGCCACCAGTTCGTGGCCGAGGCTGCCGTGGTTGGCTTTCCGCACGACATCAAGGGTCAGGGCATCTATGCCTACGTGACCCTGATGCAGGATTGCGAGCAGACCGACGATCTGCGCCAGCAACTGGTGCAATGGGTGCGCAATGATATCGGCCCGATCGCCACCATTGACCACCTGCAATGGGCGCCAGCACTACCGAAAACCCGCTCCGGCAAGATCATGCGTCGTATCCTGCGCAAAATCGCCGCCAACGAGCACGAACAGCTTGGCGATACTTCCACGCTGGCTGACCCGGGCGTGGTTGATGATCTGATCAGGCAGCGGCAGCAGTTCTGAGCAAAGCCAACACCGTAGGCATGTGTCGCGCAAGCAGCAACTCGATAGTCAGTTGCTGCGAGGCAGTTAGCCCGTCTATTACATGAAGGCAGACAGTTGCTGGTCATAGGTTACGAATAACCAAGATTTTAGCAAACAATTAATGCGAAATGGCGTGGCTAGGGTTTGCCCAGCTCCTCGAACCTTTCATGAAATAGGCGGTTTAGCTGCACTGCATAAGGTTGCAGTGGTCGCTGCAACATCTGTGGCTGCAGCAGAAACTCACGTGGCGCCCAGCCCCAGTCGTGCCTGGCGGGGGTATTGTCGAACACCAGATCCTGATGCTGGCGGCGCAGCATGGCGCTGTTCGCTGTTTGCAGTTTGCCGAACAACTGCGCAATACTCAGCATTGCAGCCAGCACAGCGTAGGGCAGACGCAGTACCCGGCCTTTACCCAACGTCTCGCACACCTGGGTGGCCAGCATGTGATAGCTGAGTCGGGTGGCACCCGCCAATTGCCAGATGCCGCTGTGCGCATGCTCACGCAATGTCAGTATGGCGTCGGCGAGATCAGCAGCGTGCACCGGCTGGCGCAAGCCAGGGGCCGCACCGACCACCGGAACGACACCAGTGTGCTCAACCATGCTGGCCAGGGCACAGACATTGGCATCCAGTCCGGCGCCGTAGATCATCGTTGGTCTGAGCACCTGACAGACAATGTTGCGCTGACTGCACTGCTGCACGATGTCCTGCTCAGCCCGCGCCAGAGTCTGGATTTGCTCGCGTTCTGCGCGACTGCCTGAATGCGTCTTGGTCAAGACGCTGCTACTGGTCAGCAACTGCAAGTGTCGCAGCCGCTGGCACCTGGGCAAATAGTGCTGCACCAGCTGCACTGGTCCCAGAGAAATCATCTCGGTCACGGTAGCAGGGTCAAACACAAGGTCATCAGACTGATGCTGTGTTGCTGTCAGCTCCCCGCACAGGTGCCAGTGCAGGCGCGGATCGGCACACAGGTAGTCAGGCATGCGTCGGCGCGCCAGCGCCAATACCTGCACATCAGCATCTGCCGCCAGCAGCTTCGGCAACAGAAAATAGCCAATTTGTGAACTGCCACCGGTGAGCAGACAATGACTCATCGCGACGCCGCTGAGTTCAGGCCATGTAACTTGTGTCGCAGCCATTGCAACAGATAATGCCCCCAGTTCAAAATCGGCATGACCGTCCAGGTGAGCAGATTGTAGCGGTGATGCTTGCGCAAGTAACGCAGCAGCCCCTGATGCTTGCAACGACTGACGAACAATGGCCGCGCAGACGATGAATGACCGCCGACATGCACCACGCTCAAGCTTGGCAACACTCCCACCAGCCAGGCTTTATCCTGCAGCCGCCGCATCAGATCCAGATCTTCGAAATGCAGAAAAAAGCCCGTGTCCAGACCGTTGACCTGCTGCCATGCGCTTAGTCGGATGAACATGCAGGCGCCACTGACTGCGGGCAAGGCGATCATCCCGGCTGGCACAGGTTGCTGACGCAGGTCCATGATCTGGCGCCAGCCCAGCGCATAGGCCAGCAAGCGCCATGGCGTCGGCAGACGCCTTCTGCTGCCGGATTGTTCGCGGCCGTGACGGTCTGTCACCAGCGGCGCCAGCAGCCCAAACTGCTGCTGATCTCGCATCGCCATGGCCATACGCTCCAGCGCCTGTTCCGGTAACAGGCAATCCGGGTTCAACAGCAGCAAATTGGCGCAGTTGGTTTTGCTAACCGCCTGCAGGCAGGCCGCGGCAAAACCGATGTTGTCCGAGTTGCGCAGCAGCGTGATCGGCTCGGCCAGTGCTTGCAACAGATCTGCCGAGCCATCTGCGGAAGCATTGTCAACGACCACAATTTGTCCGGGACGATTGCGCAGCACGGCCTGCACGCAGTCGCGCAACAGCTCACCGCCGTTGTGGTTGACGATCAGCACGGCGACATCGGCGCTGCTGCAGCGCTGGGGTTTCATTGCGCTTTGCGCGACAGCAATCTGCTCAACCAGGAGGGTCGCTTGGCGCCTGTGTGCAAGTACTCCTGCAGCTGCAGCTCCAGCTCGGCGATACGCGCATCCCGCGCCTGCAAGTCATGTCCGGCACGCATGTTCTTGCGCACCTGATCGTGGTAATGCGCATACATGGATTGCTGCTGATCGCTGAAAAGATCATAGCTGCTGTCGATGCGATCCAGATGTGCCGTGGTATTGCTGCACACGGCAATCCAGTACATGGCCGGTTGCGCGATGCCGGACTGCAGTTGCATGTCCTGATCCAGATAATGACTGTGGCACAAGGCCGGACTGTGCTCCGCATCCGGCGTACTGGCGGTATCACGCGCAATCATGGAGGAAAACATCAGCCGTTGACCATAGATGCGGATATGCTGGAACTGTTCTTCCAGCAAGGCTTCGAACTCCTGCCGGTACAGCTCGCAAACGTGATCCGGATTGCTGTAGCCGGTGGCATCACTGTATTGCGCCTTGTCCGGAGAAGAAATGATCAACATGCCATCAGGTTGCAGTACGCGCCGGAATTCGGCCAGCATGGCCTGCTGTTCGGCCAGATGCTCGATGGTTTCAAACGAGGTCAATACCGCGAAACTGTCGCTAGGAAACGGCATGGCGGTGACGCTGGCGCAGACAAACGGTTGACCATAGCGGCGACCGGCATGGGCGATAGTTTGTGCATCAATATCCACCCCCACTGCCTGGGCCCCAGCCAGTCGCAGCAAGGCAGTGCCATAGCCCTCGCCACAGGCCGCATCACAGACACTCAGGCCATTGACGAGGCGACCGGCAAAGGCATAGCGATGCATGTGCTCATACCAGATTTCGCGCACACATTCGGGTGTGAAACGCTCCCCGGTGAACTCCAGCATGGGTTCATTGCTGCTCATGATTTGCCTGCAAGCAGTTGCTGATAGTGGTTGATGATAGCATCCCGGCGATCACGCAGCGGGTCATCGGCGATGAACTGCTGCACTCGTTGCAGATAGTCCGGATACCGTGCCAGCACCTTGTCCAGTGCTTCGCGGTTGGGTTGCATGTTCAGGTCCGCAAAAGACTGGTTGCCAATGTGGGCGACAAAGGCATTGTCACACAACAGGTTACGCATACCCAGCACCCGGGCCGCACTGCTGAAATCATTTTCCTCGCCATAGCCATGTCCGTAACGCTGCGCATCGAAATAGCCAATGGCCTGGATGGCAGCGCGCGTGATGAGCATGCAAAAACCCACCGCTGTGGGCAACTCCGGGTAGTCTGGCTCGCCGGCCAGGTCACAGGCCGTGGCCATCAGCTCGATCGCCTCTGGTAGCGGATTGTTGCGACACATGTGAGGTATCGAAACGATCTCTGCGTTGTTGCTGAATGGCGTTATCGTGGCCACATTCGTAACGCGCTGCAATGCAGTGCGCAGCTTGGCCAGTAGCCGGTGCTCGCAAATGGTGTCCTGATTAAGCAGCAGGCAATGGTCATGCGTGCTGCGCATGGCCTGATTCACGCTGTGCACAAAACCACGATTATGCGGCTGCAACAGGATGGTCCAATCGCATTGCTGCTGCCTGATGTAATCGGTCAGCCAGGGCCGCACCCGGGCATCGGTGGATGCGTCTTCAACCAGGATCACCTGGTCAGGTGCAGGACACAGCGCACGTACGGATGACATCAGCTGCGGCAGACAGGCGTAGGCATTGTAGATCGGTATGATCAGGGTGATGCCGGGCTCGTTCTGGCTGGCCGGTGGCGTGCGCAGCTGTTGTTCGCTTAGCGCCATTGATGCGCAATCCTGCAGTTGCCCAGCTCCAGGGAACTGCCGCGCACGGCCAGCTTCGTTTCCATGCTGTCACAAACCCGGATTCCTTCAGGATCGAGTGCATGTACGCGCACAATGTAATTGGCAGCCAACAACTGCAGCTGCGGGATATCAACCAGAAAACGCCACTGGTGTGCGTCTATCTGACTACCACTGGCAGGCGCTTCGGTACTGGCAACCCCGTACACTGGAAGTCCTCCTCGTTCAATCAAGCCAAAACCGGCGGCTGGTTTACGGCCATCGGGAGAACTCAGCGTGATTTCGATACGCAGGCAGCCACCACTTTCGACCTGTTCAACTTCTGCGTCAGCTGCATTCAACAAACGCATGGACAAAACCTGATAACTGTGCGGATTGATGGCACGGATGACGGTTTGCTCCGTGTTGCTTTGCTTTTTGGCGTGCCAGTCCAGATACGCGGCGATGACCTTGTCACTGTCACCTTGCATGGCCACCTGGTGTTCGTGTATCCAGATGGTCTGCTGGCATAGTCGTTTAATCTGATAGGTGCTGTGTGAAACCATCAGCAACGTGCCGCCATCGCCCAGGTAATTGTCCAGCCAGTTGATGCATTTGCGCTGGAACGATTCGTCGCCCACAGCAAGCACTTCATCGGTCATCAGCAGCTGTGGTTTTTGAATCGCGACGATGGCAAACCCCAATCGCACCACCATGCCAGAAGAATAGGTTTTGACTGGCTGCGACAAGGCGTCGTCAATGTCGGCGAACTCGATGATCGCATCCAGATGCGCGCGCGTCTGCTTGCGGCTCAGGCCCATCAAAGCAGTTTTCAGATAGATGTTTTCAATACCGCTGGCCTCCATATCGAAGCCAGCAGACAGTTCAATGAGTGCCGCAATGCTGCCATAACACTGCAACTTGCCAGTGGTCGGCTTGATGACCCCGCTGAGCAGCTTCAACAATGTGGATTTGCCAGCACCATTTTCACCAATGATGCCGATGGATTGACCGGCATGAACGCGCAGATTGACGTCGCGCAATACTGCCACGCTGTTGTTACTCAGCGACTGGCTACGCCCCAGCAGGATTTTGATCATGGCCCGAAGCCTGTTCACGGCATGACCATCGGCAGGGTAACTTTTACCCAGGTTGTTGGCTTCCAACAGCAGCGACTGCATCAGGCATATTCCTCGAACCAGGGCGCCAGGCGGGTAAACACCCACCAGCCAAACCAGAACAGCAGTAACGCCAGGAGCCAGTTCCACCACCACCCGCTACTGATGCTGCTCTCACCAAGTAGTAAAGCATCGCGAATGCTGATCGCCACGTGAGTGAGTGGATTATAGTAAAAATAATGTCGGTAGGCAGTTGGAATCATCTCCATGGTCCAGATGATTGGTGCGGAGAAAAACAGCAGCATAATCAGCATCGGTACGGCAATTTTAATGTCGCGTATGAAAACCCCCAGTGCCGACAACAGATAACTCAGCCCCAGAGCCGCAATGAACAGTTGCAGCAGGCTCAACGCAACCAGCCAGATATGCGAAAACACCAGCTCTCCGGTGCTCAACCGCAGCACCAGCAGCACCAGCGAATAGGCAATAATCTGCAGGGCAAATACCGAACATACCCGCGCCGCAACCAGCGCATGCTTGTCAATGACCATTTTTTTCAGCAACGACATGTTCTCATCCAGGACATTGAGACTTTTCTGCAATGCCTGCGAAAATGCAAACCAGGGCCACAAAACCACGGCCAGATAGACGACAAAACTGCGCTCGTCTTCTGCCGCAATACGGGCGGTGAATATAAATCCGAACACCAGGCTGTACACGATCAGTACCAGCACCGGCTCCAGCAACAGCCACAGCGAGCCGGCCAATGTGTTTTTGGATTGAGCAGTCAGATCGCTACGAAACTGCCGCTGAAAGAGGTGCTTGTCCATGGGTATCAGGGCTTTGCGAAAACCAGCAGTATACTAGCAGCCTGTAGTACTTAACACTGGTCTACTGCGGCATAGCCGCAGATTGTATGGTGCGAGCCACGTGACAGTAGCCATTGCTACGGCCGCGGAGCGCTACGTGCGAGATGCGGCGTTTCAGGCGAAATCCGTATGGGACGGGCCTTTGCGGTCGCACCACACAATCTGCGGCTATTCCGAATAAAACGCGCGCCATGAACAGTTACCCAGACACTCCCTGGCCCGGGTGCTGATTTTTCCGGTGGCCAGTGTTAACCCGCATATTTCATGAAGGCGGACAGTTACTGGTCATATTTTACGGATAAACAAGGCGATAACAGTAAAATTATGAATTGTGGAGTGGACACGGATTGTCCTGTTCGAGTTCAGGCCAAATCTGGCGTTGCACTTCGAACGATCGCCCTTGAACCATAGCTACGGCTATGATTCTGCGGGCGATCGTCCAATCTGCTTAGCCAGCTTCGCCCTGCTCCTCGAACCCTTCATGAAATATACGGGTTAACCTGCTGCACTGTACAAGCCGTGCAGCGGGACATCATCGTCCGCGATTGGATAACATCTTCAGATCTTCTACCTGGGACAGATAGCTGGCAATGAAGTCACTGACATGGTCCTGATGAACCGTAGGGGTGCCGGCCTCGCTCTGGATGTGATTCAGATACTGATTCCAGATTGTTTCCTTGTGCTCAACTTTGGCCTGATACATCAATTGCTCACGCACCTCGGCAAAAGTCAGTTGACGTACAGCTGCAATCGAATCCAGACGAATGAGATGATAGCCGTAACCTGTCTGTACCGGAGCACTCAACTCCCCGACCTCTTTCAGCGCATACACAGCTTGCTCAAAAGGTGGTACTGTTTTGCCTGGCGCCACCGGCAACTGTCCCTGATTGGAAGGCGCCGATGGGTCATCTGAATACTGCTCCACGGCCTCTGCCAACGTCATCTCGCCAGACTGAATCTGTTGATACAGTTGATCGGCCAATTGCCGGGCCTCAGTAGCACTGCGATCGGCGGTATTGATCAGCACATGCGTCACGGTACGGGTTTCAGGCTCCACATAGGCCTTTTCGTTAAGCAGATAGCGCTCTTTTGCCAGTGGCTCATAATCATCGAGCAGGCGCTGCTCAACATAATGATCCCGGTA
>JAJFKZ010000029.1 GCA_021772955.1 Gammaproteobacteria bacterium | reverse complement strand
CCTGCCAACACCTGATGGGCGCGGCGCATGCCTTCAATTTCAACCGGATCAACACTGTCGCGCAAGCCGGCGGTATCGATGATTTCCAGGCCAATACCCTTGATTTCCAGGCGTTCGCGCAACACATCGCGGGTGGTACCGGGTAGCTCGGTAACGATCGCTGCATCGCGTTGCAACAGTGCGTTGAGCAAGCTGGACTTGCCTGCATTGGGCGGCCCGAGGATGGCCAATCGCGCACCCTGCAGTACCCGTTGACCCTGGCGTGCCTGTTGCAGCAACTGCTCGCTTTGTCGCAGCATTTGTTGCAGTTGCTGCTGCAGCTTGTCGTCGGCCAGAAAATCAATCTCCTCATCCGGAAAATCCAGCGCTGCCTCGATCCACACGCGCAAACTGATCAGCTGCCGTTGCAAGTCCTGCACCGGCGCACTCAAGCCACCCTGCAGGCTGCGCTGCGCCGCCTTTGCTGCCGCCGTGGAACCGGCGCTGATCAGGTCGGCGATGGCTTCGGCCTGAGTCAGATCCAGTTTATCGTTGAGAAAGGCACGTTCGCTGAATTCACCTGCTCTAGCGGCGCGGGCGCCTCGATCCAGTAAGGCTTGCAACAGCATTTGCAGGATGATGGCACCGCCGTGAGCATGCAACTCGATGACATCCTCGCCAGTGAAGGAGTCCGGTGCCGGAAAATACAGCATCAGTCCCTGGTCGATGATGGCGGCACCGGCATCGCGAAACAGGCGGAGACTCGCTGTTCTCGGCGCCGCTGGTGCGCCCGCCACAGCGCTGCAGACGGCCACGCAATCCGGGCCGGAGACTCGCACCACGCCGATGCCGCCGGAACCCGCCGGCGTGGCGATAGCGCAAATGGTATCGGTTTGTGCCCGCTGACTCACATCCGGCCGCGTGGCAGCTAATCCGCCTTTTCGATGCGGCGAGTGATAACCCATTGCTGCGCCAGCGAGATGGATGCGTTGGTCGCCCAGTACAACACCAGGCCGGCCGGGAAAAATGCAAACATGACGGAAAAGGCTACTGGCAGGAAGCTCATGATCTTGCGCTGCATCGGATCCATGCCCACCATCGGGGTCAGCCGCTGGGTGGCAATCATGGCGGCGCCATTGATGATCGGCAAAATGAACCATGGATCGGGACTGGACAAATCCTGAACCCAGCCGAAGAATGGCGCTTGTCGCAACTCCACCGACTCCAGCAGCACCCAGTACAAGGCAATGAAGATCGGAATCTGCACCAGTACCGGCAAACAGCCGCCCAACGGATTGACTTTCTCGGTGCGATATAACTCCATCATCGCCTGACTCATTTTCTGTCGATCATCACCATAGCGCTCTTTCAGTTTCTCCACGCGTGGCTGCAGCTTGCGCATGCGTGCCATGGAGCGATACTGGGCTTCGGTAAGCTTGAAAAAGGCGAGTTTGATCAGGATGGTCAGAATAACGATGGACCAGCCCCAGTTGCCGATAAAGTCGTGTATCTGGTCCAGCGCCCAGAACAGGGGTTTGGAAAAGATCGTGAAAATGCCGTAGTCAATGGTCAACTCCAGACCCGGTGCCAGACCCGCCAGGCGCTCATGCACCTTGGGGCCGATATACAGCTGCAGCGGAAACACCTGCGAACTGCCAGCAGCAACCACCTGAGCCGGACTTTGCGTGCGGATCAGGTAACGCTCGTTTTCGGGGCTGCCGGTGATCGTGGTCTGCAGGCGCTCGTTGCTGTTGGCGGGTGGAATCACTGCGCTGAGGAAATAATGCTCACTGAGACCAACCCAGGCATTGCTGCTTTGGGCAGACAGCGGCTTGTCGCTGAATTTATCAAACTTCAGCTTGGCAAAACCTTCGTCTTCGGTGCCATAACTGGCGCCTTTGAAACTGTATCGTGAGGTATTCGCCAGCCCACCGCCGACCGCTTCCGGTTTGCTGCGTTGCAGCTGTGCATAGCGAAAACCTTGCCATTCCACAGCGCTGTTATTGTGCAAGCTTTGTTGCAGATCGATCACATATCTGTGGCGGTGCAAGGTGAATGTTTTTACTGATTCGATGCCCGCTTCCTGCCAGCGCAGCGTGACCTGGATATCATCCTCGCCTGGCTTCAGCTGATAGGATGATTGTGCGCTGCTGTACAGCTGCAAGTGGGTTGGTGATGGTTGCTCTGCCGACAACAAACCGGTCTGGGCAACGTAATAATCGCTGGCTTGATTGTTCATCAGCTTGACCTTGATGTCCGGTGTTTTCGCTGCCACCGGATAATCAAGCAATCTGGCCTGGACGATGTTGCCGCCGCGTGGATCGATGGCAATATCCAGAACGTCAGTGCGTACCGTGATCAGCTGCTGACTCTCGTCGTTGCCTGCAGCGGTTGCGCCTGGCGTGGGCAGTGAACTGACGACCGTGCTGGGGTCCGGCAACTCCTGCGAATCAACCGCCGAATCAACCGCGTGAGCGCTGGCTGCATCAGGCAATTCGCCGCTGGCGACTGCCTGCATGGCACTGCCTGGCCCGCTGGTTTGGTCACCGGCGGCGCTATCTCTGGCAGTCCCCCCAGCCTGGTCTTGTGCCGGTTCTGATACCGTGCGCGTGACCGCATTATCTTGCTGCCATTGAGTCCACAGCATGAAAGCAACCACCGCGAGTGCGATTAGCAGAATGTTTCTGGTTTCAGGCATCGGTGTCATTCCATCAGGTTCAGCAGTAATTCGTGTGGCGTAGGTCGTGTCAAGTGTTCAACGATCTGGCTTTGGGTGTTACTTTCCGTGCGCATGCGCTGCTCGGATGACTTGTTGCAGCAAACGGTCCAGTGCCTCCCGCAAGAGCTTGTTCGCTGTCAGCGCTGCTGGCGGTTTGGCCAGTACAACGATATCCAGCCCGTATTCCGGCGCTGCCGCCGGGCTGGTGCTGTTTTTCGCCTGGTCGTCGAAATTCGTCAATGCTTGCTGATCGAGTAGCGCATCCGGCACAATCAGGCTGGCTCGAAAGGCTTCCTTGATCTGGCGTTTGATGCGATTGCGTTGACTGGCTTTGCGAATGTTCTTCTTGGCTATGGCCAAGCCCAACCGTGAGTGCTGCCCATTTGAGACGCCCGGCACTACCGGTTCCGGTTCTGGTCTGGCTGATCCGGTCCCCGTGGTCACTGCGCCGTGTTCGCACAAACCGGGCCCGGCACTGCCATCAGCGCTGCCATCAACGCTGCCATCAACACTGTATGCGTCTGCGTCTCTGGCAATGGCCAACAATCGAAAATACCTGTCGGTGGCCGTCACTGCCTGACCATTGAACACCGCTTTGTATTGTTCCGGCAGCAGCAGCCGATGAGCTCGTGGCAAGCTACTCATTGGCAGCGGTCTGGTTTTTGCGCGCTGGTCGGATCATTCGGCTTGACCTCGATGCCCGGTATACCGCTTTGAATCACAGCAACACCAGCTGACCAGATCATGCCTGGACATTACCATTGCCGTCAGCCGTTGCGCTATTCACCCTGCTAGCGAGGATCTGATCGGATCGAGCTGCTACGATCAGGCTGCAACCAGGCAAATCGCTAGCAGACAGGACCCAGAAGCCAGCATTCTGTCCGGCAATCAGCAGTTGTCAGGCTGACAGGCGTTTCCGGCCACGACGGCGGCGTGCGTTGATCACGGCTCTGCCGCCTGCGGTTGCCATACGAGCGCGGAACCCATGACGACGCGCGCGCTTGATCAAACTGGGTTGAAAGGTACGTTTCATGATCGCTAATCTCCTGCTGAATCTTTACTGTATCTGAACCCCTGCGGGCAGGTTCAGTAGATCAAAATGATCCGGGTAGCCGGTCATTATAGGCTATTGCTGACTGGATGCCAATGCATCATTACCGCCAACCTGATTGCAGATCGAAGCCGAAACGCTAAACTTATCCACAGGCCCAGGCAGATGCGTTATGATTTGCTCCCTATTCGTCACCGATGGCTCCTATCGCCAATGGCTTTACCCGATGTTAATGCTTCACCTGTTTTGGCCTGACTTGCAACCATGATCAACACCGACAACATGCTCTGGCAGGAGTGCTTGTCACGACTTGAACGCCAATACCCGCTGGATGAAATCAATACCTGGTTACGGCCTCTGCGTTTGACCAATGAGCAAGGTCAGATTCGCTTGTGTGCGCCCAATGACATTGTTTGCGAGCGCATTCGTCAGCTTTATCTGCCCACCATACAGGCCATTTTGCTGCAACTTGGCGCCGATGCTGATCTGGACATCGAGCTTTCGGTCATGTCCTCGACCAGTCCGCGGGCGCAACAACCAAGATCATCTGTCGCCGCATTGTCCAGCGGTTTGTATCCAAACTATACCTTCAACAAGTTTGTGCAGGGAAAAAGCAACGAAATTGCTCTCGGAGCAGCGCTGCAGGTGGCGCAAAACCCCGGCCGTGTGTACAACCCCTTGACACTGTACGGCAGCACCGGTCTCGGCAAGACCCATTTGCTGCATGCCGCTGGTCACATGATCAAGGAACGCAACCCGAAAGCGCGCGTGGTTTATTTGACTTCTGAACAGTTCGTGACCCAGCTGGTGAACGCGTTAAGTTCTAAAAACATCAATAATTTCAAACAATTATATCGCCACGTCGACACGCTTTTAATTGATGATATCCAGTTCATTGCCGGCAAGGATCGCTCCCAGGAAGAGTTTTTTCATACCTTCAATGCGCTGGTTGATCTGCAGCAGCAAATCATTCTGACCTGTGATCGCTATCCCAAGGAAATCTCCAATCTGGAAGAGCGCATCCAGTCTCGGCTGGGTTGGGGCCTGGCGGTATCGATTGAACCGCCGGATTATGAAACCCGGGTCGCCATTTTGCTGCAAAAGGCCGAAGAGAAAAACTGGGCCATCAACAATGATGTCGCCGAATTGCTGGCCAGCAAGGTGCGTTCATCGGTGCGTGATCTTGAAGGTGCGCTCAATACGCTGTGCGCCAACGCGCACTTCAAGGGTGTGGCCATCAGTGTGGATTTCGCCCGTGAAACTCTGCGCGAGCTGCTGTCGATTCACGACCGCATGATTACTGTGGACATGATCAAGAAAAAAGTGGTCGAGTTTTATCATCTGCGTGAAAGCGACATGGTGTCGAAGAAACGTTCGCGCTCGATCGCCCGTCCCAGGCAGGTTGCCATGTCACTGAGCAAGGAACTCACCGATTTGAGCCTGCCGGATATCGGCCAGGCTTTCGGCGGTCGTGACCACACCACGGTGTTGCACGCCTGCCGCAAGGTAGAGGAGTTGATGCGCTCCGATCCGCAGCTGGCTGAGGATCGACGGCTACTCATGCGTAGCCTGACATGACACTAGCAGCCTGTCGGGCTTAACACTGATCTACTGCGGAAATGCCAGGTTTGGCCTTATTTTCCGATCTTTTTCGTTAAATGGGCCTACTATTCGCCTTAAAAGATCGAAAAATCTGGCTCAATCTGGCTTTCCCTCGCTACAATCGGTTAAGTCCGACAGGCTGCTAACCGAACTGCCCGTGGCAGCGCGGTTTTTGTAACATTGTGCATAAACAGGTATCATTTGTGGATAACCCGAAAAGGTGATTATACAAGCGACTTATCCACAGTCCATACACAGCTTGTCTAGTGTTTTTCGTTAGCTTATCATCAATGTATATCATTGATTTATATATTAAATAGTCACTTGATACCATTAAATGACCGGCTTAATAACTACTACAGTCTGATATATTTACTACTTATAACTGAGGATCGGCAATGAAACTAGTCATGCAAAGAGAAGCGCTGTTGCAGCCATTGAGTAAAGTAGTCGGTGTGGTTGAAAGACGGCAAACCATACCGGTGCTGGCCAACTTTCTCTTGCAGGCCGAAGACGGCATGCTGTCTTGCACCGGCACCGATATGGAAATGGTGCTGCGTGCTACGCAAAAGGCCGAAGTCAATAGCAAGGGTTCAGTCACCGCACCGGCCCGCAAACTGGTCGATATCTGTCGCGCTCTGCCAGATGGCTGCAGCCTGAGTATCACCGTGAATGATGATCAGTTGCGTATCGATACCGGCAAGTCGCATTTCTCCTTGAGCACCTTGCCCGTGGATGAATACCCGGACATGGAAAAAGCCGAAGAACTGCAAAACCACACCGTGGTGGAAAAGGATCTGCACGAACTGCTGGATGGGGTCGCCTTTGCCATGGCTAACCAGGATGTTCGCTATTACCTCAATGGCTTGTTACTGGAAGTCAGCGGCAAGCGCCTGCGTGCGGTAGCCACCGATGGTCATCGCCTGGCCCTGGCCGATCTCAACGATCTGCAGTCCGAGCAGGACGCGGACACCAGTCCTGAAGCAGAAAAGCGCGTGATTTTGCCGCGCAAAGCAGTGATGGAATTGCTGCGCCTGCTGGAAGATAGTGATGATCGTATCACCATCGGCATTGGCCGCAACCATCTGCAGGTGCAAATGCCGGGTCTGATCATGACCAGCAAGCTCATAGATGGCCGTTTTCCCGAGTATCAGGCGGTGATCCCGCCGGCCAATGATCACCAGGTCAAGGTCGACAAGCAAGTGCTGCGCACTGCTCTGCAACGAGCGGCGATCTTGTCCAATGAAAAATTTCGTGGCGTGCGGCTGGAATTCACGCCCGGCAAGATTCGCATCATTGCCCACAACCCGCAACACGAAGAAGCGGTCGAAGACATCGATGCCGAACACCAGATTGACTCACTGTCTATCGGCTTCAACGTCACCTATCTGATGGATGCACTCGGCGCGATCAACACCGCTGAGGTACTGCTGTTGCTGCGTGATGCCAATAGCTCCTGTCTGATCAAACAACCGGATAACGATGACACCCAACATGTCATCATGCCACTGAAACTTTAGGACACCCCTGAATAAGTACCCATGCAGTGTGCCTGCTCCGCTTGCTTTGATAGCAGTGGCAGTGACTGTCGCTGTGACCTTTGGGAGTACTGTGTGAGATGTTACTGTTGCGGTGAACCCGGCTGGGAAGGGTCTCCTGGACAGACCTCGGCGAGTGCTCCAGCGCGCCATGACGTATTCATCTGCCACGGACAAACCGCAGTTCCCCAAATCGCACAAGCGCATACCCCAGTGCCTGTCCAGAGTGCCGTTGCGGGCTTGTCGTCGCGCCCAGGCATGGTTGTTCAGAGCTTGGCAAAGCCAGCACTGAACCTGGCCTGCCTGTTGCAGTGACAGACAAATTTACTGAGCAGTCAACGCCACTGATACTGCAGCGCTTGCAGATTGACAAGGTCAGAAACCTGCGCTCAGTTGATCTGATGCTGCACCCGGGCATCAACTATTTTCATGGCGCGAACGGCGCCGGCAAAACCAGTATCCTCGAAGCCCTGTACATTCTTGTGCACGGTAAGACATTTCGTCATGGCCGCTCGGAAAACTGGATTCAACATGGTGCCGAGATGGCCCAGGTCATCGTTGAATACCAGCAGCGGTGCGCACAGGCAGGATCGCAAGAGGTGAGACCGGCCGCCGATGCTGATTTCAGTCAACACCGATTGGGCTTACAACGCAGCCGGCATGACTGGCAAGCTCGTCACAACGGCAACCAGCTGAGCAGTTATGCGCAGCTTTCGAAACTGCTGCCGCTGATATTATTCGAACCCTCCTCACATCAGCTGATAGAGTCTGGCCCGGACTATCGACGACAGTTCCTGGACTGGGGAGTGTTTCACGTGGAACCTGGGTACCTCAATCTTTGGCGGCGTTACCAGAAAGCGCTGAAGCAGCGCAACGCGTCCCTGAAATCATCAACGGATGATGCGCTTGTGCGTGCCATTGAGCCGGTCATGGCCAGCGCGGCCGAGCAACTGAATTCCATGCGCAGCAGCTTCTTTGCCAACTTCAGTGCGGCCTATGTTCAGGTTCAGAAGCAATTGGCGCCTGAGTTTGATGCCATCACGCTGGCCTATGAGCCGGGCTACTCGACGGCAGAAGGTCTCCAGCAGCAATGGCGGAATGCATTGCAACAAGATCGACAACGAGGTTTTACCTGGCATGGCCCGCATCGTGCTGATATCAGACTCAAAACCAGTCATCGCAGTGCGCGCGGCTGGTTATCACGAGGGCAGCAGAAAATGGTTGCACTGACCATGTTGCTCGCCAAACAATCAGTTTGGCAGCAGCAAACCAATTCCGGGGCTGTGCTGTTGCTGGATGATGTCGAGTCAGAGCTGGATCAATATCATCTGCAGCGGCTACTACGGTTACTGCTGGAAGAAAAGCGCCAGGTGCTGATCACGGGAACCGCAGCTGGTGTTGGTGGCGGTGCCGAAGACCGAATGTTTCACGTGGAACATGGACAGGTAAGCACGAGTCGGTAGTGCTAATCAGGTATAATAAGCTGTTGATTTGAATAGCCTGTAGCTGAGCCAGCGCATGACCGAAAAGAACTACGATTCCCACAACATCAAAGTATTGAAAGGACTGGACGCTGTACGCAAGCGTCCTGGAATGTACATCGGTGATACCGATGACGGTACCGGCCTGCATCACATGGTGTTCGAGGTGGTCGACAACTCGATCGATGAATCACTGGCAGGTCATTGTGACCGTATCGTCGTCACCATTCATGCCGATGATTCGATCACTGTGACCGACAACGGGCGTGGCATTCCGGTGGACATGCATGAAGAAGAAGGCAAGTCGGCGGCCGAAGTGATCATGACCGTTTTGCATGCCGGTGGAAAATTTGATCAGAACTCGTACAAGGTTTCCGGTGGCTTGCACGGTGTTGGCGTTTCGGTGGTTAATGCGCTGTCCGAAAAACTGACTCTGACCATCGATCGCGGCGGCAAACGCTGGCAACAGGTCTACAGCATGGGGGTTCCCGAGCAGGATCTGCGAGCCATCGCCGACAGTCAGCAAACCGGCACCACGATCCACTTCAAGCCCAGTGCTGAAATGTTCACCGACCGGGTATTTCACTTTGACTTGCTGGCCAAGCGCCTGCGTGAATTGTCTTTTTTGAATTCCGGAGTGCTGATTGAATTGCGCGATGAGCGCAGCGGCGAAGAAGCCAGCTTTGCCTATGAAGGCGGTATTCGTTCGTTTGTTGAGCATCTGGCCGCCAAGAAAAACCCGTTGCACGAAAAAGTATTTCACTTCAACCACGAAAGTGAACAGGTTGCGGTAGAGGTAGCGATGCAATGGACTGATTCCTATCAGGAAAATTGTTATTTCTACACCAACAACATACCCCAGCGCGACGGTGGCACGCACATGGCAGGCTTTCGCGCAGCGCTGACCCGCACGCTGAATAATTACATCGAGGAAAACAATCTGGCCAAAAAGGAAAAGGCCAGCATGTCCGGTGATGATTGTCGTGAAGGCCTGATTGCAGTGGTTTCGGTGAAAGTGCCGGATCCAAAATTTTCCTCGCAAACCAAGGACAAGCTGGTATCATCGGAAGTGCGCACCGCAGTGGACAGCACCGTATCGGAATACCTGCGCGACTATCTTCTGGAAAATCCACAAACGGCAAAAGCCATTGTCAACAAGGTGCTGGAAGCCGCACGTGCCAGGGATGCGGCGCGCAAGGCACGTGACATGACCCGACGCAAGGGTGTTCTGGACGTTGCCGGCCTGCCGGGCAAACTGGCTGATTGTCAGGAAAAAGACCCATCCCTGTGTGAGTTGTTCATTGTCGAAGGTGACTCAGCCGGAGGCTCTGCCAAGCAGGGTCGTAACCGCAAGTTCCAGGCCGTGTTGCCACTGAAAGGAAAAATTCTCAACGTCGAGAAAGCGCGTTTTGACAAAATGCTGCAGTCAGCCGAAGTGGGCACGTTGATCACCGCCCTGGGCTGTGGTATCGGCAAGGACGAATACAATCCGGACAAGCTGCGTTACCATCGTATCATCATCATGACCGATGCGGACGTGGATGGGTCGCATATCCGTACCCTGCTGTTGACGTTTTTCTATCGGCAAATGCCGGAACTGGTCGAGCGCGGTCATATCTACATTGCCCAGCCGCCGTTATACAAAGTCAAGTATGGCAAGCAGGAACAATACCTGAAAGACGATCGGGAGCTGGATGAATATCTGCTGGCGCGAGCAGTGGACGAAGCGAGTCTTGTGTTCGAGCCAGCCTCACCAGCAATCAAAGGGATCGCGCTGGAGCAGTTGATGCGCGATTATATGGCAGTGGAACGAGCGGTAGAGCGCTTGTCCAGACGCTTTGATGCGGATTTGTTGCTGGCCTTGTTGGAATTGCCTGACTTCAACAACGGTGACCCGAAGCAGTGGACGCAGCAATTGCAGGATCTGCTGAATGCCCGTAATGTTGCCAATGAAAGCTGGGAAATTCAGCCGCAAACCGATGCCAGTGAGCACACCCAGGTGCAGGTGATGCGCAAGATTCATGGTGCCGTCAACATCACCAAAATCGAATCCGGTTTCTTTGCGTCCAGTGACTATGCCCTGTTCAGTAAACTGGCCGCCACACTCATGGATTTTATTCAGCCGGGCGCTGTGGTCAGCCGCGGCAAGCAGAGCCAGGACATCAGCAGCTTTACCGAAGCCTACCGCTGGTTGTTTGCAGAATCCCGCAAAGGCCGAACCATCCAGCGTTTCAAGGGCTTGGGTGAGATGAATGCCGAACAGCTTTGGGATACCACGGTGAACCCGGACACCCGCCGCTTGCTGCGTGTGAACATCGAGGATGCGGTGGCCGCTGATGACATCTTCTCGACCCTGATGGGCGATGAAGTCATGCCCAGAAGAGATTTTATTGAGCAAAACGCACTCAATGCCAACAACATCGATATTTGAATAAAATCAGATTATATTCAATATAATCAAATAGTTAACTATAGACTACTTGCCCTGCTAGCCCGCCTATTGCATGAGGGATTCGGATTTTAGGGGAAAACTGCCAAAGTAGTTTGGTGCATCGTCCGCAGAGCCATAGCTGGCTATGGTTCAAGGAGGATGTGCCAAACTACGACAGCAGATTTTTCCTAACACCGAATAGGACAAACTGTACTTTTGCAATTTCGATCAATTTCGTTATAACTTATTGGTGTGCATACGCTTTTCTTACCTGAACGTCCGTCCTCGTGCAATAGGCGGG
>JAJFKZ010000028.1 GCA_021772955.1 Gammaproteobacteria bacterium | reverse complement strand
AGCAGAGCTTGCAAGCAGATTGCAGTCAAGCCTTGCCGGCTACAGGGGCGGTCATGGCGGTGTGCGCAGCCAGCTTGGCGAGGACTGCTGGATTGCATCGCGAGTGTCAGCACTATGGCTAACCCGCATATTTCATGAAGGCGGACAGTTACTAGTCATATTTTACGGATAAACAAGGCGATAACATTGAAAATTTGCATAGTGGAGTGGATACGGTTTGTCCTGTTCGAGTTCAGGCCAAATCTGGCGTTGCATCTCGGCCGATCGCCCTTGAAGCATAGCTACGGCTATGCTTCTGCGGGCGATCGTCCAAGCTGCTTAGCCAGCTTCGCCCTGCTCCTCGAACCCTTCATGAAATATGCGGGCTAACGGCAGCACGCCACACCAGCCCAGCGCCGAGGCCGCCGTGATCAATGTGACTGAGCAGCAGGTCAACTCCAGCGCTGGTGCTGACAAGCACATCGAGCAAAAAGAAGAAAATGCTCAAGGTGGTTTCCCTGATCGCTTAAATCGGTCAAACTAACATTGTTTGTTAACAGAGCATGACCATCCTTTGAGCAACAGCTGACACCACACTCCCGGCGCAACATTTTATGGCAGATAACAACAAGTCCTTTGGCAGCAGCACACAAGCCGTGCATGCGGGCACCTTGCGCAATCCTGCCGGTGGCGTGAATTCACCCTTGTATGCAGACAGTGCCTACCATTATCTGGATGCCGAACAGGTACGCTATCCGCGCTACACCAACACCCCCAACCAACAGGCGGTGGCGGCCAAGATCGCAGCACTGGAGCAGGCCGAGCAGGGGCTGATGTTTGCCTCCGGGCTGGCTGCGGTACACACGGTGCTGCAGGCGCATCTGCAGCCTGGTGATGAACTGGTGGTAGCGGAAGGCATCTACGGCGGCAGCGATGATCTGTTTGCCACCTGCATGCCACGGCTGGGGATTTCGATAACACGTGCTGCTGCCGATGCTGATGCACTGCTGGCTGCCTGCGGCGAACACAGCAAGGCCATCTATCTGGAGTCGCCGACCAATCCGCGCTTGCGCATCATCGATCTGCACAAAATCTGCCAACAGGCCAATCAACGCGGCGTGCTGGTGATCATCGACAACACTTTTGCTACACCGATTCTGCAGAACCCGATCAAGCTGGGTGCCGATATCGTCATTCACAGCGCCACCAAATACCTGGGCGGGCACAGCGATCTGATCGCTGGAGCAGTGGTCTGCAGTGCGGCCTTGATGCAGCCGATACGTGCTCTGGCAGTGCGCATGGGGGCAAGCATGAATGCCCAGACTGCCTGCCTGCTGGAACGCAGTTTGAAGACACTGGCGGTGCGCGTGCACCAGCAATGCGCGAATGCCCGACGATTGGCTGTGTGGCTGCAGCAGCAGGATCAGATCGAAGCGGTGGATTACCCGGGCCTGCCCGAGCATCCGGGGCATCAGATTGCCAGCCAACAGATGCTGGATTTTGGTGGCATGCTGGGCCTGCGGGTGCGTGCACCATTGACGGCGGAGCTGGTGGAGAGAAGACTGCAATTGATCAGCTCGGCGGTCAGCCTCGGTGGCGTGGAATCAACCATCTGTCAGCCGCTGTTAACCTCCCACGCACGCGTTGCTGCGCAGCGGCGTGAAGCCGAAGGCGTGGATGCGTATCTGCTGCGGCTGTCAGTGGGCATAGAAGATGTCGAGGACCTGATTGCAGATTTGGCGCAGGCTTTGCGCAGTACATGAGCGTGTCAGAAGTCCGGACTTATAAGGTCTATATGTGCGGTGACAAGAATGGCTGAAATGGAATAATGATGGTTTCAACAATGCAACAACTGCGCCACTCACTGCATCAGGCGCCCGAACTCTCAGGCACAGAAACGCATACTGCAGCGACCGTGGCCGCAGTGCTTAGTACCTATGGCCCCGACGAGCTGTACACCGAGATCGCTGGTTGCGGAGTGCTGGCTCGCTTTGCGGGTTCCAGGCCAGGCCCGCGGGTGATGCTGCGCTGCGAGCTGGATGCCGTACCAATTCAGGAAACCAACGAGTTTGAATACCGCTCCATGCATGATGGCGTCTCGCACAAATGCGGTCATGATGGGCATATGGCCATTTTGCTGGAGACAGCTCGCAGGCTGTGTGAACAACGCCCTGAGTCCGGTGAGGTCATGCTGTTGTTTCAACCGGCGGAGGAAACCGGTGTTGGCGCCGCTGCGGTGCGGGATGATCCGGTATTTCAGGAATTCCAGCCTGATTATGTTTTCGCCCTGCACAACATACCCGGTTATGCGTTGGGCACGGTCGTGGTCAGGGAGCATGCCATGTGTTGCGCGTCGCGCGGTCTGATCATCTGTATGGAAGGCCAAACAGCGCATGCCGCTGAACCCGAATGTGGTGTGTCGCCGACCACCACGGTGGTTGAGCTGATCGATTTTTTCCAGGAAATTCAGGCACGCTACGCAAAACCCGGAGACGAGGTCGTACTACTGACGCTGGTTGGTGCCAGTATCGGTAATCGCACCTTCGGCAATACCCCCAAACACGCAGAAATATTTGTCACATTGCGCAGCGAGGACAATGCCACGCTGGACAGCATCGACGAGGAAGTACGGGCCAGGGCCAGGGAATTATGCGAGCAGCGAGGCATAGCCTGCCGGTTTGAGGTGGACGATAGTTTTCCCGCAACCCGCAATGCCCCTGAGGCAGTGGAGTTCATTCGTCAGGCCTGCAAAATCAACGCAGTGGAATGCATTGAACCGCCACAGCCGATACGCTGGTCCGAGGATTTCGGTCATTTTACCGAGCTGGCAACCGGCGCGCTGTTCGCACTGGGTGCTGGTGAAGATCACGCCAACTTGCATGAATCGCATTACGATTTCCCCGATGAGCTGATTGATCGCGGTGCGGATATGTTTCTGGCTATCATCGAGCAAGTACAGCAAGCGATACGCACAGGGCGCGCTCAATCTGTAGCGTGACAGCTGCAACAGCAGACGTAGGCATTGTGCTTTCAGTCTGCCGCCGCAGGCTGTGATGCGTTAAACTATTGTGCTCAGCTGAACCAGCCGGACTGGCTGCTCGGCAGTGGGCTATCTATCACCAAACTTGGTCATTTTGTTCTCGGAGTTCGCAATGAAACAACCCGTTCGCGTTGCCATTACCGGTGCTGCCGGTCAGATTGGCTATCAATTATGTTTTCGCATCGCCGCCGGCGACATGCTGGGCAAGGATCAACCGGTGATTCTGCATCTGCTGGAAATTCCACCGGCCGAGGCTGCGGCCAATGGTGTGGCCATGGAGCTGGATGACGCAGCATTTCCCTTGCTGCGTGGTGTGGTCGTTAGTACCGACGTGAACGTTGGCTTCAAGGATGTCGATTATGCATTGCTGGTCGGCGCCAAGCCGCGCGGCCCGGGCATGGAACGCAGTGATCTGCTGAGCGAGAACGGCAAAATCTTTGGTCCCCAGGGCAAGGCATTGAACGATCATGCCAGCCGTGCTGTAAAGGTGCTGGTGGTCGGTAACCCGGCCAACACCAATGCCCTGATTGCCAGTGCTGCGGCACCGGATCTGGCCAATGAAAACTTCACTGCCATGACGCGCCTGGATCACAACCGTGCCAAAAGCCAGCTGGCGAGTAAAACCGGCAAGCACAATACCGACATCAAGCAGATGATTATCTGGGGCAATCATTCTGCCACCCAGTATCCTGACATCAGCCACTGCACGGTGGCCGGCCAAGCCGCCAGCACACTGGTCGATCAGGACTGGTACCGACTCACATTCATTCCGGCGGTACAGCAGCGTGGTGCGGCCATCATCAAGGCCCGCGGTGCTTCCAGCGCAGCCTCAGCGGCTTCATCGGCAGTTGATCACATGCGCAGTTGGGCATTGGGTACACCGGATGATGACTGGGTCTCCATGGCGGTGCCCGCCGATGGCAGCTATGGCATCGAGCCGGGGGTCATTTATTCGTTTCCGTGTCGTTGCAGCCAGGGCAAATACAAGATTGTCCAGGACTTGAGCATCGATGATTTCAGTCGTGAACGCATGCAGGCTACCGACCAGGAGCTGCGTGAAGAGCGCGAAGCAGTAGCCAGCTTGTTGAATTGATGGCCAGTCAGCATCCGGGCCGCCAGCTGAGGGTAGCGGTCGACCAGAATCAGCCGTTGATTGTGGCGGGTACCATCAACGCCTACACCGCGCGCATGGCCGAGCGCATCGGTCATCAGGCCATTTATTTGTCCGGTGGCGGTCTGGCGGCCAATTCCCTGGGCGTGCCTGATCTGGGCATTTCCACGCTGGATGATGTGCTGGTGGATGTGCGCCGCATCACTGCGGTGACGCAGCTGCCATTGCTGGTCGATGCCGACACCGGTTTTGGTAGTAGCGCCTTCAATATTGCTCGCTGTATTCGCGATCTGGACCGGGCCGGGGCGGCCGGTTGTCACATCGAAGATCAGGTCAGCGCCAAACGCTGCGGTCACCGACCCGGTAAAGCCATCGTCTCGACCCGCGAAATGTGTGATCGTATCAAGGCCGCCGTGGATGCCCGCGAACACGATGATTTTGTCATCATGGCGCGCACCGATGCCCTGGCAAGTGAAGGTATGGCAGCCACCATCGATCGTGCTCAGGCCTACATCGAGGCCGGTGCCGACATGCTGTTTCCGGAAGCCATGCGTGAACTCGAAAACTACCGCGAGTTGCGTCAGCACGTGCAGCTGCCAATGCTGGCTAACATCACCGAGTTCGGTCAAACGCCATTGTTCAGCCAGCAGGAGCTCGCTGCCGTTGGTGTCGATATCGTGCTCTATTGCTGTGGCGCCTATCGGGCCATGAACAAGGCGGCGGAGAGCGTTTACCGGGCACTGCTGGATGACGGCCACCAACGCAACGTCATCGACATCATGCAGACCCGCGAACAATTGTACGACTATCTTGACTATCACGCCTACGAGCAAAAACTCGATGAGTTGTTTGCTGCTGGCACTGATGAGGAGCTTGCATGAACCAGAAGATTTCCGCTGCCGGACTGCGTGGGCAGTCGGCTGGCGAAACCACCATTTGCACCGTCGGCGCGGCCGGTAACAGTTTGCGCTATCGCGGTTACGATGTCCGTGATCTGGCCGACCAGACCAGTTTCAATGAAGTCGCGTGGCTGCTGCTGCGTGGTGAGTTGCCGCAACAGTCCCAGCTGCAGGCCTATGTTAAGCGACTGCAGGGCTTGCGCGATTTACCCGCGGCACTGAAAAGCGTGCTGGAACTGATTCCGGCCGCTTCGCATCCGATGGATGTGCTACGCACAGCCTGTTCATTCCTCGGCAATCTGGAGCCGGAAACGGACTTCGAACAGCAGCTGGACCATATCGATCGCTTGCTGGCGACGCTACCGGGCATGCTGCTGTATTGGTATCGATTCAGTCACGATCAGGTGCGCATTGACACGGCCAGCGATGATGTCAGTATCGGCGCCCAATTTCTGCGTTTGCTGCATGGTTCCGAACCCAGTGATTTGCATGCCAAGGTCATGGACGTTTCGTTGATCTTGTACGCCGAGCATGAATTCAATGCCTCCACCTTCGCCGCCCGGGTCTGTGCCTCGACCCTGTCTGACCTGCATTCCTGCATTACCGCTGCCATCGGCACACTGCGCGGCCCCTTGCATGGAGGCGCCAATGAGGCCGCCATGGCCATGCTGGAGCACTATGCATCGGTGGACCAGGCTGAAGCTGATGTGCACCAAAAGCTTGCCGCCAAGGCCAAGATCATGGGTTTTGGCCACGCCGTTTATCGTGAGCGCGATCCGCGCAACGCCATTATCAAGGAATGGTCAAGGCAGCTGGCCAAGGAAACCGGCAACAAGTTGCTGTTTGACGTTTCCGACCGCGTAGAGCGCATCATGTGGGATGAGAAAAAGCTGTTCGCCAACGCCGATTTCTTTCACGCTTCGGCGTACCACTACATGGGCATTCCAACCAAGCTGTTCACGCCCATTTTCGTCATGTCCAGATTGACTGGCTGGGCTGCGCATGTGATGGAACAACGCAGCAACAACCGCATCATCCGCCCCAGTGCCGATTACACCGGTCCGGACAAACGTGAAGTGGTAGACATCAGCGAGCGTTGAGCTAACCCGCATATTGCATGAGGGATTCGGATTTTAGGGGAATTCTGCCAAACTACTTTGGCAGATTTTTCCTAACACCGAATAGGACAAACTGAACTTTTGCAATTTTGATCAATTTCGTTGTAACTTATTGGTGTGCATACGCTTTTCTTACCTGAACGTACGTCCTCGTGCACTATGCGGGCTAGCCCGTATAGTGTCTGATGAATCTCACCAAGCCCAACCGCAGTGAGTGCCGCTGGCATCACTGCGGCGGCTGCCAGCTGACCCATTTTGGTACCCGTGAGCGCAATCGTTCTCATTGATCCGCATCAGTTTTTGCAGCAATGATGATAAATTGAATATTGACTTATGCGCATAACATTCTGATGGTATTTGAATAATCTTCGGGCAGTTGGTACAGCTGACCTGGGATTGGCCTGCTGACTGTTATCAAAATGTAACAAAACTGGCATACTATTGCTGCTTAACAATAGTTTAATACGCTTTCTCGCTAGACCCTGTCATCAGATGACTTTCTCATTCCAAAACTCAGAGGTTGGACATGTTACGAAAATATCTAGACTCCAGGCTGTTGCTTGGCTTGCTGTTTGTCATTGGCTGCAGCGTGGCTCAGGCTCAGATCATTTCTACCCAGATCAATGGTACCGTAACCACGGAAGATGGCCAGCCGATTGAAGGTGCTGAAGTACTGATCGTGCACGTACCGACCGGCACGGTTTCGGTCGCAGTAACCCAGCAGACCGGCCGCTTTAATGCCAGGGGCCTGCGCGTAGGCGGGCCGTTCTCGGTCACCGTCACTCGTGCAGGCTATCAGGCCGAAGTGCTGGAAGACGTCTCCACCCAGTTGGGGCAGCCGGTATCACTGAAGTTTGAATTGACCTCAGGCTCCGCCGAACTGGATGCGCTGCAAGTGGTTGGTGGCCCGATCAACCCGGTATTTGACCCAGACAAGATTGGTAACGGCACCACGATCGAACGCTTCGAGCTGGAAAGCTACGCCTCTGTATCCCGATCCATCAATGACTTTGCCCGCTTCGATCCGCGCGTGACCTCGCAGGACAAGGATCGGCAGGAAATTTCCATAGGCGGTGCCAATACCCGCTTCAACAACCTGCTTATCGATGGTGTTTCTACCAACGACAACTTCGGTCTCAATGCCAACGGCCAGCCTTCAACCGGTCAGCCAATTTCTATCGACTGGTTGGAACAGCTGGTGGTGCAAGTGTCGCCAGTGGATGTCAGCCAGACCAACTCCACCGCCGGTTTCATCAATGCGGTGACCAAGTCCGGCACCAATGAATACCAGGCCCAAGGCCAGTTCTACTACCGTGATGAAGGCCTGACCGGCAAGCTGGATGGTAGCCGCGCATCAGATTTTGAAGAAAAGATCTTCGGTGGCCAGATCAGCGGCCCGATCATCAAAGACAAGCTGTTTTTCTTCGTCGGCTACGAAAAATTCGACTTTGAAGGTGCCTTGTTCTCCAATACTCCCGATGGCCTGCCGGGTAACCTGGAAGGCCTGGTCAACGGTGGCGGCAGTCAGGTCAGTATCGATGATCTGTTGACCGTGATCAATGGCGCACAGGGCTTTGGTTTCGATCCACTGGCACCGTTGTCATCCGTTGGCCTGCAGGACGAGCGCTGGATGGGTAAGCTGGACTGGAACATCGCCGAAGGCCAGCGTGCCAGCTTCCGTTATTCACGCAGCCGGGGTAATGACTCCGACTTGGGGTCATTCAACGACGCGCGCCTGAGCTCGAACTTCTTCAACGAAGACCGCAAGTTCGATTCCTACACGCTGCAACTGTTCAGCGACTGGGCCCCGAATTTTTCCAGCGAGTTTCGCGCCATCTACACCGACTACGAAACCGCATTCGTAGTGCCGACCATATCGCCACAGGTTTCGGTGGAAACAGCCAACGGCGGTGACGTACTTTTTGGCACCGAACTGTTCCGTCAGGCCAATGCACTGCAGGTGGATACCCAGAGTGTGTTCTGGAAAGGCTCTTACTTCACCGGCGATCACGCCATCGATTTCGGCGTCGACTGGACCCGTGAAGAAAATGACAACACCTTCCTGTTCGGTGCACTGGGCAACTTTCAATTTGCAAGCATTGAAGACTTTCTTAATGGCAACACGGGTGTAGATTTTGAATTACGCCTGCCCGCCAGTGGCAACATCGACGATGCGCGTACCATCTGGGACTTCAGCATTCTCGGTTTCTTTGCCCAGGACACCTGGAAAATCACCGACAATTTCAGCTTTGTGTATGGCTTCCGTGTCGAAGGCATCAGTTCGGATGACACGCCTACCTTCAACCAGCTGTTTACTGACAGCTTCGGCTTCCCCAATACCGGTACGCTGGACAGCACCATCGTGCAGCCGCGTATCGGTTTCAACTGGCAGCCGAATTGGGATCTGCAGACCCAGTTCCGTGGTAGCCTCGGTGTTTTCCGTGGCCGTCAACCGGGTGTGTGGGTATCCAACTCGTTCACCAATACCGGTGACACCATCCGTGTCTTCGAGTGTGGTAACAGTAATGATGCAGGCAACACAGGATGTCTGGATCTGGATCCAAACTTCTTCATCAATGCAGATCCACAGGCGCTGCAGAATTTCAACATCGGTGCCGTGCCCGGTGGTGCCCAGGACGTCGATGCTACGGAAGACAACTTCAAGCCACCCACAGAGCTCAAGGCCAACTTCGGCGTGGATATTCAGCTGGACTTCCTTGCTGGCAGCACGTTCTCGGTAGAGCTGGATCAATCCTGGGTCAAGGATGGCATTGCCTATTCACACCTGAATCTCGGCGCACCGACCGGACAGTTGCCGGATGGCCGCGATGTGTTCTTCGAAGACATCAACACCGCATCTGGTGACCGGGCCAACGCTGACCCTGATTTCAACGACGTGTTGTTGCTGCGCAACACCAGTCGCGGTACGCGCACCAACCTGTCTGCTTCATTACGTAACAGCTGGTCCGGTGCGTTCGGCAGACTTGGTGCCGTGGCAGCTTATTCACGTACCGATGCCGATGATGTGAACTCAGGCACCTCCAGCCGTGCAATCTCCAACTGGAACAACCGCGCCGTATTCAATCCAAACGAAGATATCAGCGCCAGCGCCAACTACGAAATCAAGAATCGCTGGACCTTCCGCCTGGATTACACCAAGGATTTCTTTGGCTTTGGCAACACCATCGTCAGCCTGTTCTTTGAACATCGTTCCGGTCGTCCGTTCTCTTGGGTGTTTGACAATGACGCCAATGGCGACGATATCTCCGACAACGATCTGCTGTTTGTGCCGAATCCGGGTGAGGCGATCTTTGTTGATCGCGATGGCAATGCCGATCCGGTTGGCGAAGCGGCCTTCTTCCAGCTGGTTGCTGACAACTCGGTGCTGGCAGCAGCCCAGGGCGGTGTGGTTGGCCGCAACAGTGATCGCAGCCCGACTGTGGAAACACTGGACATCAACTTTATCCAGCAGATCGACATCGGTCGTTTCGGCATGCTGGAAGCGTTCTTCTCGGTTGAGAACTTCCTCAATCTGATCGATTCCGACTGGGGCCTGATCAACGAAGTACCGTTCGAATTTGTCGCCGAAGTGGTGAATTTTGAAGGCATCGATCAGGACACCGGTCTGCCGCTGTTCAACTTTACCCCGGGCGATAATCGTGACAATGCCATCCGCCAGGTGGATAATATTCCGGGTCAGTCACGTTGGGCGGCTCAGCTGGGTGTCCGCTACCGCTTCTGATCACATAAGTAAACTCGCTTAGCCCATTCAGCCGGCCGCATCATGCGGCCGGCTTTTTTATGCGTGAAGCTCAAGTGCAACGCGATGGCATGATAAAATGGCGGATTATTCAGGCAATCCAACATAGCGAGATCATGACAGTAATAGACATTAACGCTGCACAGCGGCAACCGATCGACGATATCCTGCAGCAAATCGCCGACTACACCTGTAACCACACCATCGACAGTGAGCTGGCTTACTCTACCGCACGCTACTGTGTGCTGGACAGTCTTGCCTGTGCCGCTCTGGCGATGCGGTTTCCCGAGTGTGTCAAATTACTGGGACCGCTGGTGGAAGGTGGTGATCTGCCGCAGGGCTGCAGAGTGCCGGGAACTTCATACCGGCTGGATCCGGTGCAAGGCGCGTTCAACATTGGTGTACTGATTCGTTATCTGGATTTCAATGACACCTGGCTGGCAGCCGAGTGGGGGCATCCATCCGACAATCTGGGCTCAATATTGGCCGTGGCTGACTACCTGAGCCGCAAGCGTCGCCGTACAGGTGAGCCACCGCTGACCATGCGTCAGGTTTTTACTGCAGCGATCAAGGCGCATGAAATTCAGGGCATTCTGGCGCTGGACAACAGCTTCAACCGGGTTGGTCTGGATCACGTGTTGCTGGTGCGGGTGGCCTCAACTGCGGTGATCACACACATGCTCGGTGGCAGTCGAGATGATGTCATCAATGCAATCTCCAATGCCTGGATCGACGGTGGTGCGCTGCGCACCTACCGCCACGCGCCCAACACCGGCTCGCGCAAAAGCTGGGCCGCAGGCGATGCCTGCCGTCGGGCGGTGACTCTGGCGCTGCTGGCCCTGGATGGCGAGATGGGCTATCCGTCTGCATTGAGTGCAAAAACCTGGGGCTTCCAAGACGTATTGTTTGTTGGTAAGCCACTGACCCTGCAGCGCAAGTTGGACAGCTATGTGATGGAAAACATCTTGTTCAAACTGTCGTTTCCGGCCGAGTTTCATGCCCAGACCGCGGTGGAATGTGCTCTGCAGCTGCATCCACAGGTGAAGGACAAAATCGACTCTATTCAGCGCATCATCATCGAAACCCAGGAGGCTGGTAATCGCATCATCAACAAGACCGGGCCGCTGGATAACTATGCCGACCGCGACCACTGCATACAGTACATGGTCGCCGTACCGTTGCTTTTTGGTCAGCTGACGGCCGACAGTTATGCCGATGCACAAGCCGCTGATCCGCGCATTGATCAACTGCGAGAATTGATGCAGGTAGCTGAAAACCCGCAATTTACTAAAGACTATTTTGATGCTGACAAGCGTGCCATTGGCAACGCCATACAAATCTTTTATGCTGACGGCAGCAGCAGCGAAAGAGTTGCCATAGATTACCCGATCGGACACAAGCGCCGACGTGATGAGGGAATCAAAGTGTTACACAGCAAATTCATGCACGCCATCAACCAGCACTATCCGCAACGCCAGGCACAGCGTATTATTGCCATGTTGGAGCAACCGGAAGCCCTGGACACGTTGCCAGTGGATGAATTCATGAGCCAGTTTTCTTTTTAACTTCTAATCAGAACAGCAGGAGTCAACATGTCCGCCGAAGCCATCCTGGACAGGATCAAAACCGAAGAAGTGGTGTTTGTTGATCTTCGCTTTGCCGATACCCTGGGCAAGGAGCATCACCTGACCGTACCCATCAGCGAGGTCGATGCAGACTTCATCAATGATGGCAAGATGTTTGATGGATCTTCCATTGCTGGCTGGAAAGGCATCAGTGAATCCGACATGGTGCTGATGCCGGATACCGATTCCAACTACCTGGATCCGTTCTCTGAGCACACTACCCTGGTGTTGCGATGCGATGTGCTGGAACCCAACAACATGGAAGCCTACAATCGCTGCCCACGTTCGGTGGCCAAGCGTGCGGAAGCCTGGTTACAGGCCACAGGTGTCGCCGATGCTGCGTACTTCGGCCCGGAACCGGAATTCTTCATCTTTGACTCGGTGCGCTGGAAGGTCGCGATGCAGGGTTGCATGTATGCGATCGAGTCACTGGAGGCGGCCTGGAGTTCTGACAAGGAATACGAGGAGGGCAACAGCGGTCACAGGCCTGGAGTCAAAGGTGGCTATTTCCCGGTGTCACCGGTGGATTCACTGGCTGACTTGCGCGGTACCATGTGTCGTATTCTCGAGGACATTGGCGTCGGCGTGGAAGTCCATCATCACGAAGTGGGAACCGCCGGACAGTGTGAGATCGGCACCCGTTTCAATTCGCTCACGCGCAAGGCCGACGAAATGACGATGTTCAAATACGTGGTGCGCAATACGGCGCATCAATTCGGCCATACCGCCACATTTATGCCCAAACCGGTGGTGGGTGACAACGGCAGCGGCATGCATGTGCATCAATCACTGTCCAAAAATGGCAAGAACCTGTTTGCTGGCGACGGTTATGGTGGCCTGTCCGATACCGCCTTGTACTACATCGGTGGGATCTTCAAGCATGCGCATGCGATCAATGCCTTCGCCAATTCCACCACGAACAGCTACAAACGACTGGTGAAAGGCTTTGAGGCGCCGGTCGCGCTGGCTTATTCAGCTCGCAATCGTTCTGCTTCCTGCCGCATACCCTGGGTCAGCAACCCCAAGGGGCGTCGTATTGAAATCCGTTTCGGCGATGCTGCTGGCAGCCCGTATCTGATGTTTGCGGCCATGCTGATGGCCGGTCTGGATGGCATTGCCAACAAGATTCATCCGGGTGAGCCGATGGACAAGGACCTGTATGATCTGCCGCCGGAAGAGGAAAAGAACCTGCCTACCGTGGCGGGCAGCCTGGAGCAGGCACTGCGAGCGCTGGATGAGGATCGCGAGTTTCTCAAGGCGGGCGACGTGTTCAGCGACGATTTGATTGACGGTTACATTCAGTTGAAAACCCAGGATGTGCTGCGCATGCGCATGACCACCCATCCACTGGAGTTCGACATGTATTATTCGATCTGAATCATTGTTGGCATGTTCGGTCTTAACTTTAATGTTTTCAACTATTTGGCGGCAGCACCATGACAGATGAATCCTGCAAGGATCGTAGGCTAGTCCCAAAGCCATACAGCAGCTTCGGCAACGGTTCGGTCAACTGCGTGGGCATCGGCATGAAATATAGCATTGCTCTGGCACTGCTGCTGTTGCTGACCGCTGTGCAGGCGCAGCACAAAATCTACAAGTCGGTCGATGAAAACGGCAACGTGGTGTTCAGTGATCAGCCACCCAGCAAGGACGCTGTGCCGATCGTGCTGCAGGAAAGCAATGTGGTCAAGATCGTCAAGGCCCAGCCCGCGCCGATGGATGATCCGAATCAGCAGGCCACGGCACCTACTGAAATTGCCATCTTGAGTCCGGAAAGTGAAGCAACCTTCTGGGGGACCGGCAATGATCTGTCGGTACAGCTGGAGATCACGCCAGCAATGACGCCCGGCATGAAAATCCAGTTGTACATTGATGACGAGCATGTAGCGACGATCAGCACGTCGGCAACACGCTTGCAGCAAATTGATCGCGGTACCCACACGTTCAGAGCTGAGTTGATCAGTAGAAACGGTGAGATCATCGCCACCACGGAATCAAGAACCTTCTTTATGAAGCAGTGGTCACAAAAGTTCAATAACAACTGATCAATAACGACTCAAAGATCAGCATTGGGCAACGCTAGTGGGCCATGCGGTTAATTAAGTAACGCTCAGAGCCGCTGTGCCGGTGCGAATCAAGGCGCGTTTTGCAGGGAATGGCCGCTCCCTTGCCAAGCAGCGCAACGCCGAGTCGCGCCGGCACAGTGGCTCCCGGAGGGCCGCCGCACAAGCGCCGTGGGCTGCGTTCCGCTCGCTCGACGGCCCGGCAAGGACGCCTTCGCTCGCGCGCCTTGCCCCCGATGCTTGTGCGGCGGCTGAGTGTTACCTAATTAACCGCATGGCCCACTAGGCAATGATTGAGCTATTAACCCGGCAATCGAACAGATTGCCGGGTTAATGCCCGGGCCGAAGGTCCGGGGCCGCGTAGCGAAGCCGTTTGCGGACATGCGCCGCAAACGGCGTGCAACGAATACCATAGGTATTTCGTTGCCAGTTTAATAATTGCGTAGCTGCAACCAGAAGGTGACCGGCCCATCGTTGACCAACGCCACCTGCATGTTGGCACCAAACCGTCCGGTCAGCACGCGCTGATAGCGACTTTTCAGCAAGCTCGAAAAATGCTCGAACAATGCAGCGCCCACGGCCGGGGCGGCAGCACCAGAAAAGCTGGCGCGATTGCCGTTGCGCGTGTCCGCCGCCAGCGTAAACTGTGGTACCAACAACAACTCGCCCTGCACATCCAGCAGGCTCAGGTTCATCTTGTCGTGGCTGTCGCTGAACAAGCGATAGCGCAGCAGTCGCTCAGCCATTCGTGCGCAAATGGCCTCATCGTCATCACGCTCGAAGCCACACAAGGCGAGTATGCCGACACCTATCTCGGCAATACAGTTATCATCTACAGTAACCGCAGCACTGGTCACTCTTTGCAATAACAAGATCATGGGTAAACCGCATTCATAGTCATGCCAACAGACATCAGCAGCAGACTCTACAGCATGCCTGAGTTAAGCACAAACGACCCTGCCCAAGCTCTGTCCGGGCGACTGCCTCGGTCATGAAACCTGCCTTGCTCATGCTGCTGGGACGGTTGCTTGCGAGCCTGCCGATGTGGCAGAGCAAGTTGATCGCCGATGCGCTGACGCAGTGCCTGGTGCGGCTACCCAATCGGCGTCGAGTTCGCGCCGACGACAACATCCGCAGGTGCCTGGGTCTGGATCAGGCAAGCCACCGGCAGCTAGTGCAGCGACATCTGCAGTATCGCGCGGATGGCCTGCTGGAACTCGGTGCACTGTGGTACTGGCCGCTGCCGAAACTGCTGCAGCTGATCACCGAGGTACACGGCTGGGACCAGCTGATAGATGCGGCTAAGCCAGGCCATGGTGTGATTGTCGCGGTGCCGCACTTTGGTTCCTGGGAGCTGGCCAGTCTGTATCTGGCGCAGCATTTAGCGGATACGGCATTGCTGTACAAGCCGCTGTCTGAGCAGCGCGTCGAGCAGATGATCAGTGGCTATCGCGCGCGAGCGGGCGCTCAGGTGCTGCCCGCCAATCGCCGCGGCATCGCCGCGATGATACGCTTGTTGCAACGCGGTGGTTACGCTGGCATTTTGCCGGACCAGACACCGCCAGCGCAGGCAGGACAAGTAGCGATGTTGTTTGGCCGCCCGGCACTCAGCATGACATTATTGCTGCGACTGGCGCGAAAAACCGGCGCTAGTGTGGTGTTTGTCGGTTGTCGAAGGTTACCAGATCGAACCCATTTTGCCCTGCATGTGCAGGCCGCACCGGCCCAGCTGTACGCTGCTGAGGATGCGCTCGCGCTACGCGCCATGAATCAGGGCATCGAGGCGATTGCGGCGCTGGATCTGGCCCAGTATCAGTGGTCCTACAACCGCTATCGCCAGGCTACTACTTGATGATGCTACTGCGGGCGATTATTTTTGCAGTCGCCGTAAAAACACCTGCAACATTTTGCCGGTTTGCACATCCCCGCGTCGGACACTGGCCTGGATGCCCTGCTCCCAGGCGTGGCTGGCAGCTTTGGTGTCGCCGGATTCGGCATGCAGCTGGCCCAGCAGTTTCCAGGCCGCGGTGTAATCGGGATCCAGCTGCAAGGCATTTTGCGCATGTTTGATGGCGTTTATTGAGTCTTGTTGCTGATGATAACTGCTGGCCAGCGTCAGCCGCAGCATGGCCGTGTCGCGGTCGCTGCCTAGCAGTTTTTCCAATGCGGCAATGTCCATCAATCCCTCCAGTATGAGGGCATGAACAGCACCAGCAGGGTGAAAATTTCCAGACGCCCAAGTAACATGATGGCACTGAGGATCAACTTGGCAGTGTCCGGCAGCGACGCATAGTTTGGTCCGGCCGCACCAATGGCCGGCCCCAGATTGGTGAGACAGGCAATGGTAGCGGAAAAGGCGGTGACCAGATCCAGCCCAATGGCGTGCAGCAGCATGCCGCAACAAACGATGGTGGCGACATACAGAAAGAAAAAGGCCCACACCGCGCCGATGACCTGATCGTTAATGACCCGGTTACTGAACTTGATGGCCAGCACTGCATTGGGATGAATCAGATGGCGAATCTCCCGGAGCATCTGTTTTGATAGCAACATGACGCGCACTACCTTCATGCCACCGGCGGTGGAGCTGGCACAGCCGCCGATGATGCTGATGACCACCAGCATGATCGGCACAACACCGGGCCAGGCATAAAAACTGGCCGTGGTATAGCCGGTCGTGGTCATGGCGCTGATGGCCTGGAATGCGCCCAGGCGCAACGCCGTGAAGAAATCGGTGGCAATGCCCTGATAGAGGATGTTGATGGTAATGATGGCAACGAAGACCGCCAGCAAGAGCAGGTACATGCGTAACTCTGAGTCCTGAAAGTAGACATTGACCGAGGCATCACGCCAGGAGATAAAGTGCAGTGTGAAATTGACCCCGGCGATGACCATGAACAGCATGGCAATGAATTCGATCAACGGACTCTGAAAATAAGCAATGCTGGCATCGTGGGTGCTGAAGCCACCGATTGGCAAGGTGGTAAAAGCATGATTGATGGCATCAAACAATGACATACCTGCCAGCCAGTAGGCACCGGCACAGGCGATGGTGGCAACCACATAGATCAGCCACAATGCCTTGGCGGTTTCGGTGATGCGCGGCGTCAGTTTGGAGTCTTTCATCGGTCCCGGGGTCTCGGCCCGAAACAGCTGCATGCCACCGATCCGCAACATTGGCAAAATCGCCACCGCCAGCACGATAATGCCCATGCCACCGAGCCATTGCATTTGCGAACGCAGATACAGCAGACCGCGCGGCATATCATCCAGGCCAGTCAGTATCGTTGCACCGGTGGTGGTCAGTCCCGACATGGACTCAAACAGGCCATCGGCAAAACTGATGTGCGGTACCTTGATCATCCACAATGGCAAGGTTCCGCTGATGGCAAACACCAGCCAGGTCATCACCACAATCAGAAAACCGTCGCGTACACGCAAATCGGTTTTGTGTTTGCGCAGTGGCCAGAACAGCGCCAGGCCCAGCAACAGCTCGATGAGCGCGGCAATGGCGAACGGGTGCGCTTCGTAGATTTCGTCGTAGATGAGCGCCACCACGGTGGGTGGCAGCAGCCACAACCCCGACAGCATCAGCATCGCTCCAACCAGACGTCGCAGGGTAATGAGGTTCATGGCGCTATCACAGGCTCAATCAGACCACATTGTCTCTGACTTCAAACAACTCCTCAATGGCCTGGATATGGTGTTTGTCAGTGACCAGCAGGATGACATGATCATCGCTCTCTATCTTGATGTCGTCGTGGGCTATGATCACCTTGTCACCGCGCACGATACCGCCGATCGCCGCGCTGGGCGGTAGATCAAGTTCACCGATGCGCTGGCCGACCACGTTCGAGGTCGAGGCATTGCCCTTGGCCACTGCTTCAATGGCTTCGGCGGCACCGCTACGCAACGAATGCACGCGCTCGATGTTGCCGCGGCGAATGCGCGTGAGCAGCGCACCGATGGTGATTTGTCGCGGTGAGACAGCAACGTCGATCAATTCGATTTCCACCAGATCGGCATAGGCCGGGCGGTTGATCAGCGTCAGCACCTTGCCAGCACCAAGCTTTTTGGCCAGCATGGATGACAGGATATTGGCCTCGTCATCATTGGTCAAAGCGCAGAACACATCGACGCGGTCGATGCTCTCCTCCTTGAGTAATTCCACGTCGGCGCAGTCACCAACCAGAATGATGGCCCGCTCCAGGTCTTCGGTAATCTCGCGCGCGCGCTGGGGACTGCGTTCGATCAGCTTGACGTGGTAATCAAATTCCAGGCTTTTCGCCAGCGTGCTGCCAATGTTGCCACCACCGGCCAGCATGATGCGCTTGATCGGTTGTTCCTGCTGGCGCAATTCGTTCATGATCACCCGAATGTCCTGGTTCGCGGCCAGGAAAAACATCAGATCATCACGGTGAATGACGGTACTGCCTTCAAATTTAATGGCCTTGTCATCACGAAAAATGGCGACCACACGCGCATCCACATCACCGGGAATGTGCTCGCGCAAAGTGCTCAACTGCTGACCCACCAAAGGTCCGTCCGAGCGCGCCCGCACGGCCACTACCTGCGCTTTGCCGTTGGCAAAATCCAGCACCTGCAAGGCGCCGGGGTATTCGATCAGGCGGCGGATGTATTTGCACACTTCCTGTTCCGGGCTGATCAGCAGATCAATGGGAATATGCTGCGTTTCAAACAATTCCGGATGGCTCAGATACTCACTTTCGCGCACGCGGGCGATGCGAGTGGGCGTCTTGAACAAGGTGTAGGCAACCTGGCAGGCGATCATGTTGACTTCATCGCTGTTGGTCACCGCCACCAGCATGTCGGCGTCTTCAATGCCGGCCCTGATCAGCACCTGCGGATGTGAGCCATAGCCGGCCACACCGCGGATATCCAGTCGATCCTGCAGCTCACGCAAACGCTGTTGATCGGTATCGACGACGGTGATGTCATTGTGTTCATGTGACAGGCTGAAGGCCAGTCCGGCGCCAACCTGACCGGCGCCAAGAATGATAATTTTCATAATCAGTCCGTGTTGATCAATGACTCTGCTGGCTTGCTGATTTGGCGAGGGTCCAAACCCAGGCCGCGAAGTTTACGATACAGATGCGTGCGCTCCATGCCGACTTTGTCGGCCAGTGCGCCGACGTTGCCGTCGGTTTGCTGTAGATGGTGGGTCAAATAATGGCGTTCGAACGCCTCACGCGCCTGGCGCAGAGGCAGATTGAAAATATCATTGTCCATGCCGGCGACAGCCGGTTGCTGCTGCAACAGCTGCAACTGCTGTTGCACTTCAGCGGTGCTGATCTCCTGCTTGCCGCCAAGCAGCAGGAGCTGCCGGACAAACCGCCGCAGCTGGCATTCGTTGCCGGGCCATGCGAACTGTCGTAACTGATTTTGAGCCGCCAGAGAAAACGATCGATACGGCAGGTTATCCCGATCTGACAGCATTTCCGAATATTGCCGCAGCAGCACCGGAACATCAATCAAGTGGTGGCGCAAGGGCTGCAATACCACCACGGTGCCGTCCAGCAATTCATACAATGACGCGGTCAGAGTGCTTTGCAAATTCAGGTCGTCAACTTCGCCGGAACTGCACAGCACCAGCCGCCGGGGCTGGTCCGGTTGCGCAGCACTGGCCCAGTCATGCAGCAATTGCTGCTGTTCATGCTTGAGTAATGAGACGGCACTGATGCAGATACTGCCGCTAGCAACCTCATCGGCAGCCAGTGCTTGCAGGGCACGTTGATCAAACAGCAATGGCAGGTTCGCCAACGGGCTGTTTTCATGTACCCAATGCACCAGATCTCTGGCGCAGGTGCCGGGCTCTCCAGCCAATGCGTAATGGTGCAGATGACCAGCCAGGCTTTGCAGTTGCTGGCGTAGTGCCTGGCGGTAGTCGGAGTTGCCGGAAGGCAGCGCATACGGCAACGATTGTTCGACCAGCATGACCTTGCTGCTGGGTTGATCGTGCGCCAGTGCGCGTTCGGTCATCGCCAGCAGCTTGTTCAGCGCAACGGGTTTTTCGATGAAATCCAGTGCCCCCAGGCGCGTGGCCTGGACTGCCGTTTCGACATTGCCGTGGCCGGACATCATCACCACCGGACAGCACAAGGGTGATTGTTTTTGCCATTGTTCCAGCAGCGTGATGCCATCGCTGTCGGGCATCCAGATATCCAGCAGCACCAGATCCGGCTGCAAATCACGGTAGGCTGCATCTGCCTCGCTGGCGTTGGCAGCCGTCTGCACCCGATAGCCTTCATCAGCAAGAATATCTGAGATCAGCTCGCGGATATCGGCTTCGTCATCAACAATGAGAATCAACGGTTCTGGCATGATGCTGTGCTAGTGGGCATTCTCAATTGGCCCGGCCCGACGGGTTGAGCCTGAAAAAACGCCATACTGCGTTGTTCGTCGTTCATTTGGAGTAACCAAACCTCTCTCCTCACGCCTTGTCTGGCGCATTTTCAGGCTTAACAGCACAACCTGTGCTAATTAATAACGCCCCCTAGGGCCTGCGACCGGCAGGACTGTATGCGTACAGGCCTGTGATTATACGCCGCTGATGCAGCTCATGGGGATGCGGCATGATCAACTCGCGCGGCCATCGGCAGCCAGATGCTGGCCACAGCGCCACCGTTGTTGTGGTTTGCCAGCATGATGCTGCCACCACTCTCGTCAATGATTTTGCGCACAATGGCCAATCCAAGGCCGGATGAGCGGTCAGAAAGTTCGCTACCGTCGGTGCTGCGCAATTTGTTGCTGACGTAGGGCTGGAAAACGTTTTCCAGTAGCACTTCGTCGATGCCCGGGCCATTGTCGCTGAGCACGAGCAACACACCATCGACGCCATTGCGGGCTTCATTGCGGGTGTGCAGACCGATGAGCAGGGTTGCACTGATGGCTGCTGCAGTATGTGCCTCCTGGGCGTTTCGAATCAGATTGTGCAGTACCTGACGCAGGCGCCCGGCATTGGCGATGATCATGGCCGACTGGGCCTGCAAGTCACTGCTGAAGTGGATGCTGTCGCTGGCGGTCTGATAGAGACTGATGATTTCATCCAGCAACTGATGCAGATCCAGGGACTGCAATTCAGCACGATTGTCCTGGGCGTAATCGGCGAAGGCGTTGACCAGTGCCTGCAATGCTTCGACCTGATTGACGATGGTGGAAGTGGCCTTGGCCAGGATCGTCTGGTGTTGTGCATCCAGTTGTGGCAGCAATTTTCGCCCCATGCGCTCTGCGGCCAGTCGAATCGGGGTCAGTGGATTTTTAACTTCATGTGCCAGGCGTCGGGCAACTTCGGACCAGGCTGCCTGGCGCTGTGCTTCGGTAAGCACCGTGACATCGTCGAAGACCACCACCTGACCAGCGCTTTGTCCCGCCAGGCGAGTACCGCGAACGACCAGCACCAAGGCTTGCCGATCTTGCTGCAGATTGATTTCCTCGCGCCATTCCAGCGCCTGCTGGCTACGTTCGCGTATGCGCTGGAACAATCCAGCCAGGTTGCTGTAACGATCGGCGAGGCTGTCCAGGCTTTGTCCGCTGCAGGCCTTCAGATCGATGTTCAGGATGTTTGCAGCACTGGAATTGCTGGTCACCAGATGATTGCTGCTGTCGAACGACATGACTCCGGCAGACAAGCGGTTGAGCACCGTTTCCAGGTATTGGCGCTGATCTTCCAGATGGACGCGACTGCGCTCGAGCTCGATGCTCATCTGATTGAATGAGCGCACCAGAAAGCCCAGTTCATCACTGCTTTGCAAGGTCACCTCCTGGTGGTATTCGCCCACTGCGACCTGACCGGTGGCGTGGGCCAATCGCGTCAGCGGCTGTACCAGTCGCTGGGCTACGCTCAAGGCGGCAAGTATGCCCAACAGGATGCTCAGTGCCAGCACCAGGGTGAGGATAATGACAAAGCTGAGTTTCAGGGCATCACGTAACACAATCACGCGCTGGTTATCGTAATAGGCCGCCTCGATGCTGCCGGCCAGATCATTGAATTGCCCGGGCAGATAATAGATGCCCTGTAAAATGCGTCGGGGTTGCCCAGGTCCGGATTCGGGGATGACCATGGCGGCACGAATCTTGAGTTCCCGGGACAGCGCCTGGGTGGTGTCGTTAGCGGCGCTATTGTTGCTGCGGGTGAGCGGCTCCGCTTCAGCATAGATGCGATTGTCCAGAATCTGCAGCAGCGTGAAATCGCGCGGTCGATCTGCGCTCATCACCGCGCCATCGATGTTGGCCGATGCCAGTACTGCGCCGCGCTCGTCCAGTATAGACAGCTCCATCGGTCCGCTGCTGCTGACCTTGTCGATCAGCAACGGAAACCAGTCACTGGCGTCGCGACGATTGATTTCATCTTGTAACTCGATCGTCAGTTGGCGTACCTGGCGCTGACTTTCCAGCGTGCGCGCATCCAACACCACCCGCGCCAGCTCAATGGCGTCGGCGAGGGCCTGCTCCTGACCGACATTCAGCCAATCATCAATGGTTTCGTTGAGAAACTCCATCGAGAACAAGTACACGATCAATGCCGGCGGTACGGTCAGCGCCAGGAAAATGATGGTCAATCTGCGCGTCAGACGCGCGCCAGGTTCCTGGCGGCGCAACTGGCTGGCCAAGCGTACAAAGCGCCCCAGGATGGCGGCCAGCAACAATAACAATGCCAGCAGTCCCAGCCCCAGAATCCACAGGTTCATCGTCGGCATGCGGTTGTCGCCCGATTCAATATCGACCACCAGCAAAGCTGCTGCCAGCAGCATGCTGAGCAGCGCCAGTAGTGGCAGGCTCCTGCCGTACAGCCAGGATTCAGATTTCATTGTGCTCGGGTGCCGGTGCTGCAGATAACGCATTTGCCAGCAGCGCAGGCTGTAGCTTGGCAGTAGCGTTGGCAACATCGTCAGCCGGTATCAGCAAGGTACGCCAGCCATCCTGCAAGCGCCACTGCCGGGATAGCATGGCCGGCAGTCGCAGTGGTGCTGGCAAGCGCAGGCGATTCAGACGTGCTCGAATCTGCAGCTGATGCTGGCCGTCGTTGAGTCCGTCAGGGGCGCCTTGCCAGGGATAGGCGACCGGCTCGCGCAGACTGTCCAGCAACATGTTCAGGCGCGGGAAGCTGCTGATGTCTCCGCTGAGTGCATGTTTCAGGGTGTAGCGTTCGCTGAGGGGCAGATAGCTCAACTCCCAGTGAAAGCTGTGCGTGTTGATTTCCCGGGCGAAATAACGATAACGCAGGCCCAGGCGCAGATCCACCGTGATGGTGATCGGGATACCACTGCGCAGCGCTTCGGTAACTCCACTGCCAAGGCGCAGGTCGATGGCAGCGCGCATTTGCACAGTTGCAGCTTGCTCGATAGCAAGTTCGCGCAGATTGATGCCGGAAGTGCTGTCATTGCCGCTGTTGGCCGACGGCCTATCGCAACTGAGCAATGCCAAGGCCAGCAAGCCTGGAACCAGTATCGACATGGCGCGGCGGCTAGGGCGGGCGGCGCTCAACGTGGCTCCGGGATGAAGTTGATCTGGGCGCAGGCGCCATGTCTGGTGCAAGAACATAAGCCGGCGCTGCGGCCTCATGGCAAAGGTTTTTTCAGCAGGCCAAAATACATGCCGTCACCGCCGCCGTCACCACTCAGGCATTGCCAGCCGAAATCGGTAGCCTGTCCCACCTCCAGAGCCAGCGTTTGCGCTTGTGCATCTGGCGTGGTTTGCATGAAGCGCTGGATCTGCGCATCGTTTTCGGACTTCAATACAGAGCAGGTCGAATACAGCAAGTGACCGCCGGGTTTGAGCATGCGCCAGGCAGATTGCAACAACTGCTGTTGCAGCTGCAGAATGTTGTCCAGCTTCTGGGTCTGCAAGCGCCACTTGATGTCCGGATGGCGTCTGATCACCCCGGTCGCAGAGCAAGGGGCATCCAGCAGAATGCGGTCAAAGGTCTGCTGATCCCACCAGCCATCACTGCCGGTTGCGGCGAGAGCATCTGCGCAAATGATTTCGCCGTGTACGCCGAGGCGCTGGTAATTGTCTTGCAGCCGCTGCAACCGTTGTGCATGCAGGTCCACACTGGTCAGTTGAATACCCGGGTATTGTTCCAGCAGCTGACAGCTCTTGCCGCCCGGTGCGGCGCACAGATCCAGCACTTTATGACCGGCTGCCGGCGCCAGAATCGTGGCCGCCCATTGCGCCGCGCTGTCTTGCACTGAAACCAGTCCCTGTGCAAAACCTGGCAATTGCTCGACCGCCAGTGGCTGGCGCAGCAGGACATCAGCGCGGGAGTTGCCAGCAGCAGCGGCGATGTGCTGTTCCGACAACTGGCGCAGATAATCATCCCGGCTGATTTTGGCCAGGTTCACACGCAGCCACATCGGTGCTGGTCGCAAGCCCTGTTGCACGATACTCAACCAGCGCTGAGGCCAGTCCTGTTGCAGCGCTGCTAACAGCCATTGTGGTGTGCTGTAACGCAGATGATCGGCTTGCTGCGATTGTGCTAACAGTTGCGCCTGGTCACGCTGGAAGCGCCGCAAGGCGGCATTGATCAGATTGCGGGCCCAGTTTTTGCCTAGTTCGTTGCAGACATTGACGGTGGCACTGACGGCAGCGTGATCGGCGACATGGCTGTCCCACAACTGCAGCAGGCCGAGCAGCAGCAGTAATTCGACATCGAAATATTTGCGCGGCAAAGGTTTATCCAGCAACAGCGCTGCTATGGCCTGCAGTGAGTTCAGTCGGCGCAGCGTGGCGTAGACCAGATGCTGGGCAAATGCTCGATCACGGGCATCCAGTTCTTGCAGGTGTTTGTCGATGGCGTGATCCAGGGTCAAATCGTTGCCGAGAATGTCTTTCAGCGTGATCACCGCCAGGCAGCGGGCCGTGGGGCGGATGTTGTTGGCCCCACGTTGGCGTGCGCGTGTCTTGCGGGCGGTTTTTTGAGTGGGATTGCTATGTGCTGATGCTTCAGAACGTGCTCTTTTGGCCCCCGGTTTGGCCGGCCCAGTGGGTTTTTTTCGCAATGGCTTGCGGCCTTTGAACTGAGCAGGTTTGCTGGCTGCGCCCGCAGGTTTTGCAGCAGCGGTCTTGGCCGTGACGGCGGTGGTCGGTTTGGCATCCGGCTGGGCTGCTGGCGGTTTGTTGTCGGACTGAGACATGCTGGATGCGGCTCCTCGGTTAATTGACTGGGATTGCGAGGTGACGGCCATAGGCGTTCAGCCAGTCGGATACGGGCATGACGCGGCTGCCTGCCGGTTGCAGCAGCCTTACTGCCAGCGCGCCGCTACCACAAGCAATCAGCAGACGATCATGGTGCGCTTCAAGAATGCTGCCAGGCCCGCTGCCATGCTCGCTGCCATGCTCGCTGCCTGGCACGCCGAAACTGTCGGTGACAGCTGTGGCGGCCCAGATCACGGTGCGTTTGCCCAACAGTTGCGTCCACGCGGCCGGCCAGGGATTGTAGGCTCTGATTTTACGCGCTATGGTCTCAGCAGATTCCTGCCAGTCAATCTGCGCGGCACTTTTTGTCAGTCTGGGCGCGTGGCTGGCCTGATCCTGGTGCTGCGGTGTGGGCACGCCCAGTTTGTCCTGCAACAGCGCATCGATGCACTGCAGCAGACAATCTGCGCCAAGTTCTGCCAGCCTGTCGTGCAGACTGGCACTGGTATCGGACGCGCTGATGGCGATGCGTCGTTGCAGATACACTGGCCCGGTATCCAGGCCGGCTTCCATGCGCATGATGCTGATGCCGGTGTGGCGGTCACCGCTGGCAAGCGCATACTGAATCGGGGCCGCACCGCGCCAGCGCGGTAGCAGTGAAGCATGAATGTTCCAGCAACCATGCTGCGGCAACTGCAAAATCGCTTTCGGCAACAGCAGGCCGTAGGCTGCGACAATGATCAGATCCGGGGCCAGCGCTTGCAGCTGCGCTTGAATCGGCGCCTCGGCCAGGCTTTGTGGTTGCGCCACCGGCAGCTGTTCGTTCTGGGCATACAATTTCACTGGACTGCATTGCAGATGACGACCGCGACCGGCTGGTCGATCCGGTTGAGTCAACACCAGTAGCGGTCTGAGTGCATCGCGTTGGCACAACGCTTTGAGCGCAGGTACAGCGAATTCAGGTGTGCCTGCGTAGACGATTTTCATTTTCTGCGGCGGCCGGATCAGGAGCCCGTCGGCACGGTTTCTGCCTCTTGGCGGTGTTGCCGGACCAGTTTCTTGCGCAACATGTCACGCTTCAGCGGTGACAGGTAATCGACAAACAGGCGACCCTGCAAGTGATCCATTTCATGCTGCAGACAAATTGCTGTCAGGCCGTCGAGCTGTTCTTCGAAAACCTCACCATGCTGATCCTGAGCGCGAACAGTGATGTTTTGCGCGCGTTTTACTTCGGCATAAATTTCTGGCACTGACAGGCAGCCTTCTTCCTGCTCGACGCTGCCAGAACGATCCAGCAACTCGGGATTGATGAACACGCGCAACTGATCGCGCTGTTCCGAGACATCCATGACCAGCAGGCGGATATGCCGGTCGACCTGGGTGGCGGCAAGGCCTATGCCTTTCGCCGCATACATGGTTTCGCTCATGTCCGCGATCAACTGCTGCAGCGCTGTGTCAAACCCGGTAACCGGTTTGGCAATGGTACGCAGTCTGGGATCGGGGTATTCCAGTATGTTCAGTTTGCTCATGATTTCACATATTTGTGTGCTCAGTCATTATACAATGCCGAGATAACTCAAGAGAATTCAGTCGGGATCAGCTTGCCAAATAATGTAAATTGTAAGATCATGTACTAAAATGTCTGAATATATGGACTTTATTGCCGTCAGTCGAACGCTGGATAGGCAGTCAGCTGAGGCCCCCGGATCAACAGGGATGTTGATGTTAGTTGATGGAACCTGACCAAGGACCTGTTATGGACACAGACAAAAATATCGCCGTTGCCGGCATTGTCGCAGATCGCCGCATGCTGCCAATCAGCGCGCTGTTGCTGCTGCTGATGCTGTCTCTGCTGCTGGCGCCCGCACAAACCAGCCTGGCGCAGGATGGTACACCGCAATTGCGCAGTGATCATCCGCAGGAATACATTGTCCAGCCTGGTGACACCTTGTGGGATCTGGCCAGCAAGTTCCTGATTCGACCATGGGAATGGCCAGCCATCTGGCAGGCCAATCCACAGGTGGAGAACCCGCACCTGATCTACCCCGGAGATGTGCTCAATCTCAGTTATCTGAACGGCCGTCCGATGCTGCAAGTGGTCAGACGCTCGCCCGAGATTCGTGTGGTTGGCGAAGAGCCGATCAGCGCCATCTCGCTGAATGCCTTGCGTGGATTCCTGCGCTGGCCACGGTTGGTCAGTAATGAAGACATGGACAATCTTCCCTATGTGCTGGCCAATGAGGAACAATCTCTGCTGGGCATAGTTGGGGACAAGACTTACGTACGCGGATTAACCGTCGGTGTCGGCACGCCGGTGGTGATCGCCCGTCATCGCATGGTTTATCAGACTGCCTTCCATGAGCATAGCCATGGTGACCAGCGTGCCGGTGGATCCTACATCAGACAATACAAGCTGCCGGATTTTCCCGGTCGTACCTATCCCGAAAAATACCGTCGCGATTCCATGCTCTGGCGTCAGCTGAAGAAAATTGACGGCAAGGATCGAGACATCATCGGCCATGAGTTGTTCGAGGTGGCCACGGCCACGGTCGTGCGCAACGGTGAGGTTTCGATTCTGCAGATCGACCAGGCCAAGCGTGAAGTCAAGCAAGGCGACTATGTTTTGCCGCTGGAAGACTATGCCTATGAAGAATTCTTCGAGCCCAAGGTCATGGATACGGTGCCGGCCAATGCCAGAATCATCGGTATCGTTGATGTAGGCCCGACGGCGGCCCACAATGACATCGTCGTGCTTAACATTGGCGCCGATGACGGCGTTGCGGCTGGTCACGTGTTTGCAGTGATGAATCCTGGTGAGGAGATCAAGGACCCGGTGCGCGGACCCACTGGCAGTTTCAAGCGCATTTTTGGTACCAGCGATAAAATCAATGTAACTCTGCCGGATGAGTACATCGGACGACTGATGGTTTATCGCAGCTATGACCACATCAGCTACGCGCTGATCATGGACGGTCAGCGTGATGTGCATGACGGAGATCTGCTGGCCAACCCGTCCCGGGTATTCTGAGGCAGGTTTTTTCCTGGGGCAGGTGTTTTGCAGTGCCGCTTGCGGACTGCTCACTGGTCACGATGATGCCAGTTGAAAGTTCACTACCGAATCAGGGGGAGCGCGGTTGACGCCCGAACAGCGAGCACTCATTACGCTAAGTCTGGCGCCCGGGCTGGGCAATGTGGGCATCGAGTTTTTGCTGCGGCGCTGTGGTTCGGCAGAGTCGGCGCTGGCGTTCATCATCTCAGGTGCGGCAGTTGCACAGTTGCCTGCCGGCACCGATCAACACAGCGAAGCTTCGGAATCAGACCCTGTACGCGGTCTGAATGCGGCCATCAAACAGGCGCGCAGCTGGTGTAAACGTCCGCACGGTGAGCGCTGGCAGCAGCATTGCGACTGGCTGCAGCACCCGCACCATCATCTGCTCTGCATCGACGCAGACGACTACCCTGAACTGCTGCGAGATATCCAGCGGCCACCGTGGATGTTGTATGCGGTCGGCGACAAGGATCTGTTGTGGCAACCGCAGATCGCGGTAGTGGGCAGCCGCAATCCCAGTAACCATGGATTGCAGCAAGCCATGGACGTGGCGGCAGCTTTGAGTGAGGCCGGGCTGGTGGTGACCAGTGGTCTGGCCGATGGTATTGATGCTGCCGCCCACCGTGCTGCACTGCATGCCAACGGCAAGACCATCGCTGTGATGGGTACAGGTGTGGATCGAATTTATCCAGCCTGTAACCGTGATCTGGGCCGTCAGATTGCTGCAACCGGGTTGTTGATATCGGAGTTTGCCCTGGGTACGGAACCCCGCGCCGGGCATTTTCCGGCCCGTAATCGCATTATCAGCGGTTTGTGCATGGCCACCGTGGTGGTAGAAGCGGGATTGCGCAGCGGCTCCTTGATCACGGCCAGACTCGCCTCCGAACAAGGCCGCGAAGTCATGGCCATGCCCGGATCTGTGCGCAACAGTGGCAGTCGTGGCTGTCATGCGCTGATTCGAGATGGCGCGCGCCTGGTTGAGAATGCCGCACAGGTACTGGAAGATATCGCGCCACTGGCAGGTCAGTTGGCGGATCGTTTGCGCAGCAATCTGTCGACTGCAGACCAGCAGATCAACGCCGCAGATCACGGCGAAACAACAGTTGATTCGCCTGTGGCACTTGACAGTGGCGGACTGGAACCTGATATTGCGTGTGATGAAGACTATCAACTGCTCTGGCGGACATTGGAGCACGAACCAATGACCATTGATGAACTGGTAGGTCACACCGGTTTGACGCCAGAGTCAATTTCCTCCATGCTGTTGGTGCTCGAACTGTACGGCAAGGTATCCACCGAAGCCGCCGGTTGGGTGCGTTCACTGGCTGCTGTCCAAGAGGTTAATGAATGAAAGAGAACGTAATGGACGTGCTGATGTACCTGTTTGAAAACTACATCTACGACGATCCCGAGATCACGCCGGACCGCGATGATCTGGAAACCAATCTGCATCAGGCCGGTTTCAGTAACAATGAGATCGCCAAAGCGTTTAAATGGCTGGATGAACTGGCTGAGCAGGAAATTCCGCTTGAAAACCACAAGCAGATGCTTGCGCCTACGCGCATGTATCACGATCAGGAACAGCAGAAACTGGATGTCGAATGCCGTGGCTTCATCATGCAGCTGGAAAACCAGGGCGTTTTGACGCCGGCCAGTCGTGAGGTGATCATCGATCGTATCATGGCGCTGGAAAAAGAGGACACTGATCTGGATGATCTGAAATGGGTCATCTTGATGGTGCTGTTCAATCAACCTGGTCAGGCAGCCAACTATGCCTGGATCGAAGATATGGTTTTTTATGAAGAACAAGAGCTCAGGCACTGACATGCTGAAGACGCAGTGCTGAATACCCGATGAGCAGCAATTTACTGATCGTGGAGTCGCCCGCGAAAGCGAGCACCATCAACAAATACCTGGGCAAGGATTTCCAGGTGCTGGCGTCTTATGGGCACGTCCGTGACCTGGTGCCGAAATCCGGCGCGATTGACACAGACGCCGATTTTGCCATGAACTACCAGCTGATCGAGCGCAACAAGAAGCATGTTGACAAGCTGATCAAGGCCGCCCGCGCCGCAGAAAACATCTATCTGGCGACTGACCTTGATCGCGAAGGTGAAGCCATTGCCTGGCATGTGCAGGAAATTTTCCGGGAAAAAAAGCTGCTCGACGGCAAACGCAAGGTTTTCCGCGTGGTGTTCAGCGAAATCACCAAATCGGCCGTGCAGCATGCGGTCGCCAATCCCAGAGTACTGTCCGATAACCTGGTCGATGCCCAGCAGGCACGACGCGCGCTGGATTACCTGGTCGGTTTCAACCTGTCTCCACTGCTGTGGAAAAAACTACAGCCGCGACTGTCGGCTGGCCGTGTACAGACACCGGCATTACGCCTGATTGTTGAGCGTGAAGAAGAAATCGAGCGCTTTCAGGCACAAGAATACTGGACTATCGCCGCAAATCTGCACCAGCACGGCATGGATTTCCAGGCCGCTCTGGTCAAATGGCAGGGCAAGAAAGTCGAGCAATTCAGTTTCACAGGGGCCGAGCAGGCACACGCCGTGCAAAGCGCCTTGCAGTTCGCTGCGGATGGCCGCCTTAAAGTCGCCGAGATCAAAAAGCGCCAGCGTCGTCGGCGTCCGCCACCACCGTACATCACCTCGACCCTGCAGCAGGACGCCTCGCGCAAGCTGCGTTACTCCGCCTCGCGCACCATGCGTTTGGCGCAGCAGCTGTATGAAGGCATCAACACCGATTCCGGCCCGCAAGGTTTGATCACCTACATGCGTACCGATTCAGTCACTCTGGCGGGTGAGGCCGTGGCCGGCCTGCGCGCCCAGATCAGCAGCCAGTTTGGCGCTGACAAGGTGCCGGAAAAACCCAACTTCTACACCACCAAATCGCGCAACGCACAGGAAGCGCATGAGGCCATCCGGCCCACCAATCCGGCCTGGACACCAGAGCGCCTGAAGCCCTATCTGAAAGAAGATCAGTACAAACTGTATGCGCTCATCTGGAGCCGTACCATGGCCTGCCAGATGATTCCGGCGGTGATGGATACCGTGACGGTGGAGTTTAGCGCTGCCGAGGACTCCAGATTTCGGGTCAGCGGCTCAACCATCCGCGAGCCGGGTTTTCTCAGCGTCTATGAGGAGGCCCCGGTCGGCGGCAAGCAGGCCAAAGAAGTGCGCTTGCCGGACATGGATGTGGACGAGCAAGTCCAGCTGCTGGCGGTCAATGCCGATCAGCATTTTACCGAGCCACCACCGCGCTACAGCGAAGCCAGCCTGATCAAGACGCTGGAAGAATTTGGCATTGGCAGGCCATCCACGTACGCGTCAATCATTTCAGTATTGCTGGATCGGGAATACGTTGTGCTGGACAGTCGCCGCTTCATGCCCACCGACACCGGCCGCGTGGTGGCGAATTTTCTGTCCAGTCATTTTGAGCAATACGTGGACTACAAATTCACCGCCAGACTGGAAGATGAGCTGGATGCCATTGCCCGTGGGGAACAACCATGGCTACCGGTGCTGCGTGATTTCTGGCAGGGCTTCATTCATAAGATCAATGATATCGAAAAAAATGTCAGCCGCGCCGAAGCACGCCAGGCGCGCGATCTGGGCATCGATCCAAAATCCGGAAAACCGGTCAGCGTCAGGCTGGGGCGCTATGGTCCGTTTGCGCAGATTGGCGACACAGAAATCGAAGAGGAAAAACCTAAATTTGCCGGCTTGCTGCCCGGCCAACAACTGGCCACCATCACCCTGGAAGAGGCATTGGCGCTGTTCAAGCTGCCGCGTGATCTCGGCGAAACCAGCGACGGCGAAGAGGTTGCAGCCAACATAGGCCGCTTTGGTCCCTACCTGCGCTATGGCAAGAAGTTTGTGTCGCTGCCCAAGGAAGATGACCCCTACACCGTGGATCTGGAGCGTGCTCTGGAGCTGATCGCCGCCAAGCAGAAGGCCGATGCCGAGCGCATCATCCAGGTCTTTGAGGAACAGGGCATACAGATACTGAAAGGCAAATACGGCCCTTACATCACCAATGGCAAGAAAAATCTCAGCGTGCCCAAGGATCGCGAGCCGGATTCATTAACGCTTGCCGAGTGCATCGAGCTGTTGGCCAATGCGCCAGAAAAACGCGGTCGCGGCAAAAAAGCCTCGAATAAAAAGACGGCCAGCAAAAAAGCCAGCAAGAAAAAAGCCAGCAAGAAAAAAACTGGCCGGAAAAAAGCTGGCAAGAAAAAAGCAGGCCCAAAAAAAGCAGCCAGGAAAAAATCCGCGAGCAAAAAAACGGTCAGCAAAGCAACAGCGAATGAACAATCGGCCGACAAGAAGGTCGTCAACGAGTAGTCAGCGCCAAATGCGGCCACAGTGCCGCCAGACACCGGGCTGGCAGCAGATCATTGACAACGCACAATCAGCAGAGTCGGCCCCTTGAAATCATCGAACCCATGAATCAGCAGCTGTTCCAGTCCGCGTTGCAGGCCTTGCGACAAGGCGGGCTGATCGTCTATCCCACTGAAGCTGTTTATGGGCTGGGTTGTGCCGCAGCGGATGAGCAGGCCGTTGCACGACTGCTGCAGCTCAAACAGCGACCCATGTCGATGGGCCTGATCAGCATCATTTCCGATCTACAGCAAATCGAACACTGGCTTGACAGCAGCTATCGTCAGCACTGGTACAAGGCGCTGGACACCTGGCCGGCTGCCACCACCTGGTTATTTCCCAGTGCTCAAGCTGCGCCGGTCTGGCTCACGGGCGCGCATCGTCAGCGACTGGCCGTACGCCTACCAGACCATGCCCTGTGTCGACAGCTGTGTGCTCAATTCGGTGGTCCGATAGTGTCGACCAGCGCCAATGTGTCCGGCACTGCAACGGTGAGTCAATTGACGGCACTGGACCCGCGCATCAGCAGCGCTGTCGATGTTATTATTCCCGAGCCATGCGGCGGCAGAGACAAGCCCAGCAGCATAAAAGATTTGCTAAGCGAAGCAATTGTGCGCAGATGATGGTGCCAGGGCAGCGCTGAAGGACAATCTGTGTCCACTCCACAATTCATAATATTTCTGTTATCGCCTTGTTTATCCGTAAAATAGTACCAGTAACTGTCCGTCTTCATGAAATATGCGGGCTGGTCATGGAACGCGTTATGCCCGGAACAGCCGTAGCATGCGTGCTGCGTGCGCTTCGCCACGTCTCGGTGCGTGCATTTGCCATGGTCAAACCACACTCAATGCGGCTGCACCGGAGCATCACGCAGTGACGCCGTCGCCCCAGGTATAGTTATGCAGAGGATTGCTATCCACCATGAACAATAACCAGCATTCACCAGACCTGAAATCTGATGAGCACGGCATCGCTGCAGTCAAGCAGTATCTGCAGGGCTTGCAGCAAGGTATTTGTGACCGCTTCAGCGAACTGGACGGTGCCGCCGGGTTTGCCCGGGATGCATGGCAACGACCAGCCGGTGGTGGCGGCATCACTCAAGTGCTGCAGGACGGCCACGTTTTTGAGCAGGCAGGCGTGGCATTTTCACACATTCACGGTGACC
>JAJFKZ010000027.1 GCA_021772955.1 Gammaproteobacteria bacterium | reverse complement strand
TATGCCCATTACCCTGCCAGCTTGCGAGCGCCATCCAGCAGCACGGCAATGACATGCTCGGTGTAGTCCAGTGGTTCGGCAGCGTCGATCATGGCCGACAACTGCTGCCGCTGCAGCTGCACAAAACCGACATAGGCGCTGTAGGTGAGTTGGGTATGCAAGCGCGCCTGCTCTACACCCAGCCCCATGGCCAGGTATTCGTTGTTGAGGAAATCCATGCGCAACTGGGTCACACGCTGTAAGATCGCAGCAATGCCATGGTTACGAGGCGCCGACAACAAGGCCCCGTATATGTTATGAGTCAGATGCTGGCGACTGGTACCGCGAAAGAAGTCGGCGAGTTTCTCGTACGGTGCCTGCTTGCGATTGACAAAACGCGCCACGCTGTCATGGTCCAGACGCTCCCAGCGCAACAGTGAACGGTTCAGCAGCTGTTCCCGATCACTAAAATGCCAGTAGAAGCTGCCTTTGGTAATGCCCAGCCGCCGCGCCAGCGGCTCAACCTTGAGCGCCGCCACACCGTGCTCGGCAATCCACTCCAACGCAGCCTGCTCCCAGTCTTGCGGCGATAAACTGGGTTTGTTGGCCGCGCTCAGGCTTGCTGTCGGCATTGATGGACTGCTGCGTGCATGACGCAGCAATGGCTGCGGTGTTTGATCTGATCCATGCGCTACAAGATAGCCGAGCTGCCCGCAACTGGCAAGCAAAACCATTTGACGACCCGATTGGGCTGCGCCATACTGTAGCGTATGGACAAAGACTCGGCCAGATTATGCCGAGCATTCGAGTAAACCCTACAGGAGAACGACGATGACGTGGTTAATACTGGCCTTGCTGGCGACATTGGTAATCTCGGCGTATACCTCAGCCACACTGCGCACCTGGACCATCAGCAGCGCAGTCATCCTGGTAGCCGGAACACTGTTTCTGGATGCCGGCTGGCTGGGTCTGACGCTTTTGTGGCTGGTGTTTGTGCCCATTGCGCTGGTGCTGAATGTGCCCAGTCTGCGTCAGCAGTGGCTCAGTGCGGCCATGCTGGAAGCCTACCTGCACATGACCCCCAAGCTCAGCCCCACGGAAAAGATTGCCCTGGATGCTGGTACCGTTGGCTGGGAAGGTGAATTGTTTGGTGGCCGGCCTGACTGGCGCAAATTGCTGCGCCGACGGACCCCGGAGTTGACCACCGAGGAACGCGCCTTTGTCAACGGCCCCTGCGAGGAGGCCTGCAGCATGATCGATGAATGGCAAATCTGTCACGTCGATGCCGACCTGTCTGCAGCGTTGTGGGATTTTCTCAAAAAAGAAAAATTCTTCGGCATGATCATCCCCAAATCCTATGGCGGTTTGGGCTTCTCGGCGCTGGCGCACCGCGCGGTGCTGCAGAAAGTCGGCGGCATGAGCGCGGTAGTCGGTTCTACCGTGGCAGTACCGAACTCACTGGGACCCGCCGAGTTGCTGCTGCAGTATGGCACCGAGGAGCAGAAAGACCATTACCTGCCCAGACTGGCGATTGGCGAAGAAATCCCCTGCTTTGGACTGACTGCCCCCACCGCCGGTTCGGATGCCACCTCAATTCCCGACACTGGCGTGGTTTGCAAAGGTCAGTGGCAGGGCGAGGAAGTACTGGGTATGCGGCTGACTTTCGACAAGCGCTATATCACTCTGGCGCCAGTTGCCACTGTGGTCGGTCTGGCATTTCGGCTGTATGATCCGGAAGGCCTGCTGGGCGATCAGGAAGACATCGGCATCAGCCTGGCGCTGTTACCACGTGCTACGCCGGGACTGGAAATCGGGCGTCGGCATCTGCCGCTGAACAGCCCGTTCATGAACGGTCCGATCCGTGGTGAAAACATTTTTGTGCCGCTGGACATGCTCATTGGTGGTCCTGAATACGCCGGTCAGGGCTGGCGTATGCTGGTCGAATGCCTGTCCGTGGGACGCGCCATTTCCCTGCCGTCCAACAACACCGGCGGCGCCAAACTGGCGGCACTGGCCACCGGCGCCTATGCGCGCATCCGGCAACAGTTCAATCTGCCCATTGGTCGTTTCGAAGGCGTGCAGGAAGCGCTGGCCAGAATCGCGGGCAATACTTATGCCGCCAGTGCGCTGAGCAAAATGACAGCCATTGCCGTGGATCAGGGCGAAAAGCCGGCGGTGCCATCGGCGATCGCCAAATACCACGCCACCGAAAAGGCGCGTGCCGTGGTCAGTGACGCCATGGACATCCACGGCGGCAAGGGCATCATACTTGGCCCACGCAACTATCTGGGTCGTGCCTGGCAGGTCGCGCCCATGTCCATCACTGTCGAAGGTGCCAACATTCTCACCCGCAGCCTGATGATCTTCGGTCAGGGCGCAATTCGCTGTCATCCGTATGTGCTGGCAGAACTGGAAGCCGCTCAGATCGCTGATCGCGGGGAGCGACTGCGCCAGTTCGACCAGCTGCTGTTTGCACACATCGGCCACACCATTGGCAATGCCTGTCGGGCTTTCTGGATGAGTCTGGGTAGCGGTCATTTGTCGACGGTACCCAGTGATCGCGATACACGCCCCTATTACCGCAAACTGAGTCGTTACAGCGCCGCCTTTGCCCTGCTGGCAGACGTGGTCATGCTCACCTTCGGCGGCAAGCTGAAGCAGAAAGAGCGAATTTCCGGACGTTTGGGTGATGTCCTCAGCCAGCTTTATATCAGTTCGGCCATGCTCAAGCGCTTCGAAGACCAGGGCCGCCCGGCTGCAGATCAGCCGATTCTGTCCTGGGCTTTCCAGGACAGCATGTATCAATTGCAGGAGGCGCTGCGCGGCGTGCTGGCCAATTATCCGAACCGCTTTATCGCAGCGCTGCTGCGCCTGGTCGTGTTCCCCCTGGGCCTGCGCGAGCAGCAGCCTAATGATCGCCTGGGCCACAAGGTGGCCAGTTTGCTGCTGGCACCATCGGCGACCCGGGATCGTCTCACCGACGGCGTCTACAAGACCGCTTCGCCCGGTTACGTGATCGGCGACATGGAAGCACTGCTGCCGCAAGTGATCGCCGCAGAACCGATCCAGCGCCGTCTGGACAAGGCTTTGCGTCAGGGTGACATCAGTGGCACTGATCCCGGCCAGATTATCACTGCAGCCGAAGCGGCCAAGATCATCAACAAGGATGAAGCCAGGCTGTTGCGCGAGGTGCATGAGCGCACCATGGAAATCATTGCCGTGGATGATTTCAGCGACGACGAATTGCGTGCCGCGACCAGCAAATTGCTGCAGCAATCAGCACGGCGCCGTCCCCGGGCAGCATGATGCACAACGATTTGCCGGATAAGCCTTGCTTATCCGGCCTGAACAACGTCCGACGTACCGGCACAGAGGCCGGCATCCTGTCAATATGACTGCCGGGTAGCGACTCCCCTTCATCAGCATAGACCAGCATGGGTGTTGCACTTGCGCACAACTGTGAGTTTCACTGGACCCCGGCCTACGCCGGGGTGACGGCGAGCTTCATCTACCTGAGCAACACGTTGTCATACCGGCGCAGGCCACGTTGCGTGTCGCTATACACGCTATGAAGCGTCGCGCAGCGACCCATCCTATTAACCCAGTAATTTTCGTCGTCAGGCAGTAACCCATGTATTAGACCCAGTCAAGTCAATCGTCGCGTAGCCACAACCCTCCGGATGTTGGTCATTGCCGATGTGTGGACTCCTCCTCCTTTCAGAGTTAAGTTTGTCGCTTAGCAAACCACAACCACAAGGAGTCCACAATGCAACAGCGTAACGTAATCGCCATTGATTTGGCAAAAAACAGTTTTCAGGTCTGTGTAATTGGTATGACGGCTTCGTTTTACCTTGTACCGGTGGGCGGCTGATCTCTGTGATCTGTGTAATCCGTACAATCTTTCTTGTCTGGATACAGAACGTGTGCGTGACGCTGTACACACCATATACTGTTACTTTGAGACATCAGCGGGACGACGGTAGACTTTACCATCCTGAACAACGCCCGTCATACCGGCGCAGGCCGGTATCCAGTCCAATTCATCAACATGTTGATCGACATGGCGCAGCCTGGTCACCACAGTTCCTGCACTAAGCATTGTATACTGGGCAACTGCTTACACTATCAGCAGTGAGGTGCCATCATGTTCAGATTCGTATTGCTTGTTTCTCTCGCCACCCTGCTCTGCGCTTGCCAGCCACAACAGGCTGATCCACAAACCACGGAGCCTGCCGCCAACGATAATCTGCTCAGCACCCAGATCGACGCCCTGCAAAAAGCCCGGGATGTCGAACAGGACTTGCTTGAAGCTGCGCAAAAACAACGTGAGCAGATCGAAGCCGAATCGTCCAACTGACCGCCGCTGACCACCATGCAACATCTGCTGTTGATCCGGCACGCGAAAACACTGCAAGCTCGTCCGGGCCAAGCGGATTTTACGCGCGAACTGGCAGCAAAAGGCGAACGGCAGTGTGTCAGCATGCGTACCTGGCTGCATGACCAGTTGCCAGCCGAAAACTGGCAGCTGTTGTGCTCGCCAGCCGTGCGCACGCGCCAGACCTGGCAACAGTGCCGACCGCAAGCGCTACACTGCGATGAGGCCTTTGAGGACAGCATCTACGGCGGCAGCAGCGGGTATCTGATGGCCTTGCTCACAGCGCAACTGAGCGTGCACGATCGCGTCATCCTGGTTGGACACAATCCGGTCATCAGTGAGCTGGTGTCCATGCTCGCCCGCGCCAACAGCGAGGCGCGACTGGGATTCGGCACCGGCGACATGGCACTGCTGCACAGCGACGCTGGTGACTTGCATCAACCCTGGCAGATGGATTGGCTGTATCGCCCCTGAAAATGCGCCCCCTGAAAATGCGCCCCCTGAAGATGCGCCCCTGAAGATGCGCCCCTGAAGAAACGCCCCCTGAAGATACGCCATAGCATACACGCCAACATTGCCATGCTGCAGCAACTTTTTGGATAATCTCTGGCCACTGCATGCAGGCCCCCACAACTGTGTTGCAAACCAGCCATCGCCGGATGCGCTTTGCTTATCCGGCCTACAAGCAGAGTCAGGCGAGGGAATGCCGGATGCGCTTTGCTTATCCGGCCTGCATGCTGCCTGAACAACGCTTCGTCATACCGGCGCAGGCCGGTATCCAGTCGCTATGACTGTCGCGTAGCGACTCCCTTTCATCAACGTAGACCAGCATGAATGTCGTGCTTGCGCACAACTGTGGGTTTCACTGGACCCCGGCCTACGCCGGGGTGACGAACGTTGTTTCATGTTCGCTTCAGACTGGACCCAGGCCTGTGCCGGGTTGACGGCAGGCTGCATCCTGTTATCAGTTTTGATACAGCCTGTTCACGGCCAGGTCGCTGCTCTTTAGCCAGGCCGCGGCCAGATTTTCCATCAGGGTCTGATCGCTGGCACTGAATCGATTCGTTATCGGCGCATCGATATCCAGCACCCCAAGCAGTTGTTGATCTAGCAACAATGGCACCACCAGCTCCGACCGTGAGGCGCTGTCACAGGCGATATGGCCGTCGAATTGATCCACATCAGCCACGCGCTGAGTTTGTCGGCTGGCCGCAGCATGGCCGCAGACGCCCTGACCAACTTTAATGCGCGTGCAGGCCAGCTGGCCCTGAAACGGCCCCAGCACCAGTTCGTCACCGTGCAGGAAGTAAAATCCGGCCCAGTTGATGCGCTCGAATCCGGAAAAAATCAGCGCACACAAATTGGCCGCATTGGCCAGGGCATTGCGCTCACTGGACATCAGCGCTTGCGCCTGTTGTACCAGGCCAAGCTGTAAATCGATTGCATGCATGTTATGACCCTGAATATGGCATGTTCAGATGGATTTGGTAAACACCAATATGCGGTTATTGGCTGGCATTGCAATGTCATCGAGCAGCTGCATGCCGTGGCGATGCGCCAATTCAATCATCGCGCTGTCATCGCGAATGCCCTGGTGGCTTCCCTGCGGATTGTCGGCGCTGCGCAATTGCGCATCAAACTCGGCGTTACCCGCAGACGTAGGCTGCCCCTGGCGATGAAACGGGCCATACAAACAAAAGCGACCTGCAGTGTGCAGACAGCATTCGACGCCAGCAAACATGGCCTGCACCTGTGGCCAGGACATGATATGCGCCACGTTTGCGGCATACACCGCATCATGGCTGAGCGCCGGTGGCCACTGCGTGGCCTGGGTCACATCCAGCTCGATGGCTGGCAACACATTGCTGCCAGCTTGCAACTGCAGTCTGGCCTGCAAACCCGGCAAATGCATCTGCTGTTCGCTGGGCTGCCAGTGCAACTGCGGCATTGCGGCGGCAAAAAAGATCACGTGTTGACCAGTTCCGGAACCGATTTCCAGTACCTGTCCGGCACTGGGCAGCAGATCTTGCAGAGCGAGCAGTATCGGCAGCTTGTTGCGCTCGGCCGAAGGCGCAAACGGCAGTTCAGTCATGCGACAGCACCCGCTTCCACTTGCTTCAGCGTACCAGCAGATTGATCAGCCGCTGCTTCCAGCCGCGAAAGGGTGGCTTGAACAGGCGCGATGATGACAGCCGGGATTGCTTGTACACCGGCTGCGCCTGCGAAAAGGTCTTGAATCCATACCAGCCATGGTAATGCCCCATGCCACTGGCACCGATACCACCAAATGGTAGCTGCAACTGCGCCATGTGCAGGAGCGTGTCGTTGATGCAGATGCCACCAGCATTGACGCCACCCAACAGCCGTTCTTGCTCGGCGCGATCAGCACCGAACAAATACAGCGACAAGGGTCGGGGGCGGGCATTGACGAAGGCCATGGCGCTGTTCAGATCGGCCGTCTCCAGCACCGGTAGAACGGGACCGAAGATTTCTTCGCGCATCAAGCGGGAATCGACATCGGGATTGAGCACCGCCACCGGTGTCATGCGGCGCTGCTGGTCGATGTCATCGGCTTCAAACAAAGGCGTGATTTGTGCACCCGAAGCCTGGGCTTCGCGCACCAGCAGCTGCAGCCGCTGATAGTGCTCGGTGCTGATGATGCTGGTATAGGCGTCACCCTGATTGGCTTGCGGGTAGGCCTTTTGTGCTGCCACTCGCAACAGACTGATGAACTCGGCACCGGTGCCTTCAGGCAGCATGACATAATCCGGCGCGATGCAGGTCTGACCGGCATTGAACAACTTGCCGCTGACTATGGATTGCATTGCCTCAGCGAAGCTTTCGCGGCGGCTGATGATGGCCGGTGATTTGCCGCCCAACTCCAGTGTCACCGGCGTCAGATGCTGCGCTGCTGCAGCCATGACCTTGCGGCCTATCGCGGTGGAGCCGGTGAAGATAAGATGATCCAGCGGCAGGGCGGTAAATGCCGCACCAACATCCGCGCCGCCGGTGACCAGCGCTACCTGTTCGGGTGCAAACAAATCCTTGAACATTGCCGCCAGTACGGCGTTGGTGGCCGGATTGAACTCGGATGGCTTGTACATGGCGTGGTTGCCGGCCGCCAGCACCGAAACCAGTGGTGTCAGGCCGATGGTCAAGGGGTAATTCCAGGCACTGACCACACCGACCACACCCAGGGGCCGGTATTGCAGCCAGGCCTGCCCGGGCCAGTATTTCCAATCTACCGGCACCGGTCGGCGTTTGCACCAAGCCCGCAAGCGCGCGCGCGTAAATCGGATTTCTTCTTGCACCTGCAGCACATCACCGAGCATCGACTCGGCATAGGGCCGGTGCCCAAAGTCGTCCGACATGGCTTCGACCAGACGCGGTGCGTAGGCGCTCAGAGCCTTGCTGAATTCGGCCAGTAACTGTCTGCGCTCGACCAGCGTTGGTTTGTGCTTGAGCCAGGCCTGGCGGCAGGCTTGCAGTTGCTGCTGCAACCGATCATGGTCGCCGGTCGGGCCGTTCTGTTGCTGCGCAGCGGTGGAAGTCTGCTCGTGCACTGATGGCGGTGTATCTTGCATAGACTCATTCATGTCGCTAGTTTAACTCAGATAGCTCAGGTCGGGCTCGAGATGCTGACCCAACCTGCGCCGGAGTTTGTCAGACCGGGTCCAATGCATGTTAATTTGTCTGCATTCAATAGCCATGTCAATACTGCCACAGAATGCCGATACCAATCGCACCCCAAGCATGGCGCAGCAGCAACAATCCGGGCAAAAAAAAGCCCCGGTCAGCGACCGGGGCCTGATAGTTCAGCTAAGCATCAGCATTATCAGTTGCAGTTGCTGACTCCGGGTGATGGAATCACGCCTCCGATCTGTATGCCCACATCGACGCTGAGCATAACACCCTGAACATCAGCAGTGAATGTGCATTGCCCAGTACTGCCCATATTACCGGCGGTCAGCGTGAACACGGCTTCACCCACACTGTTGCTGGTGGCGCTGGCCGGATTGACCATGACCCCGGTACAGGTGGCATCAACATTGACACCGCCCAGCGGTTGATTATCGCCACTCAACACCTTGATGATGACATTGAAATTGTCGTTGGTCACCAGTTGACAACTGCCCGGTGCCTGCAGGATTGGTGGTCCCGGCGGGACCAGATTCAGGGTTGCGGTTGCACCCAGACCGCTGAAGATAACAGCTGGATCGTTTTGGTCAAAAGCGATACCGGACGTGGTGATGACCGCACCCACACAGCCATCGGCACCGGTGATCAGAGGTGACGGTGTGATAGCGACGCTGAAATTTTCACTCGGCGCGAAGTTGATCGTGGCATTGCTGATTGGCGAACTAAGCGCATCAAATGCACAGATGAAGATGTTCTCAGTACTGTTGCCGCGCACCGGGTTCGGGCCCACGATCAGCGATGCCGGAGCTATGCCGGGGAACACGGCTGACACGGCATCACCGACCGTCTGGATCACTGCACCATCGGGTCGCGTGCCCTGAGCCCAGATGATCACCGGTTTGCCCAATGCATTGATCGGATAAGTGAACACCACGGTTGCGGTGCCATCGGCACGTGTCGCAGCCTGGCCTTCGATGTTGCCAATGGTCGAACGTCCGATGGCATACGGTATCACTGCACCATCATTGACAATGACTCCAGCGGCGTTGTTGTCGTTGAAGTTGGACTGAACATTCAGCGACTGGTTGCTGTTGACCGCACTGACAAAGCGTGAAGATTCCAACTCACTGTTACCGGCCACGCTCTTGCCAAAAGTTACCAGCGTGTCATTGAAGCCAACCGCTTCGTCCGGCAAGTTCGGATCGTCCAGGAAACCGCCCGCTGTAACCGTGAACAAGGTTGCGCCTTCCTGCGGATTGCCATCGATACCGGAGAAGACAAAGCTGTCGCCTAGACCAGTGTTCACCGTGGGCGCATCAATCTTGCCGAAGCTGATCACAGTACCGGCCGGCACAGGTGCACCGAATGGGTCCGTGGCGATGATGGTATAGGGCAAGGAATAGGTGCCATTGGGATCCGGTGGAATGACCAGCCCAGTATCCGGATCCACCTGGATGGTCTCATCCGGATCCACAACGTTGCTAACACGATTGATGGTGATCGCATTCACGGTCGGTGAAACCAACTCGATGCTGGCCAGCTGACCGTTACCCACGGTGACAGACGAGATGCCGGTCACCGGCTGTTGGATGCCATTGTCAACATTGTTGTCGGCGCCATCGGCGGTGACATTCAGCTGATGCACACCACCTGTACTGCCGCTGATGAACGAGAACGTCGCCAAACCGTTGACCGAGGGTATCGCGATGCTGTCGCCGCTGACGGTTACACCGGCGGCATTGACTGCCTGCAGACGGGAATTGTTGGGGTTCGGACGCGTCAGTTGCACTACGACATTGTTGATGTCCGGTGGTGCCACCACAAATTGTCCACCGGCATCCAGCACCTGGGCATTGATCAGTATGCTGTTATCGCTGCCCACACCCTGCACAAACACTGGCTGTGCTGGCACCTGCAGGCTGGCTGAAACTGGCAGTCCGTCAGCTGCACCGCCGGAGATGATGAAGTCCTGGGTCACCGCAAAATTCTGACCGCTGAATGGATCGGATCCGGTCACGGTCAGGGTTGCCGTTCCCGGCTGGGTACCTGAGTTGACAAACACGGTGCCTTGTCCGCTGACAGCATTCACCGGTCCCTGCCCCAGACTGACAAAAAACTCGTTAATATCAGCGGTGCTGCCATCATCCAGTGTAGAGAATGAAGCACGACTGACCGGCGCGATACTGACCCCAAAACTGTCACCAGCCGGGTTCACCGGAACGCCGTCGGCACCGACAAACTGAATGGTAACTTCGGTCAGAAAGGGCGAACCGATGAATGGCCCCACGCCTGCAGTATTGACCGGCAACGAGGTCTGGCCGGCGCTAATCGTAACCTGCTCGGCCGGATCCACGGCGGTCACTGTGATATCAATGAAGGCGGTGACCGCATTGCCGGTGCCAGGATCGGTGGTAGAGACTGTCAGTCGGACGGTTCCAGCGGTTCGACCGGAGGTCATGAAAAACGTGGCATTGCCACCAGAGGTAGTGGTACCGACCGTGGCAAAGAAGGTGGTAAATTCGTTGACATCATTGGTTTCTGGATCATCCGGCACTGACACCGTACCGACTGAGGCATTGTTGGTGGTAATGTTCACCACGGTGCCGTCAGGTACCACTGCGCCACCGGTACCACGGACTCTGGCAGCAAGCTGGATGGTGGTCGGGGCGGACAATGACGGCAAGCGCAACAACGGATTGGCCGGCACTGTGGTGCTCTCAACCGTGATGCTGATGGTAGGTGGATTGGGCGGCACGGTACCACCGCCACTGCCTGGCGAACCACTGCCACCGCAGGCGGAGAGGAAAGCGATGCTGATTGCGGTGACAAAAAGCCTGGCGAATCTCTGTTTCATTCCTTGATTATCATGCATGTCTTGAGCTTCCATTAATAATGTTGTGGTCATGGCAGTGAATAGTCTGTAGTCCGGTCAATGCCTTCAAGGCAGCCTGACCCGCTCTTCCAGGATGGTGGGCGTGACAAACATCAGCAACTCACTCTTGTTGCTGGAGTTGGAGCGACGCCGGAACAACACACCCAACACCGGGATGTCACCCAGCAACGGAACCTTTTCGTTGGAGTACGCAGTTTCTTCAGTGAAGATCCCACCCAATACAATGGTTTCACCATTCTCAATCAGCACCCGGGTACCCAGTTCACGGGTATCAATGGATGGTACCTGACCACCCTGTGCTGTGGGGAAGATTTCGCCCACTGTATCCTGCTTCACGGACAGCTGCAGTTGCACCCGGTCATCCGGTGTGATCAGCGGCGTGACACGCAGTTCCAGTACCGCTTCCCGGAACTCAACATTACTGGCACCGGATGAAGTGGCCTGTTCGAACGGGATTTCCACACCCTGCTGGATAAATGCTTCGGCCTGGTTGGCAGTGACCACGCGCGGCGTGGAGATCACTTCGCCACGGCCTTCAGACTCCAGCGCAGAGAGCTCAAGATCCAGCAGAAAATCTGCTGCCAGCACACTGAAGCCAATGCGGCCGGCAGGATTGGATGCCGGCAAGTTGACGTTCAGGCGGTTGTTCAGAGACGGCACCAGTATGCCCTCACCGTCGTCGATATCGTCATTGATGAAGTTCGGCAGACTGGAGCCGCGACCGGCCAGCCGATTGGCCAGCGCCAGATTGTTGGTCTGGTCGGTGGCATTGATTGAGCCTGAGGTGGTGAACACGCTACCCTTATCGCTTTCACCGGTGGAGGTCACGCCAAAGCGCACACCCAACTCATGGGCAAAGTCATCATTGGCAATGACAATGCGGGATTCGATCAGCACCTGGCGTACCGGCCGATCCAGAATCTGAATCAGGTCATTGATTTCATCCAGGTTTTCAGCCGTATCGGTGATCAGTAGCGTGTTGGTGCGCTCGTCTACCGTCACTGAACCACGATTGGACAGCAGCCCCTGCTGGTCCTGAGTCCCGCCACCACCAGATGATCCCGAGGCGGATGTGATCAGCTCGGCCAGAGCTACTGCCTCGGCATAGCTGACACTGATCATCAGCGTACGCAGCGGTTCCAGTTGCATCTTGTCACGTTGCGCCTGCAACAACTGCTGCTCACGAGCGGAAATTTCACCGGTTGGCGCGATCCACAGCACGTTGCCGTTTTGGCGCTTGTCCAGGTTCTTGGTGTCCAGTACCAGATCCAGCGCCTGATCCCATGGCACATTCTGCAAGCGCAGGGTGAGATTACCGGTAACCGAATCGGACACAACGATGTTCAAATCCGACACATCGGCAATCAGCTGCAGCACTGAGCGCACCGGAATATCCTGAAAGTTGAAGGTGACGCGATCACCGCTGTATGCGCGATTCTGAAAAAACTTGGCGGTGCCATCGACTTCTGCCACGGCTGTGGGCGGCTTCACCACTGGCTCGACCTCGACGATAAACTGACTGCCATCAAAATAAGCCTGATGGGTATAGTCACCATTGACACGTATGCTGGCGCGGGCATTTTCACCATTCCCGGTCGTAGCAATTCTGACCACTGGGGTGGCAAAGTCCTGCACATCCAGGGTTTTTTCCATACTGGCAGGAACCCGGGTCTGCATCATGTCAACCAACAGCTCGTCGCCACGCTGGTTGACCGCAGTGCTGACGCCGCCGGAAGACAGCAGGAACACAATCCGGCCTCCACCTGTGCTGGTACGACGAAAATCAATGTCTTCAACTTCATTGCCCGGCATACCACGCCCTTGTGTTGGCGCGGCATTGAAATTTGTATTGGTGAAGCCTGAATTGTCACTGCCAGGCTGGCTTGCTGATTGGCCGGCGGTCGAAGTCGGTGTCGCGCGAACCGGCGCAGGTGTCGCTGCCACTTGCCGACTGGACGCCAGCAGCTGCATCTGCACCATATCATCGTTGACCGACAGGCTGTATTCGGCCGGTTCCTGCAAATCCACGATGACACGGGTTCTGGCACCATCACTGATGGTGGTAAAAGCACGCACCAGTTTCTCGTTGATCACGTTCGGACTGGCTGGTAAGTCGGTAAAGGTTTCGCTGAACTCCAGCACCAGTCGCGGCGGTGATTCAGTGGTAAAGACATACGGTTCGGTGGTGAGATCATTGACGGTAAACGTCATCTCGGCACCGTTATCGGCCTGCTGATAATTGGCCGAGGTCAGTTCAGCTGCGCACAGCTGTTGAGCGCCCAGGCAACTGACCATAGCCGCAACCGAAATCAGATACCAGCGGTTTGACAAACACGAGACTCTACGCATGACTGTTCCTTTTGTTGTGCGCGATTTGGGTGCATTTAGAGTGTTCATTTTCTACCTCTGCCAGGCGGTGTCATTTCAGCTGCTTTCCACATCAACAAGTTGCACCGAGGCTTCACGTTCGAGCCAGCCACCGCCACCGTCAGGCAGCAATTCAACGAGGATGATCCGGTCCGGCAACACAGCTGCAATTCTTCCATGATTTTGTCCCATGTAGTTTCCTTCCGATAGACGGTGTACCACACCTTCGGTGTCTTGTATCAAGCCCCAGACATCACCTTGCTTGCTCAGAGTGCCGACCATTTCCAATGTATCCAGCGGGAAACGTTCGAGAAATTCCTTGCGCCGATCCGGATCTGGCCTGGGGCCATCGGATGTACCGCCTGACTCTGTCACTTGTTGCTGTTGACGAGCAAATGGATCACGCAAACCGGTCGGATCATAGGCGAAGCTTTCGGCCACACGGATTTCGGGGATCGGCTCAATCGGTCCAGGCGGCCTGGCCTGCACACTGTCCACATAATTGCGCAAATCGCTGTTGCTCGAACCGCAAGCCGACAGCAGCAGCATTACGCCAACAACGACTACAGCCCGCAGCAGACGTGCATGGCCATGCCAGTCATAATCAGCCATTGGCGGCCTCCGTTTGTCCCTGAGCCAGCAATTCATCTTCGTCCAGATAGCGGAAGGTTTTCAGCGTACCCTGCATACTCAGATCACCGGCAGACTGACCCGCAACCGGCTTCAGCTCAATATCACTCATGGTCATGATCACCACCCGTGGCAGCGACGCCACCCCGGAGACAAACTGGCCAAACTGGTGATAGCTACCCAACATGCGAATACTGATCGGCTTTTCAGCATAGAAGCCCTTGTTGATCTCAGCGCCGGGTTCAAACAGTTCGTTGCGTATGCCGGTCGCCAACGCTGTTTGGGAGATGTCGATAAGCAAATCAGGCATTTCGGTTTTGCCCGGCAGTTGCCGCAGCATCACATCCAGCAATTCTTTCATTTCCACGAGTTGCAGCTGGTATTCTTCAAGATTGGCCGCCAGCCCCTGCTTGCGCTCGAACTGCAGCTTCAACTCGGATTCCTGTTTCGCCAGCGATTCGAGCTCCACGCGCTGATCCTTGATCATCAGCAGGTAACCGAGTACCAGAGTGACGATCACCAGCATGGCAAGAATAAACACTTTCGCCGAACTCGAGGCATTGCCCAGATCGGTAAAATCCAGATCGCGGATATCATTGAAGTTCATGATGATGCCTCCTGGCCACCGATGAGCATATCGTCTGGATCAGTTTGCCCGGGCGGAGCGAGTCTGGCACGTAGCCGGAAGTTATAAGGTTGATCCGGCGTGGCATCGTTCTTTTCTTCGATAATGATCAGCTCTGGATCATGCAGCCAGCCAGAAGCTTCAATACTGCGCAAATAAGTGGAGACGCGCGCATTGGACTGGGTCATGCCTTCTATCACCAGATTGCTGCCTTGCTGCTGCACACGGTTCAGACGCATACCCTCGGGCACCGTGGAGGCCAGTTCATCAAACAGATGCACCATCAGCGTGCGATTGATCTGCAATTCTTCGATCACGCTCTTGCGTGATAGCAGACGCTGTCGCTCTTGCTTGAGTTTTTCAATGCTGGCGATTCTCACGTCCAGCTTGGCGATCTCTGCGCTCATGTAACGATTGCGCTCTTGCTGGTTTTCGATCTGCTGGCCATACAGCCAGCTGGTCAGCAGCACCAGCCCGAATGCAGCGACAGCAGTCGCCACCGTAACCCCAACAAACTGGCGTTGACGTTTGACTTTCCTGGCTTCTCGCCATGGCAACAGGTTCAGATGATACATTATTCGCAGCCTCGTATTGCCAGGCCCAAGGCCAACGCCAGAGCAGGTCCATGAGTCTTCAGCAAACGCTTGGAAACCTTGCTGCCGATGGTCAGTCGGGTAGAATAATCAGCCACCTCCACCGGCAGCTCCAGTTCATCGTGCAGGTGCTCTGCCAGCGTCAGCAGGCGGCTGCCGCCCCCAGACAGAATCACATGCTCGATGCGATGGTACTGGGACGACGATGCATAGGCCTGCAGGGCGCGATTGATCTGCAGTACCAGTTGATGACGGAATGGCTGGATGATTTCCTCATCAGTGCGCGCATCCGGCTCTTCCAGTGAGGCGATGGCATCTGCCTCATCATTGATCGACTCCGCCACCTGATGCTCCAGTTGAGCGGTGCCGAAGTTGATGGCCTTGACATACAGTTCCTTGCGATCCTTGACCGCCATGAATATGATGGAATGGGCTCCGATATGCATCAACGCGACAGTTTTTTCGCGCAGTGCTGGTGTTTCCAGCAAGCAGATAAAGCTGTTCAACAACGCATACTTGTCTATATCAACAATCGTCAGCTCGAGGCCGGCTTCGTCGACGATGGATTCCAACTGGTTGACGTTCTCGGTGCGCGATGCTGCCAGCAACACCTCAATCAGCCCCTCATCACCAGGCGCCACACCGACGACCTGAAAATCCAGGCTCACTTCGTTCAGTTCGAACGGCACGATCTGCCCAGCCTCGATTTGCACCTGGCTCTCAAGCTCGGACTCGGATTGGCCGGCGGGCAGGTACAGCATGCGGGAGAAAGTTGAGGTCAGTGGCACAGCCAGCACGCATTCCTTGTGCTTGGCAGCGCTCTGGTACCAAACGCGACTCAGCGCCTCACTGACTTTCGATGGGTTTTTGATGGAGTTGTGATCCATGGCAGCAGGATCCAATTGCTCCACCGCCAGATGCTCCAGACGAAAATTGTCGCCATCCCTGACCACAGCTGCAAGCTTGATGGTACTGGAACCAATATCGATCCCGAGAAATGGATGCCTGTTTCTGTTCAGCAAAGACCCTAGTTGCACTGTATCATCCTCATTTATAATGCATGCTCAAGAAACTGAACTGAAAAACACAGCGATGCTTTTGTCTCTGACAGTCAGCGTCTTTGCGGTAATCTGGTGACATCCTTGTCATACACATTATACGTTTTCAAGCTAGTTTTAATAACTCATTGGAAACCATGGACTCTTTACATGCTTTCCGCTAGTTAGCATTTATAACACTTTGTTAACTCAGAATCAAAACATTTTGCGCATTCTATTCATATCACGTGATAATTTCATGAACAAAACCGGCAAATCTTGTCTAATAGCACCCTTGTCTGACAATTCCCCATACAGGCAACGCGGCAGCGCTTCGCAATTGTACAATCATAAACCCGGCCATCTGGCGCCATAACGATACGAATCATTACCGCAAATGACCAAGCCATCAGCATCCGAAACCCGGCCTAAAAAGACATTGGCTAAAACCACACTGGTTAAACTCAGCATCTGGGCCCTGCGGCTGGCGTTTACTGGCGTCGTTATCGGCATATTGGGACTGGCTGCCACGTGGTTGATTCTGGCACCCGATTTGCCTGAGGTGGATATGCTGGCTGATGTACAGCTGCAAAGCCCGCTGATTATCGAGACCGCAGATCGCAGTTCCCTGAGCAGCTTCGGTGAAAAACGACGCATCCCGATCGCGCTCTCTGACATCCCGCCGAGTTTGCGCAACGCCTTTATTGCCAGTGAGGACGATCGCTTTTACAGCCATCCAGGCATCGACTGGCAGGGCATCGCCCGGGCCGTATTCGAGCTGTTACGCACCGGTCAGAAAGGTCAAGGCGGCAGCACCATCACTATGCAGCTGGCGCGTGGCTTTTTCCTCAGCAGCGACAAAACCTATGTGCGCAAGCTCAAGGAAATCATGCTGTCGCTGAAAATGGAACGCGAGTTGAGCAAGGATCAGATACTGCAGCTGTATCTGAACAAGATCTATCTGGGCCATCGTGCCTACGGAGTAGCTGCGGCAGCGCAAGTGTACTATGGCAAGCCTCTGGCCGAGTTGACCCTGGCCGAGTCCGCCATGATAGCCGGCATCACCCAACGGCCATCGAAAATCAACCCGATCACCAATCCACAAGCTGCTACCGCGCGCCGCAACTATGTGCTCACGCGCATGCATGAGCTGGATATCATCGACGATGAACAGTACCAACAGGCCTATACTGCAGTGGTGACAGCGTTCCGGCATCAGGAGAACCATGCTGTTAGCGCACCTTATCTGGCCGAAATGGCGCGCGCCTGGGCGGTGAAAAACTTCGGTACCGAAGTCTACGAATCCGGCATGCGGATTGTCACCACCATTGACACCCGCAATCAGCTGGCCGCCAATCAGGCCTTGCGTCAGGGCCTCATGGACTATGATCGCCGACACGGTTACCGTGGTCCGGAAGCACACGTTGACCTGAACGACCATCAAAGCGTTGCCTCCAGACAACAGCTACTGGATCAATATCAGATCGTCAACGGCATGCTCACCGGCCTGGTACTGGAAGCAGATGCGCAACTGGCGCTGGTGCAAATGGGCAATGGTCAGACCGTCACCCTGGACCTGCCGGCCCTGGTCTGGGCGCGACCAATGTTGTCGGTCAACGCCATGGGCAAACAACCCGAAAGTATCAGCGCAGTCCTGCAAGCTGGTGATCTCATTCGCGTCCAGATGACCGATCAAGGCGGCTGGGAACTAGCACAGGTACCGGAAGTACAAGGCGCCATTATCTCACTGGATCCAACCGATGGTGCAGTGCTGGCATTGAGCGGTGGCTTTGATTTCTATCGCAGCAAGTTCAACCGCGCCATCCAGGCACAGCGCCAGCCGGGCAGCAGTTTCAAGCCATTCATCTATGCCACCGCGATTGATTCTGGCTACAGTCCGGCATCCGTGGTCAATGATGCTCCGGTGGTGTTTCGTGATGGCGCTGATGCCGAAGCCTGGAAGCCGCAAAACTTCAGCCGCAGCTTCTATGGGCCGACCCGACTGCGCGAGGCCATGACCCATTCACGCAACCTGATTTCGGTGCGACTACTGGAAGATATTGGCATACAACCTGCCATCGACTCATTGGCGCGTTTCGGGTTTGACCCGCAAACCTTGCCGCGCAACCTGTCCATGGCACTGGGATCCGCCAACCTGAGTCCGATGCAGCTGGCGCAGGGCTACGCCATGCTGGCCAATGGCGGCTATCAGGTACAAGCCTACTGGCTCAGGGAAATTCGCGATCAGGCCAACAATGTTCTGCTCAGCACCACCCCTGTGCAGCTATGTGAACGCTGTCCAGCCATCGACGAGCAAACAATCGCCGTCGACTCCAGCGCAGAATTGCTGGATGTTTCCACCACCAGCAGTGAAATCAACCCACAGATCGGTCTCATCAACAATGCTGACCAGCGCATCCGCGATACTGCTCCGATACTGCGCAGGCTGTTCAAGAGCAACGGCCTGGAGGGACCACCACTACCGGCTTATCGCAAGCGCGCGATCGATGCCAGCACCGTGTACCTGACCCGTTCGATGATGGCATCAGTGATCAAAGCGGGCACCGGACGGCGCGCGATGGTCCTGGGCCGATCTGATCTGGCTGGCAAAACCGGCACCACCAATGAGCAACGAGATGCCTGGTTTTCCGGCTTCAACAGTGACGTGGTTACCACGGTATGGACCGGTTTCGATGATTTCAGTCCGCTGGGTAAAAATGAGCTTGGCGGTGTGGCCGCATTACCGATCTGGATTGACTATATGCGCGTCGCTCTGCGCGACTCCGAAGACCGCCAGCCAAGCATGCCCGCAGGCGTAGCACAAGTCTGGATTGATGCCGAAACCGGCAAGCTGGCCGACGCCCATGCCCCTGGAGCAATTCCTGAGGTGATCACCTTGCAGCAGCTCACCGCCATGCGTGCGCAGCAACAGAACCTGACCGAGGAGCAGCCCGCAGTTGATCCGTTCGGGATCAATTAAGCCCGCTCAAACACCGCCATTACCGGGGCATGATCCGACGGCCGCTCCAGTCTTCGCGGCTCCTTGTCGATGCTGCTGCTGATACACTTATCAGCCAGCGCCACGGAAGCCAGAATCAGATCAATGCGCAAGCCCAAGTTGCGGCGAAACCCGGCCTGACGATAATCCCACCAGCTGTACAGCTGCGGCTGCTGTTGAAACAACCTGAAGGTGTCGCGCAGACCCAGATCCAGCATGGCCTGCAACTGCTCGCGCTCAGGTGTTGAACACAGAATCTGCTCATGCCAGGCCTGTGGATCGTGCACATCTTCATCGTCGGGGGCAATGTTGAAGTCGCCGATGACCAGCAGTTTATGATGTCGCTGCACTTCCTCAGCCAGCCAGGCATGAACGCGCTGCAGCCAATCCAGTTTATAGCTGTACTTTTCATCGCCGACCGCCTTGCCATTCACCACATACAGGTTGATCACGCGAATATCGCCATAGCTGGCAGCAATGATACGGCGTTGTACATCGCTCAGATTGGGCGGCTCCAGCAACACGTCAGTGGCCGGCTCACGACTCAGCAAGGCAACGCCGTTGTAGGTCGGTTGGCCGCTGAAAACCACATGATAGCCAGCCTGTTGCAGGTCCACCTGTGGAAACTTATCGTCGGTGAGCTTGGTTTCCTGCAGGCCCAATACATCGACCGGGTTAGCAGCCAGCCAGTCCAGCACCTGCGGCAATCGAACTTTTAATGAATTGACGTTCCAACTGGCAATACTGAAAGTGTTATCTGCCACAGTTAAGCTCCTGCCTCAGCATCCGACTCCCACTTGTAGTCAAAAGTGATTTCCTCATCCGGCTCAATCGTGCGCAGGGCATACAGATCGGTATTCCAGAAATCTGCGTTCGGCCGCTCGGCATGATTCAGAAAGCGCATTTCATTGTCTCCATCGATGCCTTCCCAGTGATCTTCATCCTCGTCATATAACCACAGTACATGGGTACCATCCTGATCGGTTTCGCGACCGGAATAGCTGCCGATGAAGTCACCCTTGGCAAGGCGTTTTCTGGCAAACAGGCCGTGGCCGTGAAGGCCGGATATGGCGACATAAACCCGGGGATTGTTCTGATAAACTGGATCGTGCTCGGGCGCTGGGCTGTCATTTTTGAGTTTGCGGGTTGGCATGTACAGTAGCTTCAATAAATGGATAGTGTAGTGTTTTATATTGGTTGACACTTTCGGAGTCGCTCAATGACCTCAAGACATGGCGTAATGCGCAACCATCTGGTAGCTTGGCGTCGCTAACCCGCCTTCATGAAATATGCGGGCTAAAGGTGCCAAACAGTATGCAAAACTGCACTATTGTAGCGTTTCATGATTGCAAAGCAGCAGGTTACACGATGCTAACACCAGCCAACTGCCATGTTCGTCTGCGCTCGTTCGACGCGCTGAGCAATGCGCAACTCTACGCCGTCTTGCAATTGCGCAGTGCCGTGTTTGTGGTCGAACAACAATGCATCTATGCCGATATCGACAATGCCGACCAACAAGCCCTGCACCTGCTGGTGCAGCATCAGCAGCAACTGCTTGCTTATGGACGTCTGCTACAAGTTGCTCCACAGCAGGTTCGCATCGGCCGCATTATCATCGCCGCCGACTGGCGCGGCCAGGGCCATGCGCGTTGGCTGATCGGTCTATTGCGAACCAGCGCCAGTCAGTGCTGGCCTGATGCAGAAATTGTATTGAGTGCCCAAACCCATCTGCAGCATCTGTACGCAAAATGTGGCTTTCACGCCACGAGCGAACCCTACGACGAGGATGGCATCAGTCATGTGGACATGCGCTTTGCATGAAAACCAGCGGCGTTCTCCAATAGCCAAACCAACTCAAGCGACTGGAATTGGCGATGACCAGTCAGCGCCGGGAATGCGTTTTCAGAATGAGGAAAACCACGAACCCGATGAATCACTGCCACCGCCGCCACCACGACGACCGCGACGTCTGCGGCGCATGCGTGATTGCAGCTCCTTGCGACGCTGATCCAGCCACTCGACTTTGTCCATGGTGACCACTTTCTCACCACGCCGCGCCGCTTCGGCTGCACGATAGACACAGAATTCATGGTAGGCATCCAGCTCCGGCTTCAGTTCCCGTGCGATCAGTTCGATCATGATCGCATCATCCAAAAAGCCCAGCACCGGTACCGAGTCAGGAATGATGTCCTGGGGGTCGGCAAAATAGGCCAATGCTTCCAGCACGCGACCACGATCGGAATCGTCCAGTCCCCAAGCGACGTCCTTGACCATCGCCACCATCTTGGCCAGCGTTTCGATGCGTTGTTTGATGAATTCCGGCGCCTTGGCGACCTGCCCCTGCTTCAGCACATCGTTTACCAGCTGCAGTATTTCCTGCTCTGAGCGTTTTTTTCTGACCGCTGCGGCCTGGTCCATCACCGAGCGGAAATGCTCCAGGTCTTGCGGGCTCAACTCCAGACTAATTTTCAGACTCATATTGTTATCCTTGTCGGCATGGTTTCAGGTATTGTCGTTTCAAATTACTGCGAGTATGCGAGCCTGTCAAATGCTCATTGTCAGCAGCACCGCAGCCGCAGACTGCTTGCCTGCACAGACTTCATGCACTTGCAACGAACAGTCCAATCACGCAGGCAAAACCCACGGTCCAGGACAACGAACGCAACAGCGCCCAGTCCATGATATAGCACAACGAATACAACAGCCTGGCAGCGATGAAAGTCATGGCGTAGACATCAACTGTAGCTTGGGATAAATCCAGTTGCTGAGCAATGATCACGGCAGCCGCAAACGGCGGGAACGCCTCGTAGGCATTTTGCTGGGCCCAGTTGGCGCGCTGCTGATAGCCATCGAGCGCGGCCAGAAATTCTCTTGGCCGGTGATTATCATAACGCCTGCCGGTGCCGATCTTGGCCACACCTACCAACAACAATGGCATGATTACTGCCGCCAGAACACACCAATACGCTATGGTCATAAGTTCGTACTCCCGTTGCAATGTTAACCTGGCAGCCTGATCATGACAGGTCAGCGTGCATAGCGGCGTTGCGGCGCTTATGAAGGGCTCAGGCCATACACTGCGCGCCGAACCGTGAACGCTGACAGACCAACTGAAGCTGTCATTATCAGCTTGAAGGGCCACCAGTAAATCCAGCTTTGTAAGCATTGTAGCTGAATCCAGGTCATTGTTGCCAGACGTATGGAAGCGTTTAGGTCAAACGCAGCGAAAGCGTCGGTATCTCGGGAGTGGAGAACAAGTGTGGGTGACCGCAAGCTGAGCCCCGGTAACAGGATGTTACCGGGGCTCAGCGCTTTTTTGACCTGCTGATTGTGACAAGCACGATCGCAGCATCGACTTGCAGCGTGTCATTGCTGCGCCTGTAGCCAGGTGATACCGATAAACACCAATGCCGGCTGCCACTCTGCTGTCTCGCGCAAGCGCGGCAAAATGCGTTCAGCATCGCCACCGGTAAGCAACAATCGACTGTTGGACCAGCCCAGACTCGGTGCCAGCTTGTTGGCATGCTCCAGTAATCCGGCCTGGGCATGAACAGCACCCAAGGCCATTGCCGATAACGTTTCGTTGGCCAATGGCGATTGCTGGTCTTGCGCCCGCAGCAGCAAACTGGCTGGATGATGATCATTCAGTACCGGCAAATGCTGCAGACGTTGGCTGATCGACAGCAGGGAATCTTGCAAGCCCGTGACTATCCAGCCGCCCAGGTGCAGCCCGTCTGCCTGCAGAAAATCAATCGTTGTTGCGCTGCCACAATCGGCAATGATGACATTGTCCTGCGGATACAGCGATCTTGCACCAGCCAGCACGGCCCAACGATCCACTCCCAGTTGTGTTGGATCAGCGTAGGCACAGATCAGATCAGCAACCCGCGCGCGCGTGCTCAGCCAGTCCACGGTCACCCCAAAACGCAGCTGCAGCAGTTGCTCAACACAAGCTCTGCGCGCAGCATTGGCAACGCAGATCCCCGCAGCGGTAAACGTAGCAGCAGCGGCCTGCCGCTGCAACAATGCCGCTTGCAGATCCTCCAGGCTGCCCGACGTCAAGCCGACCGAACGGCTGCTAGTGGGGCATTGATCGCGCCATTGCCATTTGATGCGGGTGTTGCCGACATCCAGTAACAAGGCGCTGCTTGCAGCACTGTTCATGCTTTGCTCCGCTGGCTCTCAAGCAGCCGCAATGATACTGCCGACGAATTGAAAACGCGACGCTGGCCATCGATGTCAACCTGATAAGCACCACCAGAATCGATGCCCGCAGCAACGCCAACCATGTTTTGGCTACCCTGCTGCACTGCCAGCTTATGCCCATACAGGACGTCATGCTCGCGCCAGTTGTCGACTAACTTCAGCGGCGCCTGCAGCGTCGCGTCCGAGCCTTGCAACTGCCCTTGCAACTGCCCCTGTATCTGGGCGTTCACGACCGTTCCCGGCGACGACTCCATGCTCTGACACATTGCCACCAGGCGGTTGATCAGCAGCGCTGCCAGCAAGTTTCGCGAGACCGCCGCTGCGTCGGCATGCGCGGCAGTCAGCGAGTTCAGGTCCACAGGCGGGTAAGCCTGGCCCTCTGCAGCAGTGAGTTCGGTACGTGTCATGTGCAGATAATCGGCCTGCCAATTGACGTTGACGCCAACACCGATGATGGCCGTGCACGGGCCATCCATGCCGCCTTGCAGTTCAATCAGTATCCCGGCCAGCTTGCTGATTGAACCCTGGTCGCTCACTACCACATCATTGGGCCATTTCAGGCCGAGACTGAGGCTACAGAACTGCTGCAGCAAATCGCGCAACAACAAACCAGTACGAATACCCAGCAAGCCCAGCGCGCCGGCACCGGTATTGAATTCCCAGCGCATTGACAGCAGCAGACTGCCACCGGCCGGAGCCAGCCATTGGCGCCCACGGCGACCACGACCACCGGTCTGGAATTCAGTCACGCAAACGCTGTTGCCAGGCTGCTGTTGCTGCGCCAACACTGCGCTGGTAGAGCCACATGACGGCAGGCAGTGCAGCTGCTGCAAGCGCTCGGCAGCCGTTGCTGTCAGTTGCGACATAATGCTACCGACATCCAGCAGCTGTGCTGCATGCTGCCATTGATAGCCTTGCCCGGGCACTGCACTGATGGCGATACCGCAATCGCGCAAGTCCTGCACCTGCTTCCAGATTGCAGCCCTTGAACAGCCCTGCTGCGCGGCCAGTCGTACACCGGATACTGCGCTGCCGCCAGCCAACGAATGCAACAGCTGCAGACTGGTGGCATTCATGGCGGATTCCCGCTACGGTCATCGGCAGCCTGATCCTGCTGCACTGCTTCATTCTCGCCCTGGTCTGCCGGGGGTGTGGCAGTTGTTTGCACCGGCCTGCGGAACCAGCGCCGCTGCTCGAAACGGTATTCACGCCCTTGGCGCAGACGGCGAATGTTGTCGCGATGCGTCCACAGCACAAGCAGCGCACTGACCACGGCAAACAGCAGCAGCGACAACTGCGCCGACTCTGACCAGGGCAGCTGCGCGCCTGGCTGATACCAACCGTGCCTGGCCACATCTGCGCCGATTTGCCAGAGCAGCACGACCACCGGCAAGGCCAGTCCAGCACAGACACTGGCCAAGCCCACATAAGCACTGAACAACACAATCATGAGCCACAATAACAGTACCAGCAGGCCCGGTCCGGGCATCAGCACCGCTGTCACGCCTGCCAGTGTGGCCATGCCCTTGCCGCCGCGAAAACCAAAATACAGCGGCCAGACGTGGCCGATAATCGCGGCCAGGCCCGCACTCACCGGCTGCCAGGCTGCCAGATCCGCATTCGCCGCCGGCCACCAGGCTGGCAAGTACAGTACCGCCAGCACACCCTTGCCAATATCGATCACTATTACCAGCAGCGCAAACGTTACGCCCTGGCTGCGCAGCGCGTTGGTACCACCGGCATTACCACTGCCAGAACTACGTATGTCCACACCGCGCAGACGACCCAGCACCAGACTACCGGAAACCGACCCCAGCAGATAGGCGCAGAGTATGACCAGCAGCAACTCAGTCATGCAGAATCTGCACCGCCAGCACCAACACGCCTGGACCGGCATGCGCACCAATTGCCGGTCCGGTCTCGGCGATCCAGCAATCACGCATGGCCGAGTAATTTTGTCGGAGCCGGTCCTGCAAGCGTGCGGCAGCCCCGGCATCATCGCCATGACTGATGAGCATGCGACATGACGTGGTCGGCGCTACGTGCCGCAGTAACCAGTCAAATAATGTCTGGTCCGGTGGCTTGCTGGCAGTAGCCACACCGGCCGGCTTGAGTTTGCCGCTGACGCTGGTTTTCAGAATCAGCTTGATGCGTAGCAGCGCAGAAAGGCGCGCCAGCCAGTTCGGCACGCGTCCGCCCCGGGCAGCATGGCTCAGGTTTCTGGCTACCGCAATGGTGAACGTGTTTTTGCGCCACAGCTCCAGCGCTTGCAGGATTTCCTGCACCGGCGCCTGCTCGGCGGCCATGCGCGCAGCCGCAATCGCCAGCAAGCCCTGGCCGCCGGAGGCATTGAGACTATCGAAGACATGCACGTTTTCGCCTGCGTGCACCGCTTGCCTGGCGGCCTGAACGGTGCCGCTGAGGCCGCCGGATACGGTGATGTTGATGATGCCATTGCGATGATCCCCAAGCATGCCATACAGGCGACGATAGTCACCAGAAGGTGGCTGCGAGGTTTGTGGATGCTCGGTGGATCTGGCCATGCGCCGATAAAACTCCGCCACCGTCATGTCCAGCCGGTCCAGGTACTCGGTGTCGGCAAAATTGAAGCGCAATGGCACCTTGTTGATGAGCAACTCTGTGGCCAGTTGATCGGGCAGATCGGCGCCGCTGTCGGTCACTATCGCAACTTGTGCAAGCTGCCGTGTTCCCGCCGTTTGCAGGTACATGTCATCGGCTTTTTGCTGCGTAAGTTCACCATGGCGACGACACACTGCGAATGCGGCACCGGGATGCTCAACATGGATATGCACACGCAAACGATGTTCGCCTCCGGCCAGCACCAGACAAGAAGCATCCAGGGTCTTCAGTTCGCGCATCAGTTGTTGGCGCTGTAAACACTGACCGTCAATCACACATTCGGTACAGTAACGATGTTCCGGGTTGCTGTGATCGATCAGCACGTGATCTGCACTGATGTCCAACACGCCGGCATCGTTGCTGCTGTACTCTGTGCCACTGTCAATCAAATGCTGAATGCCTTCCAGCACATCCACAAACCCTTGCGCACCGGCATCCACCACGCCGGCTGCACGCAGTACCGGTAACTGCTCTGGCGTTCGGTGCAAGGCCTGCTGCGCCGCCCGCAGGCCTTGTTGCAGCAATCGATAAATATCGTTTTCGCCCTGTTCGTGCATATGGCTGATGCTGTTGGCGTAGGCCAGCTGCACCGTTGGCATGGTGCCGTTAACCGGGTCGGCCATGGCTTGCTGAGCCAGCTTGGCGGCATGCGCAACCGCACTGGCAAACTGCGCTGCAGTCATGCGCTGCAGACTGCGGCCTGACTCGTGCAAGCCATACAGAAACTGCGCCATGATGGCGCCGGAATTACCGCGCGCGCCGTCCACGGCGGCATCGGCAATCAGCTTCAGTGTCGGTGCCAGTGCCCGGTTGGGCTGCTTTGGGCCGCTGCGTTCCGGCGCAAGCCGATTCTGGCCGCCGCTTTCCAGGGGCTGTTCTTGCAGGGCCGAGCAGATACTGCGGAAGGTGAACAGCAGATTGGTACCGGTATCGCCATCCGCCACCGGGAACACATTGATCCGATTGATGGCTTGTCGCTGCTGTCGCAACTGTCCTGCAGCAGCCTGCATGGCCAGTTTCAGACGCGCGCCGTTGATGTAGGCAATTTTCAGCAATGCTTGATTCCTCCGGTTTGCTGAGCGCCCGCGCCAAGGGCAACTGACGATTTGCTGGCAACTGTCACCAGCCCCAACCCTCAGCGCTCACATGCTTGCGGCGCTGGCAGCTGCTGCTGCCGCCAGTCCGCACTGACTTGTTGTTGGTCATCCATACCGCCGATACGAATCAGCTCGGCGAATTCAGACGCCAGCAACAAGCCGCGATGATCCATGCTGGCGGTTGTCAGCGCCTGATGACAGTGCCATTGGCCGGTGCGCAAATCATAGCTGACCACGCTGGCCAGGGCAGCGGCGGGTTCACCATCGTAACCGATGCCATTGTAATTGTAGGCCCGGTCACTGCCGGCAGCAAAAATGATGCGCGTGCCCTTGCTGTCGCCGACCGCAGCCGCGCGGTAACGAGCCGGCCCGGGCATTGGTGCGGTTTGGTGCCAGTCAATGCGCCGCTGATCATCAGCGTGCACCTTGCCCAGCCAGCACTGTTCGGACACACCGAACCGCCGCTCACCAGTGGCCGGATACTCCAGTTTGACGCCACCACAGACCAGCATTTTCTCGTCGACCATGCCACCGGCATGACCGAATACCGGATTGCCTGGATAGGGCGTGGCCTGCTGCCAACGATCGGTTTGCGTATCGTAGACCTGCACCAGATTGACATTGCCCAGGTCATGCCAGCCACTGATCAGGTAAATGTAACGGTCCTGGTAAGCCAACGCCACCGCATCATCAACCGGTACCGGCATGCTTGCCACGGACTGATAGACCGGATCGGCGCGAGCGTTGACCTTCAGCACCAGCGGCACCGACTCCTCGGCGCCATCCTCGGCGACGGTATACCCACCAAACAACCACACTGAGCCTGCCGTGCTGGCAGCAACCGCCGCCAACCGTCCGGGACCGGGAACCACAGGCAGTTCACGCCATTGTCCAGCTGCTGCCGGCAGCCACCAGGCTCGGGCACTGACGTCGCGCCAGGTCTTGGCTGAGGTCAAGCCCAGGAAGCTGTAATAATCTGTGCCCTGCTCATGCTCCAAAGCAGCGACGGCGTTGTTGCTCATGGCGATTGGTAAATCCGCAGCCACGGCTGCGCTGCACACGGCAAACGCCAGCAACACAGTCAACGCCCGCAGCGTGACAGTGAGTGATTGCAACCAGTGCTGCAGCGATTTTGCAGTGAAGGGCCAATGCAATTCTGCAGCTGCTGATTCGGCGCGCAATACCGGGATGCTGGTGCCGTATTTGCGCAACAAGACCAGATCATCATCGATATTGACTTTACGGTAAGGCAATGGCGTTGCTGACTGTAGCAGGACCTGTTCGGCCAGATCGCAGAGATGACAATCATCGCGCCCAAACAGCAGATAGTCTGAATCTGCATGCGTATCGGTGGCTGAGGTCTGTTTCATGTTGCTCCGGGTCCTGACAGGATTGCTGAATCAACTGGTAAAGTTGCGCTGGTGAACACGCAGCGTAGCTATGCACACGCTAAGTTATTTTAGCGCATGGCTTTGCAGCAGACAGTAAATGTAATATTATAACGTTATGTATACGCCTGACCTGCATGAAAACACCCGACAACACAGCCATCGTCGCTGGTTTGATTACCTGGGCATCGGTTTGTCCACAGTGTGCCTGATTCATTGCCTGACCTTGCCATTGACGATCATGTTTGCACCGTTTGTAGCCAGCTGGCTGCTGAATGATCAGTTTTTTCACACCTATTTACTAGCTTTTATTCTGCCGGTAACGATACTGGCCTTTATCGCCGGCTGGCTACGCCATCACAGCCACGTGGTGCTGGTCTGTGGTGCCATCGGCGTTACCCTGGTCAGTGTCGCAGCATTGCAAGCAGCGTGGCTGGATCATAGCCTGTTCAGCGCCAGCATGGAGAAATTATTGGCATCCATGGGCGGCTTCATGCTGATACTCGGCCATTTGCTGAACCTGCGCTACACAAAGCGAGTTAGTACGGACTAGCAGCCTGTCGGACTTAACGCTGATCTACTGCGGAAAAGCCGCCCATGTCTATTGTTATGGGGCCATATTTTCCAATCTTTTTCATTAAACAGGTCCACTATTCGCCTCAAAAGATCGATAAATCTGTCTCCGACCGGCTTTCCCTCGCTACGACCGGTCAAGTCCGACCGGCTGCTAGCTGATTTAACCCAAGCGGTTGAACCTGTCCGCAAGCGGTTTGATCCCGCCAACTGTTGACAACCATGCCGATCATTTTGTTGAATAGCGCTTTACTTCCCAAAAAGGCAACTCAGATGCGCACGATCCGCTGCAAAAACCCCGCACTATTGACCCTGCTGCTGATGCTGATACTGGCCGGCTGCTCGGAGCAAACCCCAGAGCAAGCGTCAGCTCCACAAGCACCCGATCAAAGTGCCGCAGCCACAACTGCAAGTACACCGCCCGCAGTAATACCGGAAGGCCGTTTGCCACAGCAGGCGGTGCCGCAGCACTATGCACTGGAACTGACCATTGATCCGGAACAGGAGCATTTTTCCGGCCGCACAAAAATCGAACTGGCTATCAGCCAACCGCTGGATGATCTCTGGTTGCACGGCAACAATTTGCACATCAAGAGCGCAGAACTGACACGCGCAGACGGCACCAGCCAGCCTCTGCACTACAGCCAGGAGACCCAACTGGGACTGGCGCGACTGACTGCGACAACCCCGATCGCGGTCGGCGCAGCCACGCTTGAGATCAGCTATCAGGCCCCGTTCAATGACTCTCTGGAAGGGCTGTACCGGGTCAAATCTGGTGACCACTACTACGCTTTTACCCAATTTGAGGCCAGCTCGGCGCGATTGGCTTTCCCCGGCTTTGATGAGCCAGCATTCAAGGTGCCTTTCGACATCAGCCTGATTACCAAGGCCGGAGATCACGCCCTTGCCAACACCCCCGAGCTCGAGGTCACGGACCTGGACAATGGCATGCGCAAGCACCGCTTCGTCACCAGCAAAGCACTGCCGACCTACCTGATCGCTTTTGCCGTAGGTCCATTCGATGTGGTGACTGCGGAAGATCTGCCGGTCAATACAGTACGCGATCGGCCGCTGCCACTGCGCGGCGTCGCGGTGCAAGGCAAGGGCCCACAGCTGGCGTATGCACTGCAGCACACAAATCAGATCGTATCTGCGCTGGAAAACTATTTCCAGATTCCCTATCCCTACGCCAAGCTGGACATTATCGCAGTACCCGACTTTGCCGCTGGTGCCATGGAAAACGCCGGTATCATCACCTATCGCGAACAATTGCTGCTGCTGGATGAGCATGCCACCGCAGAGCGCAAGTTTGCCTATGCCTCGGTGCATGCGCATGAGCTGGCGCATCAATGGTTCGGCAATCTGGTTACGCCGGTATGGTGGGATGACATCTGGCTGAATGAGGCCTTCGCTACCTGGATGGCGGCGGTAACCCTGGATAGCATTGATCCCGAGGGCGGCTATCGACGCAGCCTGCTACAACGCTCACTCGGCGCCATGGGCGTGGACAGCCTGACCAGCGTGCGCCAGATTCGACAGCCAATCGAAAGCGACCATGACATCGCTTCGGCCTTCGACGCCATCACCTACAGCAAGGGCGGCGGTGTGCTGGCCATGTTCGAACGTTTTTTGGGACGCGCAGCATTCCGCCAGGGCATCCAGCAATACCTGCAGCAGCATGCCTGGGGTAATGCCACCGCCGATGATTTTATCAACGCCATCGCTGACCAGGCACCAGCCGGGCAGGAGGCGGTGACGGCGCAGGCATTTCGTTCATTCCTGACCCAACCGGGTGTACCGCTGGTGAATGCAACACTGCAATGCAGTGCTAGCGGAGCTTCGATCCGTTTCCAGCAAAGCCGCTACCTGCCGCTGGGTTCAAGCGGTGACAATGCGCAGATGTGGATCATACCCACCTGCAGTAGCTATGGTTATGCCGACGGCAGCAGCGCAAGCCAGTGCCGTTTGCTGGACAGCACTCTGGTGGACATGCCCATCACAGGCAATCGCTGCCCGCAATGGATCATGCCCAATGACGAGGGCGCTGGTTATTACCGCTTCAATCTGGAGGATTCGCAGTGGCAACAACTCATGGCCGCCAGCGCCAGCCTGGATGCCAGAGAAATGCTGGCCACCGTGGACAGTTTCGAGGCGGCGCTGGAGGCCGGTCAACTGAGCATTGCTACCGTGCTGCATCAGCTACCAAACATTGTTGCCAACGACAACGCCGAAGTTGCCGCCAGCTTGCTTGGCGCCAGCGCAGACATTTATGCGGAATTTGCGTCGGCCGCAACACGTCCTAAATTGCGCCAGATGCTGCTGCCAATCTATCAACAGCGCCTGCAGAAACTGGGCCTGCAGGCACAGTCTGACCGCAATGCCGCTGACCTGCAACAAGCCCTGGCCGAACAACTGGCACTGCTGCTGGAAGACCCCCAGACCATGGCACAGCTTGAACCTATGGCACTGGCCTATACCGGCAGCAGCGATCAGCCGGCCAAACCCGAGACGGTCAAAAACCTCAGCCTGATCAGCACCGCCATCGCCGCCCAGGCACGCCAGCGCGGTGCCAGCTATCTGCAGCACCTGCAGCAACTGGTGCTGGCCAGTGACGATGCCGTCTATCGGCAGCGCATCTTGTCGGCCATGGGTCGCTATGATGATCCGGCGCAGCAAGGTATGCTCATGCAGCTGGCTCTGAACGACGCCATTCGTGACAATGAGATCTACAACCTGCTGGGCCCACAATTTTCTCAAGCCAAGACCCGCGTACAGGCCTGGCAATGGCTGCAGCAGAATCTCGATGCCGTGTTGGAACGCATTCCGGTCTGGCGCAAGGGCCGGGTGTCACAACTGGCTGGTGGCTTCTGCAGCACTGAACGAGCGGCTGAAGTCGAGGCCTTTTTCGCTGATCGCATAGAAAACCTGCAGGGTGGACCGCGTGCGCTGGCCAATACGCTGGAATCGATCCGGTTGTGTGCCGCCAAAAAAGCTCATTTTAAGCCGCAGTTGCAGGCGCTGAACGAAACCTGAAAGTGGCCGTGACAGTAGCCTGACAATAGCAATTGGTGCAGCACTGCATGACCAATGACATTGAATCGCAGCATGTTTTTAGCCTATGCTTAAGCAATGAGCGAACAACGCTACCAGAGTTTCCGCGAGTTTTACCCCTACTATCTGGGTGAACATCGCAACCGCACCTGCCGGCGACTGCACGTCATTGGCAGTCTGCTGGTGCTGGCGATAGCTGCGCTGAGCATCGTTACCGCAAACCCGTGGTGGCTGCTGCTGATGCCGCTGGCCGGTTATGGTTTCGCTTGGGTCGGGCATTTTTTCTTCGAGCATAATCGTCCAGCGACGTTCAAGTATCCGCTCTACAGCCTGCTCGGTGACTGGGTCATGCTGGCCGACACCTTGCGCGGCAAGCTGCGCTTCTGAACCCGCAAAACTCCACCGACACCGCCACCAGCGCGGCACAGCAGCGCCTGCAGCGCATGCGCCTGATCCCGTTGTTGCTGCTGTTGCTGATGCTGGCCACGTTTGTCATCACCCTGCTGCTATCCTTCCCCGGTTCAGATTGGCTGCAGGCATTTGCCGAAGCCGCCGTGGTCGGTGCGCTGGCCGACTGGTTTGCCGTCACCGCGCTGTTTCGCCATCCCATGGGGCTGCCGATACCGCACACAGCTATCGTCAAGCGACGCAAGGACCAGATCGGTGCCAATCTGGCTCGCTTCGTGGCTGATCATTTTCTCGCGCCGGACGTGCTGGCCAGGCATCTGCAACAACTGCAGCCCGGTGATCGTCTGCTGCTGTGGCTGGCACGACCGCAGGCGCAGCGGGCGCTGTCCGGACATTTGCTGACCGCACTGCACTGGGCGGTGAACGCGCTAGGCGAACAACCGGTGCGCGAATTCAGCCAGCGCCTGCTGCGGCAGAATCTGTCCAGTGAGAAACTGAGTCGCTGGAGTGGCGCCGGCTTGCGTTACCTGATCGAGAAAGATCGTCACCAGCCAGTGATCAGTCTGACACTGGAACTGCTGGCGGCAAACCTGCACCGGCAGAACGCTGCCATACGCCAGCGCATCAAGGAGGGCAGCCCGTGGTGGTTACCGGGCTTTGTCGACGACCGCATTGCCGGGCAGATGCTGGCGCGGGTGGAAACCCTGTTGTTACTGATGGCTACCGATGAGCGGCATTCGCTGCGCCGACGCCTGAACATGCAACTGCACCGGCTGGCACGCGAACTGGAACAGGGTCGCCATGGCGACACCCTGCACGAATACTGGCAGCAACTGTCACGGCGTCCGGAGATCCAGGACTACGCCGTCTACCTGTGGCAGCGCCTGGCTACAGAAATCAGTCAGCAGAGCCAGGATCACAACAGTCTGTGGCATCAGGAAATTCAGAGCTGGCTGGCACAACTGGCTAGCGGACTGGAGCAGGACCAGGCGATGCGTGAACGGCTGAATCAGTGGCTTGGTGACGCCCTGGTCGAAGTCATCAGCACCCACCGCCAGGAGTTTGCCCAACTGATCAGCGACACCGTGGCGGCCTGGGATGGCGAGGAAACTTCCCATCGAATCGAGCTGCAGATTGGCCCCGACCTGCAGTACATCCGCATCAACGGTACGCTGGTGGGCGGCACCATCGGCGTGGTGTTGCATGCCACCAGTCGCCTGCTGGTTTAAGCAAAAAGCCACTTGAGCGCAGCCGGCACCAGGTCGGCAACTATCAATAACGCTCGGCGCTGGCTTAATCCGCGTTGCTCGGTCCGTTAGCAGCCTGCAATTCGCTGATGACGTTTTCGATCTGCTCACGCGTTACCGGGCCAATAATGGTTTTCAGCAATTCGCCGTGGGGGTCGACGATAAAGGTTGTGGGCAATGCGCGTGGCGGGCCGAGGGCGGCTGGCGGGTCATAGACATCGGCGATGGCAATGGGATAGCTGGCCGGATAGTCAACCAGGAACTCCTCGAAAACGCTGACTTCGGTATCTTCATAGGCCAGTCCCAACACCGTGATATCGTCGCGCTGTTCGTGCATGGCTGACAACTCAGGCATTTCCTTGCGACAAGGTGCACACCAGGTGGCCCAGTAATTGACCACCACCCATTGACCAAGAAAATCGGACAACGCAATGTCTGCTCCATCCAGCCCGGGGGCGCTGAAATCGATCGGCTCAGCAGCCAGCGGCGGCATCGCCAGCAACAACAGCAATAGTGCCATCGTGGTCAGACTTTTCTTAGGCTTGCGCATCCGCATCAGCTTGTTCTCCTTGAATGTAGTTTTTGACAGATTTCTGCAGAAACACGCCAGCACGTGTGTTCACGGTTTCCATGAATTCTAACAAGAGCCGATCACAACGCAGTTGATCCGGTATGCTCTGTCGGTCCATGATCGGCATAACCCAGCTACCTCGCGCATACAGGTCTGAGATGGACAACTCGCCCAGATCAGCGTTCAATAACCAGTCCCCACTGTCTTCCTTGGTCAACAGCCTGGCTTGCACCAGCTCGTTCAGCAAGCGCTGCAGCTGTGCGTCGCCCATGGCCGGTTCCAGCTGCAGTAAATCCTCACTGCCCAGACCCTCACCACGCGCCTGCGCCTGCCACAAATGGCTAAGCAAATGCAACACCAAAACAAACTCCAGGCGCTGCGGCCAGTGCCATTCCGACTGCCGGAAATGAAACGTACTCAACGCCGCCGCCACCACCGCGCCCAGCAGTGTAATCAGCCAGGCAACATAGATCCAGACCAGAAAAATCGGAATGGCAGCCAGCGCGCCATACAGCTTGGTATAGGTGGGAAAGGTGGTCACGTACCAGACAAAGCCGCTTTTCGCCAGCTCAAACAGCACTGTTGCACCCAACGCACCAATCAGTGCATAGCGCGGACGCACACGTCGATTGGGCACCACCGTGTACAACAGGGTGAAGGCCAACAGCGCCACCAGAAATGGCGTCAGTTTCAGCACCAAGCCACCGGCCTGTGAAAACGGCAGTATCGACAGGTAGGAGCTGAGCACGATACTGCCCCCCATCATGATCGGCCCCAGCGTCAGCACCGACCAGTACATGACCAGGCGGTTACTGATGCTGCGCTTGCTGCGCACCTGCCAGATGCGATTCATATTGGTCTCGATGCTCTGCATCAGCAGCAGCGAGGTGATCACCAGAAACAGACTGCCGGCACCGGTCAGGGTTGAAGTGTTGCCAACAAACTGCTCGATATACTGTTGCACCGTCGCACCGGCCGCGGGCACGAAGTTGCTGAACACAAAATCCTGCATCTTGCCGCTGAGATCATCGGCCAGTGGAAATGAACCAACCACCCCGAGGATCACCGCCAGCAGCGGCACGATGGCCAGTATCGTGGTGTAACACAAAGCTCCTGCCGTCAGGAAAGTATTGGTGGCCAGCATCTGCTGCCAAAGATGGCCGAAAAAATCTCGCTGCAGGCGACGGTTACGCCACCAGGAGAGGCTGGGCGCGGTTATACTAGGCTCCGATCTGCCATCTTTCACTGATTGCAAAACAAATACCTCAAAATGACTGACTCCAACAATCTGCAAAACGCCATTGTCACGCTTTATCACAATCCACGCTGCTCAAAATCCAGAACAGCACTGAATCTGCTGCAAGAGGCAGGCGCCGATGTGCATATTATCCTGTATCTTGAGCACGCGCCGAAACCCGAAAAACTGGCTCATCTGCAGCAGCTGCTTGCTTGTCCTGTGAGGGACATGCTGCGCGCTAGTGAGACCATCTACCAGGAGCTTGCTTTGCAGCGCACCGAGCTCAGCGATGCGCAGCTGCTGCAAATCATCTCCGAACATCCGCAGCTGCTGCAGCGGCCCATCGTCGTCACTGCGGACAAGGCGGTGATTGCGCGCCCGCCGGAACGGGTTCATGAGCTGTTGCAATGAGCACCAAAGTACTGATTGTCTATTACAGTGTGCATGGTAACACTGCCGCCATGGCCCGGCACATTGCCCGTGGCGTGGCGACCTGCGAACAGGCCGAGGCGTTGCTGCGTACCGTACCCAAAGTCAGCGATGGTCGCCTTGCTGCGCCAGGCGCCGTGCCTGAATCCGGGCCGCCGTTTGTCAGCAAGCAGGACCTGCTCGACTGTGATGCGCTGATTCTGGGCAGCCCTACCCGCTTCGGGAATATGGCGGCAGCACTGAAATATTTTCTTGATTCCACCAGTAGTGAGTGGCTGGCTGGTAGCCTGGTGGGTAAACCGGCCGGCGTGTTTACCTCCACAGCCAGCCTGCATGGGGGACAGGAAAGCACTTTGCTGAGCATGATGTTGCCACTGTTGCATCACGGCATGCTCATCGCCGGTGTGCCCTACAGCGAACCGCAACTCAACACCACCCGTAGTGGCGGCACGCCATACGGCCCCAGTCATCTCGCCGGTGGCGACAGCCAACGAAGCCTGGATGCTGACGAACAGGCACTGTGCCAGGCTTTCGGGCAGCGCCTGGCCACTATTGCCTGGCAATTATCCCGTAGCTGATGCCATGAACGGCAAGCTGTATACGCTGATCGTACGCAGCACCTGGTTGCTGCTGACGCTGTGGCAACCGCTTTGGCATGGCTGGCTGGAGCCACAACGCTGGTTGCTCGGCGTAATGCTCGGTCTCACGCTGCTGTTACCGCTGGCCGGCATCTGGCTGCTGCGCCCGCAGGCGGTGATCATCGGTAGCCTGCTGGCCATCGGGCTGCTGACCATCGCCTGCATGGAGCTTGTGGCGGACGGCTTGAATTCGCCAGGCGCCATGGCTCAGCTGCTGTTCAGCGGCAGCTATTTGCTGGCCGTCATGGTACACGGTCGAGGCCTCAAACAGGCGGCCAAACACAAAGCACAAGCGAGTGAAAACCCTCATGGATGAATTACTCATCATCACCACTGGCGGCACCATCGACAAGGTCTATTTTGATGCCAAAAGTGACTACGAAGTCGGCGCACCGGAAATTGGCAAGATCCTGGCCGCCTTTGCTGCTGCCTTCAGCTATCAGGTGATACCGTTGCTGCGCAAGGATTCACTGGAGCTGACCTCTGCTGATCGGCAGTTGATTCGCTCTACCATCAGCCAGCATGCGCATCGCCACGTGCTGATCACACACGGTACCGATAGCATGATCGAGACCGCCATGCAGCTTGGCGGGATGGGCGATCGACGTATCGTGCTGACCGGCGCGTTGAATCCGGCACGGTTTCAGGGCTCGGATGCGGTGTTCAACATCGGTTGCGCGGTCGGTGCGGTGCAGTCCGTTCAAGCCGGAGTCTATGTGGTCATGAACGGACGCGTCTGGGAGCCGCACAAGGTACGCAAGAACCGCGCCCAGAATTGCTTTGAAGCCCTGCCCGACTAGCCCGCCTAGTTCATGAAAGCGGACAGTTGCAGGTCATTTTTTACGGATAACCAGGTAGCTAGCCCGCATATTGCATGAGGGCGAACGTTCAGGCCGGAAAAGCGTACGCATAACAATAAGATATAACGAAATTTATTGAAATTGCAAAACTACGGTTTGTCCTGTTCGAGTTCGCTTGCAGCACTGACTACAGCACGGCCCGCACCGGCGCATAGCTGCGTCGATGGATGACGCAAGGGCCGAGTTCAATCAACGCTTGTTTGTGTGCCTGGGTCGGATACCCCTTGTGCCTGGCAAAGTCATAACCTGGATGACGGCGGTCCAGTTCGCACATTAGTCGGTCCCGGTGGGTTTTGGCCAGTATCGATGCCGCGCTGATGGCCGGCTCACTGGCGTCACCGCCCACAATGGCCTGACACGCCACATCGATCTCCGGCAGCTGGTTGCCATCTACCAGCACCAGGTCAGGTCGGTTTGCCAGACCGGCAACGGCCCTGCGCATACCCAGCAGCGTCGCCTGCAGTATATTGATGGCATCGATCTGTTCAGACCCGATCACGCTGATTTGCCAAGCCAGCGACTGCGCCATTATCACCAACGCCAGCTGCTCCCGTCGCCGGGCTGTAAGCTGCTTGGAATCGGCCAGACCGGCCCATGTGTCGCTGGCTAAAGTCTGATCATGCTGCCGATGCAAGATCACCGCCGCCACCACCACCGGCCCGGCCAATGCACCGCGTCCAGCTTCATCCACCCCGGCTATGAGCATTCAATTGGGTACTCGTCCAAGCATTTCCAATACCACACCGGCAGCGTCAGTGTTGTCATCAGCCTGGCTTTGCCATTGGCGGTTCAAGTTCTGCAGCTGCTCACGCATGCTCGCGCCTTGGGCGGACAACAACTCAGCACAGGTCGTCGCCAGTGTGCTGGCGTTGGCTGCGCCTTGCAGCAACTCCGGCACCAGTAAGCGACCGGCCAGTAAATTCGGCAGACTGACATACTTGGCCTTGTACAAGCGCAGATGCTTGAGCAGGAACCAGCTCAGCGCATGCATGCGATACGCGACCAGCATCGGCGTGGCCACGAGCAAGGCCTCCAGCGTTACCGTGCCAGAACACAGCATTGCCGCATCAGCGGCCAGCAAGGCACGCCAACTGCCATGCTGCTGTGGATCCAGCCAGTGCATGCGCGCTTGCGGTAGCAGCAACTGTTGCTGCGCTTGCATCCAGGCCAGCTGTTGTGGATTGATTGCACAAGTGAGCAGTTGCACTGCGGCTGGCAATTGTGATGCGGCACGCAAAAACAGTGGCCACAGCGTGCGAATTTCACTGCTGCGACTGCCGGGCAACAGCGCGACGACCGGCGCCGTGGAATGCAACTGCAGTTGTTCACGAATGGCCTGTGGTTGCTGCTCGGGCTGCTGCATGAAGGCCTGCATCTGCGTTCGTAATGGGTGCCCGGTAAAGCGCGCTGGCACCTGATGCTGATGCAGAAACTGCGCCTCGAATGGCAACAGGCACAGGGTCATATCCGCAGCCTGGCGCAGCGTGCTCACCCGCCCCTGACGCCAGGCCCACACCGACGGGCAGACGTAATGCACGACCTTGATTCCATGGGAGCGCAAACGACGAGCCAACGGCAAGTTGAAATCCGGCGCATCGATAGTGATCACCAGATCCGGCTGCCAGGCTATGATCTTGCGCAGCAATTGTTTGCGCAAGCGCAACAGACGCGGCAGATGACGCAGCACCTCAACCAGACCAAATGCAGTCAATTCCTCGGTCGTCCACCAGCCCTGCAGCCCCAGTTGTCGCAGTCGTGGCCCGCCGATACCGGCCAGCTCCAGCAGCGGCTCGCGCTCGCTCAGCGACTGTACAAGATTTGCGCCCAAATGATCACCGGAAGTCTCTCCGGCGATCAGCACAAGCCGCGGTGCAGCCATGGCTCAGTGGATATAACTGCGCTGAGTCTGCGCCAGGAAATCCACAATCGGTTGGATATCCGCTGATTCACCAGCCAGTCCCTGCAGCTCTGCCACGGTGTCTTCCAACGGCAGGTCTCTGCGGTACAGCAGCGTGTAGGCACGCTTGAGCAAACGAATTCTGGCACTGTCAAATCCGCGACGGCGCAAGCCTTCGCTGTTGATTCCCCGGGCACGCGCGCTGTCACCGCCGGTAACCACGTACGGCGGTACGCTCTGATTTATCTTGCTGCCGAACGACAAAAAACTGTGCTGACCTATGGAGCAGTATTGATGCACCACCGAGAAGCCACCAAGAATCACCCAATCATCAACACTGACGTGGCCGGCGAGACTGGCATTGTTGGCAAACACCGTGCGATTACCAACCCGGCAATCATGGGCGATATGCACATAAGCCATGATCCAGTTGTGATCCCCGATCAGGGTCTCCCCGCCACCTTGCAGCGTGCCCCGGTTGAACGTGCAATACTCCCGAATGGTGTTATGGTTGCCGATCACCAGACTGGTATCCTCACCGGCATATTTCATGTCCTGCGGTTCCTCGCCCAGCGAACAGAACTGAAAGATACGGTTGTGTTCACCGATGCTGGTACGCCCGGTCAAGACCACATGCGCGCCGATTCTGGTACCCGCGCCGATGCTGACCTGGGGTCCGATGATGCTGTACGGACCCACTTCGACATCTTCGGCAAGTGTCGCTTGGGGATCCACCAATGCGCTGGCATGAACCTTCATGGTGACGCGTACCTGTCAGGATTGTACTTTAGTGGTCAGGCTCGAGCTGCACACATGAAATCCGCGCTGATGGCTATTTCGCCGTCCACATAACCGGCCGCTGAATAAATGCCCATACCGCGTATAGTGCGCTTTTGCATGGCGTGCACGATCAGTTGATCGCCCGGCTGCACCAACCTCAGGAAGCGCGCGTTATCGACCTTGGCCAGATAAAACTGATGCGTCTCCTGACCCAGCTCTTCATGCGTGAGCATGGTAATGATGCCCGCACTTTGCGCCAGGATTTCGATCATGATGACGCCCGGCAATACCGGATGCTCGGGGAAGTGACCCGTGAAGTATGGCTCGTTTGCGGTCACATTCTTGACCGTGGCGATGCGTGCTTCCGGTTTTAGTGTAACCCCCAACACGCGATCCACCAGCAAGAATGGGTAGCGGTGTGGCAACAATTGTCTGATTCGATCTATGCCGAAACCACTGTCAGGATCGTATTGCGTATCAAGCATGTTTGTTTCCATTCATCAATTCACGAATCAAGCGGTCCAGATTTCGCAATCTGGCCATATTTCGGCGCCATGTTCTGACCGGCTCGACTGGTATCGCCGAGCCATAGGCACCAGCCTGGGTTAAAGATCGGGTGACCATGCTCATGCCGGTCAGCTCAATATCATCAGCGATATGCAAATGTCCGCCGATTCCGCAACCACCGCCGATCAGGCAGCGTTGACCGATCCGGGTACTGCCAGCGATCCCCGTGCATGCGGCTATTGCAGTGTGTTCGCCAATGTGTACATTGTGCGCAATCTGGATCTGATTATCCAGCCTTACATCAGCCTCCAGTACGGTATTATCAATACTGCCGCGATCAATCGTGGTATTGGCACCGATTTCACAGTCGTCGCTGATCAACAAGCCACCCAATTGCGGCACTTTTTCCCAGCCATGCCCAGACCATGCCAGACCGAAGCCGTCGCTGCCAAGTACCGCACCAGGATGCACGCGTACGCGATCACCCAGTCTGGTTCCTGCACCCAGCCAGCAGCGCGCCATGATGGTGCAATGGTCACCGACGATGACCCCAGGCTCCAGTACCGTGCCAGCACCGATACTGCTACCGGCACCAATCTCGCAACCGCTGCCAATGACTACTTGCGCGGCAATACTGACATCGGCTGACAACTGGACATCCTCGGCAATCACCGCACTGGCATGAATCCCGCTCGCTTGTGCAGTGCTGTGCTGTGCGCAAACCGTGGCGATTCTGGCAAAAGCCAGATAGGGCTGGGCACTGATCAGACAGGCCTGCGCGTAGTCACGGGCAGCATCTGCATTCATGACCACTGCCGCCGCCCGACAGTCACGCAGCTTTTCACGGTACAACGGGTTGGCAAAAAATGTCAGATCGTGTTCGCTGGCATTGTTGAGCGTGGCAATGCCGGTTATCGTGGTCTGCGCTTCGCCCTGGAAGGACAAATCGAACCTGGCCGCAATCTCTGCCAGGGTCCACGACCTGAGTGTGGCTATGGCCATCTCAATCCAGCCCATCCAGGCGCGCCTGCTGCTGCAGTTTCTCTAACACCAGACTGGTCAGGTCGATACGGTCATTGGCATAAATCACCGGACTGGACAAGATCAGATCATAGTCTTGCTGGGTCGCCACAGCTGCGACCGCTGTATTGATGTCGTCCTCCAGACTCTGTATGGCTTCATTGCGACGAAACAGGATTTCCTGGCGCAAGTCCTCGCGTCGGCGATTGATGGACAGCTGCAGATCACGGATCTGATTTTGCAGTACCAGACTGTCCCCACCGGCACTCTGCAGTTGCCTGGTCAAGCCCTGCAAGCGCTGCTCATCAGCGGCGATGGCATCATTTCGGGGCCTAAACTCACGATCTATGCCCTCGCGACTGAGCGTGATTTGCGGCGCCTGATCCAGCAGTTGCCGCATATCCACATAACCGATTTTCAATGTCGTTTGCTGCGCAGCCAAGGGTGCTATGGGGACAGTCACCCATACCAGTGCGATGATGAATAAGCGCAGAAACAATGTCAGCATTGCCATAGTTTGCCATAATCATGCATACATCGGACAATCAGCTGCTAGTGTAGTGTTCCTGTGATGTTGCAACGCTGGTAACGGACTCAGGCCATTCTCTGCGCGCCACACCTGGCCCTGAACGCTGACAGATCAACTGCATCCGTCATTATCAGGTAGAAGCACCACTGACATCAGAAAATGGTGCCAAATGAGAACTGCAAGGTCTGGGTATCATCGCCTTCCTTGTCGCGAAACGCTCTGCCCAGGCTGATCGTAATCGGGCCAACCGGCGCCTGCCAGGTCATGAAAAAACCGGCCGAGGCGCGTATTTCACTCAGCTCAAAAGCACCGATGTCCTCGTACACATTGCCAAAGTCAGTGAATAAACCGATCTTGGAACCGCCGCCACCAAACGGTGCCGGCATGCTCAGCTCGACACCACCACTGACCTTGAAGTCACCACCCACGGCGCGACAGAATTGATCTTTAGGACCCAATGTATTGTCATTGAAACCACGAATGTCTCGCGTACCACCGCCGAAAAAATGTTCAAAGAATGGCAAGCCGCTGTCGATGCCGATAATGTCATTTGCGTTGCATTCACCAGCAAGCCTTTGGGTTGATCCAGGCTCTGCAAGTCTGCTGCTGTCAAAATTGTCAAAGCTGTCACCCTGGGCCAGATTGATGCGTGAACCAATGACAAAATCACCGAACACCGGCCAGAATGTCGAAAACCGATAGAATGCCTTGTAAAAATCACGGGTACTGCCGGGACCTGTAACCTCCAGTGACAGTGATTGCTTGGAACCACGGCTTGGGAACAGAAAGCTGTTGGTGGTATCCCGGCTCCAGCCAGCGGTGATTTCATAGCTGCTCACGGAACGCTCGGATGAGGTGAGCACGCCATCACCATCAAAATCGAGCGAATTACCAAACGGCGCATCTGCTACAAACAGGATCTCATCGCAGATGCCGTCCTTGTCCAGATCATTGAAGCACTGACCAAACTCGTCGCGCCGCTCCAGCGTGGCTCGGCCGACGTTGACATCACGACTGGTGAAGGACAGCCCGGTATTGAGGAAATCCACTTCCGACAATGGCAGTCCGAAGTTGACGCCAGCACTGAGACTGTCCGTGGAAAAGACCGAAATATTGGCACCACCGGGATTGAATTCACTGTAACTGGCAAAAAAACCACGACTGACACCGGAATCGGTCCAGTAAGGATTGGTGTAATTGACCGCGATAGAGGACAACACTGAACTGCGCGACAGCGACAGGCCGACATTCTTGCCGCTGCCGAGGAAATTGTCCTGTTGAACTGAAGCTGAGAATATGAAATTCTGCACCTGCGAAAAACCGACGCTGAAGGAAACACTGCCTGATGCCCGTTCGGTCACGCTGACGATGACATCGACCTGATCATCAGAGCCTGATACCGCTGGCGTCTCCACGTTGACTTCCTCAAAATAGCCGAGCCGATCCAATCTCAGTTTGGAGCGATCCACAGCGGCCTGGGAAAACCAGGCGCCTTCGAATTGTCGCATCTCGCGGCGCAGAACTTCGTCCTTGGTCTTGGTGTTGCCCTGAAACAGAATGCGCCGCACATACACGCGCTTGCCGGGGTCGACCACATAGGTCAGGTTCACGGTACGATCGTCGTTCTGAATATCCGGAAGCGGCGTAACGTTGGCGAAGGCATAGCCAACATTGGCGAGTACCGCAGTGATATTATCGATGCTGCGTTCCATCTGGCCGCGTGAAAAAATCTGGCCCTGACGCGTCTGCAATAACCTGCGCAGTACCACCTCATCCAGAATCAGTTCCCCGGTCAGTTTGACCTCATTGAGAGTGTAGACATCACCTTCACGGATGTTGGCTGTGATAAAGACCGAGCGTTTGTCCTGGCTGATGGAAACCTGGGTCGATTCAATGGAGAAATCCACGTAACCACGATCCTGATAAAAAGAGCGCAACTTTTCCAGATCGCCGCTGAGCTTTTCCTGCGAATACTGGTCCTCACTGCTGAAAAAGGAAAACAGGCCACCGCCGGTGGAGGATTCAAATTCCTCGGTCAACTGGGCATCGGAAAACACCGTGTTGCCAACCACATTGATGTGCTTGATCTTGGCGGTCTTGCCCTCATCAATAACAATCGCCAGACGTACGCGATTGCGGTCCAATTCGGTCACCTGGGCATCCACGGTAACGCCGTACTTGCCCTGATTGAAGTATTGCCGTACCAGTTCCTGCTCGACGCGCCCCAGCGCCACCGGATCGAACGTTTCACCTTCGGCCAGACCAATGCCGCCCAGTGCCGCCTGCAAGGATCCCGTTTCGATGGCCTTGTTGCCGACAAAACTGAGACTGGCAATGGCCGGCCGCTCTTTCAGGCTGATCACCAGCATGTCGCCTTCGCGGCCCAGTTGCACATCCTGAAAGAAGCCGCTGCGAAACAGTTCCCGGATGGCCAGTCTGCTGGTACGGGAATCCAGTCGATCGCCCACTTCAAACGGCAGAAAAGTGAGCACGGTACCTTCGGCAATTCGCTGCAGGCCGGTGATGCGTATGTCACTGATGACAAAGCTGTCGCTATCCTGTGCCAGCAAATCATTTGATAGTAACAGGCAGATCGTCGCTAGCAGAATGATTCGAAATCTCAAGAATGGCTCCGTTTACGTGTCAGCGGATAAAAATGTGCCGAGCAGTTTATGTCAGCAAGCGTAAAATATCGTTAGTGAAGGCCAGACCCATAAGAACCGCAAGCAACAGCAGTCCTATGCCCTGGCCAATCATCTGGACTCGCTCACTGACCGGATTGCCAGTGACCGCTTCCACAGCATAATACATGAGATGGCCTCCATCCAGCATCGGTATCGGTAGCAGATTCAATATCGCCAGCGACAAGCTCAGCAGCCCGAGAAAAAACAGGAACCTGGACAAGCCCATCGCTGCTGATTCATTGGCCAACTGCGCGATGGTAATCGGGCCCGACAGGTTCTTTACCGATGCGTTACCAGACAGCATTCTACCAAGCATTCCCATGGTGCTGGTGGTCAAACGCCACAATTCACCGCCGGCGGCTGAAAACGCTGCAATTGGCCCATAGTGCCAGTTGAAGAAATAGGCTGCTCGCCAACCCTCAACCGTGGCTGGTTCCGGTTGCACGGCGCCAATCCCCAGCAATACTCGACTGTCAGTTTCGGACTGCTGTGGAACCAGTGCCACGGTCAGTATTGCATCATTTCGAATCAGTTCCAGGCGCAACGGCACTCCGGCTTTGGCGTGCTGGTCGATGGCCTGACTCAATTCATACCAGCTGGCCACCGGTTGACCTGCGATTGAGCTGATGCGGTCACCGATCTGTAAACCGGCAGCAGCAGCTGCACCGGATTCAGTCAGCTGCCCCAGAACTGGCGGCATGTCCATGGTGAACTGCCAGGGGTGCAGCCCGATGTCGGCCAGCAGATTGGCCTCGTCCACCGGCTTCAACAAGCGCGAGAAGTCCAGTCGCCGTTGCACCTGTTGTCCCGCTGCGCCGGTGGTCTCTGCGCTGTTGCCAGTTTGCAGCTGCAAGGTGACCTCATCCCCATCCAGCGCCGGACCCATCAAAGCCAGCACCACATGCGTCCAGGTGGCCATCGGCTTATCGCCGACGGCGGTGATCTGACTGTTTGCCGGCAAACCGGATTGCGCTGCAAATCCGTCTACCGCACCGATCACCGGACGCATTTCCTGGGTACCCAGCATGAACATGATCCAGAACGCCAGGATCGCAAAAATCAGATTGAACACCGGTCCGGCAGCGACGATGGCAGTACGTGCCAGCAGTGACTTGCGGTTGAACGCCTGGTCCAGATCAGCCGTAGCAACCGGGCCCTCGCGCTCATCCAGCATCTTGACGTAACCGCCCAATGGCAAGGCTGCAAGTACGTACTCGGTGCCATCAGCTGCGGTGCGGGTATACAGTGGCTTGCCAAAACCGATAGAAAACCGCAGCACCTTGACCCCCATGCGCCTGGCCACCCAGAAGTGCCCAAACTCATGAAATGTGACCAGCAGTCCCAAGACTACCAGCAGCCACCAGATTGAACCAGCAACATCAGCCAGCATTGGCAACACCTCGGTTGAACCGCGCGGAAGAAATCAGGAGAACATTTTTTATCATTATTGCAACATGGGCGAAACCGCCAGTTTAACTGTCAGGGCATAAAAGGGTGCCGCCGCCATCAGGCTGTCCAGGCGATCCACCAGACCGCCATGACCCGGCAACAGGCTGCTGCTGTCCTTGCGCTGAACCTGGCGTTTCAGCAGGCTGGCCAGCAGATCGCCGGCCACCGAGATCAGCGCAATGATGAGCGCGGCAGTCAGAATCAGCCACGGCCTGGGCAACTGCAGATACCAAATCCAGCCAGCCGCAATCAGCAAGGCCCCCAGCATACCACCGATCAATCCGGCAACTGTTTTGTTCGGGCTGATATTGCTGGCCAGCTTGATGCCACCGATGCCCTTGCCCACAAAGTACGCAAACACATCTGCAGCCCAGACCAGGCTCAACAAGGCCAGCAACAGCCATGGACTGTCGGTCTGCATGGTGCCGAAAACAATCACTGTGGGGACCACAAACAGTGCCCCCAGCAGCACCCGTATGGCGCGACTCCAACATTGTCTGTGGATCACGGTCTGCGCTCGCACCAGCTGCGTAATTACCAGCAACCAGCTGCCACAGCAGGCCACAATGATCCACCACTGCCAGGCTGCGGGCAAATACAGCAGACTGACGATGACCAGTGCCACCGTCGTGAGCAGCAACACCGCGCTGGCCGTGTTGGCAAAGCTGTAACCAGCCAACCGCAGCAACTCCCAGCTGGTCAACAGCATGACTGCGGCAACCAGGGCCTGCCACCAGTGCGGTGGTAGCAGAAACAGCATCAGCAACATGGGCACTGCTATCAGCACCGCTGTGACAATTCTGGTACTAAGCACCGGAACCAATCACGCTAAAACCGCTTGCCTCAGGCTGCTTATCACGGCCGTCACAGATAACTTCAGTGACCTGGCCAAAGCGCCGCTCACGCTCAGCGTAGCTGCGTAAGGCGGCAAGCAGATGCTGCTCGGAAAAATCCGGCCAGAAAACATCGGTAAAATACAGTTCGGTGTAGGCCAGTTGCCACAGCAAAAAATTGCTCAGCCGCTTTTCGCCACCGGTGCGAATCAGCAAGTCAGGATCCGGAAATTCCGCCAGACTCAAATGCCGACTGAGACTCTCTGCGTCAACATGACCATGTGGATCGGCTTTAGCCGCAGCTGCGGCGGCCTGCGCAACATCCCATTGACCGCCATAATCGATGGCCACATTCAGGCAGGAACCTGTATTGTTGCAGGTCAGCTCTTCACTGTGCTGCATCTGCGCTACCAGTTCATTGGGCAGGCGCGCACGGTTGCCTATGAAGCGAACCCGCACATTGCGCTGATGCAATTCCGAGACATGTTTTCTCAAGCCGCGCACCAGCAGGTCCATCAGCAGGCTGACCTCTTGCTCCGGACGCCGCCAGTTTTCGCTGCTGAAGGCAAATACGGTGACGCAGTCGATGCCGTAATGATGCACGGAACGCAATATCTTGCGCAGGGTTTTCAAACCGCTTTGGTGTCCGGCATTGCGCGGCAGACCTCTGGACCTGGCCCAGCGACCATTGCCATCCATGATCAGTGCAATGTGTCGGGGCAGTGCTGGATTGGGTTTGGTCATGAGCTGGCAACGGTATCTGTGAGCAGGATCAGATTTCCATCAATTCCTTTTCCTTGACCGCCACCTGCTCATCCACAGCAGCGATATGCTTGTCGGTCAATTCCTGGATGCGTTGCTCGGCCTGACGTTCCTCGTCCTCGGTGATGGCCTTGTCCTTGAGCAACTCCTTGGCGGTGGTGTTGGCATCTCGACGGATATTGCGGATTGCAATCTTGCCGCTTTCGCCCTCGGTATGTACCACTTTGACCAGATCACGCCGACGTTCTTCGGTCAACGCCGGTAATGGTACGCGGATAACGGTACCTGCGGTCACTGGATTCAAGCCCAGATCTGAAGTCATGATGGCTTTTTCGATGGCCTGAATCATGCTGCGATCAAACGGTGTTACTGCGATCGTGCGCGCATCTTCGATGCTGACATTGGCAGCCTGATGCAAAGGCACATCGGCCCCGTAATAACTGACATTGATGTGATCGAGCAGGCTGGGGTGTGCTCGACCGGTACGGATTTTGATCAATGCCTGATGCAAAGCGGTAGTGCTTTTGTGCATGCGCTGATCGGCATCCTTGTAGATCTCATTCAACATGGTTGCTGTTCCAAACTTTCCGGGCCGCTGCATAGTGTACCCTGATACGGTTACTGCCAAAGAGTCGTCGCCGCCGGGTCACCCTGATGGATTCTAGCAGCCGGTGTTGTCTATGCCGAATCTCTGCGCTTATTGTGTCACCAAGGTACCGATGTTTTCACCGCTGACCAGACGAATCAATGCATCCGGGCGGAACATGTTGAAGATGCGAATTGGCATGTTCTGATCACGGCACAGTACCACCGCGTTGGTGTCCATCACCGCCAGCTTGCGGTTGATGACTTCGTCGTAACTGATCTGTTCATAGCGAACTGCGTCCGCATTCTTCTTCGGGTCGCCACTGTAGATGCCATCGACCTTGGTGGCCTTGATCATCACCGAAGCACCAATCTCAATGGCACGCAGGCTGGCAGCAGAGTCGGTAGTAAAGAACGGATTCCCGATGCCGGCCGCAAAGATCACCACGCGTTTTTTCTCCAGATGGCGAACGGCGCGACGACGAATATAATCCTCGCACACATCGCGTACTGAGATGGCCGACATCACACGCGTGGTCACGCCGACGCTTTCCAGTGCATCTTGCAGAGCCAGGCTATTGATCACCGTGGCCAGCATGCCCATGTGATCACCGGTGACCCGGTCAACGCCGGAAGCCGCCAATCCGGCACCACGAAAAATATTGCCACCGCCGATAACGATACCGATCTCCACACCCGCCTCATTGACCGCTTTCAGTTCAGCAGCCATGCGCTGAATCACTTTCGGATCAATACCATAGTCTTCTTCGCCCAGCAGTGCCTCACCACTGAGCTTGACAAGAATGCGTTGAAATGCTGGTGCTTTTTCCATCGTCTATGCCACGCCAGCTTCAGCTGGCCTTGACCTGCTGCATCACCTCGGTAGCGAAATCAATGGTTTCCTTCTCGATTCCTTCGCCAACAGCCAGGCGCGCAAAGGCTTTCACTTCAGCACCCTGCTGCTGCAGCCACTGGCCCACCGTAATATCGTTGTCCTTGACGAATGGCTGGCCATGCAGCGTCATCTCGTCAACCTGCTTGCGCAATCGACCACTGACCATTTTCTCGATGATGTCCGCCGGCTTGCCGGAATCGGCTGCCTGGGCAATCAGAATTTCTTTTTCCTTCGCCAGCACTTCTGCAGGAACTTCATCGGCACTGATGAAGGCCGGTGAAAAGGCGGCAATGTGCATGGCAACATCGCGTGCAACCGCTTCATCGCTACCAGCAACAGCAACCAGAACACCGATCCGACCACCGTGAATGTAGTTGCCGACCGTGTGCTGTTGCTTGCTCATGCGCAGCACGCGCCGCACCTGGATGTTTTCGCCAATCACAGCCACCAGTTCCTGGCGCGCCTGTTCCAGGCTGCTGCCCCCAGCATCAGCCTGCGCCAGCAACGCCGCGATATCGTCACCTGACGACTGCAATGCCGCTTGCTGCACACGCATGACAAATTTCTGGAATGAATCATCTTTGGCGACGAAATCGGTTTCGCAATTGATCTCAACCAGTACCGCCTGCTGATCATCTTCGGCGATGGTGATGATGCCTTCTGCCGCAACCCTACCGGATTTCTTGTCGGCCTTGGCCAGCCCGGATTTACGCAGTTGCTCGATGGCGGCTTCCAGATCGCCATCACATTCAACCAGCGCCTTCTTGCATTCCATCATGCCCGCGCCGCT
>JAJFKZ010000026.1 GCA_021772955.1 Gammaproteobacteria bacterium | reverse complement strand
AGCATGGCATCGCGGTGTCTGGTGTAGTTGTCCCAATTGTCCAGTGCCACGGCATCTATCGGACTGATCTTCCACTGTTTCAGCGGGTTGTCCTGACGCTCCTGCAGACGTGCCTCCTGTTCGTCATGGCTGATGTCCAGATAGTATTTGATCAGACGAATACCGGACTGGATCAGCATGGCTTCGTAAGCCAGTACGGTGGTCATGAAGCGCTGGTACTCTTGTTCGTTGCAAAAGCCCATGACCGGCTCGACGCCAGCGCGGTTGTACCAACTGCGGTTGAAAAACACCATTTCCCCGGCCGCCGGCAGATACCCGGTATAGCGCTGAAAATACCACTGACTGCGCTCCCGGTCAGATGGCTTGGGCAAAGCCACGACGCGGTAATCTCTGGGGCTGAGGTGGCGGATGATGCGCCTCAGGGTGCCATCCTTTCCGGCCGCGTCGCGACCTTCAAAGATCACCAACAGACGCTCTTCGCGACTGATGCAATGCCGCTGCAGCTTGACCAGCTCGATACGCAGTTCATACAGGGTTTGATCGTAATCCATCCGTTGCTCTCTCAAGCTGTGTTGCATGCCATTATGCAAAATTATCGTGCCGCGTGGCGCAGAATTGATATGGGCTGATTTTGAATCCTGAAGTTCTGCCAGGTGGGAGAATTATCCAGCACGTGCATCATATACTTCATAAGTATTAAAAAAAGCTCGAACAAGGAAGTCACCCAAAACGCAGATTAGACCCTTAAACAAGCCGACCAGAGTCAAGCATTGCTGCTTGTGCAGCGATCGTGGGTCTGGCAGTCGACCAGAGTAGAGAATCCATACCTGGTAACGAGTCTGGCATTGAGCTTTCCAGGTTTTGATCCTGTGCTGCCATTGGCAGCCACTAATGGATCAAAAGCAAGCCCGCCTTGCGGCGGATTTTGATATGACTAAATGAGATATTACTTAATGGAGTATGTATATGTACATTAAATGGATTCAATTACCAATTCTGCTGTTACTGATTATGGTATTGCCACAACAGTCGGTGCAGGCGCAAGTGAGCCTGGACAAGCAGCAACCGAAGACGGCTATTCTTGGACTGGATAATCCGAACCGCATCAAAGGGCAGTACATTGTCGTGCTGCACGATAATGGCACCCGTGCAGCGGACATCGCCCAGACCCTGGCCAGTAGCTACAACGGCCGGGTGCAACAGGTCTTTCAGCGTGCGCTGAACGGATTTGCCGTACAGATGAGTGAAAAAGATGCCCAGGCATTGTCCAGACACCCTGATGTGGACTTCATCGAAGCGGATCAGACCATGTCTATCAAGGCTGTGCAGTCTCCGGTAACCTGGGGCCTGGATCGTATAGATCAGCGCAATCTGCCGCTGAATAACAGCTACACCTATAACTTTGATGGCACCGGGGTCAATGCCTATGTGGTGGATACCGGTATTCGTGCATCACACAACGATTTCGGTGGTCGCGTGAATCTTGCCTTCACGGCAATCAATGATGGCAATGGTGCGAATGATTGCCATGGTCATGGAACCCACGTGGCCGGTACGGTCGGCAGCAACACCTATGGTGTAGCGAAAAATGTCGAGCTGTTTGCAGTGCGCGTACTCGGTTGCAATGGCTCAGGCAGCAATTCCGGCGTCATTGCTGGCGTCGACTACGTAGCCAACAATGCTGTATTGCCGGCGGTCGCCAACATGAGTCTTGGTGGCGGCGCTTCCACCGCGCTGGATAACGCGGTTAACAATGCCACCAATCAAGGCGTATTGTTCGTGGTAGCCGGTGGCAATGAAAATCAGAATGCTTGTAATTCATCGCCAGCGCGAGCGGCCAGTGCTTACACAGTCGGTGCCACGGACAGCTCTGATCGCCGTGCTTCGTTCTCCAATTTCGGCACCTGCCTGGAAATATTTGCGCCGGGTGTGAACATTACTTCTACCTGGTCGACCAGCAATTCTGCCACCAACACCATCAATGGTACTTCCATGGCATCGCCGCATGTAGCAGGTGTTGCCGCCTTGTTGCTGGATGAAAACCCAGCAGCGTCTCCGGGCCAGCTGGCTGACTTGTTGACGGCCAATGCTACCCCTGGTGTGGTTACCAACCCGGGCAGCGGTTCACCGAATCTGATGCTGTACAGCCTGACCTCCGGTTCTGGTGGCGGTGGTGGTGGTGGCGGTTCCACAACCGTATTCAGTGCCAACTTTGATGCCGGTACCGCCACAGGGTGGAATAAATCCAGCAGCTCTGCTGATCTGTGGCGCCTGTCATCTGATTGCCTTAGTGCCGCGTCTGGCACTTTCAAGTTGGGCTTCAGCCGCGCCACACCAAACTGCGACTATGACACCGGTGCCCAGGCCACAGGTTGGGTAAGGTCACCAACCATCAATTTGTCTGGCGCCGGCTCTGCTACCTTGATGTTCAGTCATACCTGGCAGGTAGAGTCATTCAATGGCGAATTTGACATCATGCGCGTTCAGGTCAGCAGCAACAATGGCAGCAGCTGGACCACCCTGCAGCAATGGGACGCGCGCAGCGGCAACCCTTCAGGCTATATCCTGGAGGATTTTGATGTGTCTGCCTTTATCAGCTCGCAGTTCAGGGTGCGCTTTGAGTTTGACAGTGTGGATGGAGTATCCAATGACTTCCTGGGCTGGTACATCGATGACATTGAAGTCATTACTCAGTAATGAATAACAACAACAATAATTGACTGACCAGAAGTGAAGATTCACCGGCCGCCTTGAGCGGCCGGTTTTTTTTGTCAGCTTTAGTGTCAGAGCTGGCAGTATGGCGTCATACCTGCCGCTCCCGCTGCAATGATTCCTTGGCTCTGACCGGCTGCGGACAAATGGTCACAATCAGACTTGCTATTGAAGCTGGATTAATGTAGGGTGTGAATATATATTCACATATATGGGGTTTACATGATGAAGCACTACGTCACCGACCATGCCGCGGTCAACGCCGTCGACACCAGGATCCAGTCGCGCACAACCGCATTTCCCCGCCTCCCAACCGGACTCGCCGGATGGTTCCGGCTCATTGCCTTGTTGCTCGCGCTGCTGCTGTTGGGCAGTAGTGATCAAAGCCGAGCACAAGCGCCTGCGGCAGGCCACGAGCGAGCAAGTCAAAGTGAGAGTCATCTGCACATTCAGCACGAGCAGGGTGTGAGCGTGAATAGACATAATCCAGCAGCAAATGCCAGTGCGTCCTTCAGCGCGTCCTACAGCTCGAAATATTAAACTGGCAACGAAATACCTATGGTATTCGTTGCACGCCGTTTGCGGCTCATGTCCGCAAACGGCTTCGCTACGCGGCCCCGGACCTTCGGCCCTATTATTAACCCGGCAATCTGTTTGATTGCCGGGTTAATAATAGGGCGAAATGCCTTCAATAGCGATCGCCAGCATGGCGGCGTGAAGGTTTGCCGGACGCTCCATAGCGGAGCTAAGTCATCGATTGACTTATCATTCCCATCATAACCAGCCCTGATCGCGGGCGATGCGCCAGGCTTCAATGCGATTGTCTGCGTGCAGTTTGCTGATGGCCTCCGACAGGTAATTGCGTACCGTGCCTTCGGCCAGATGGAGTTGCCTGGCAATATCGGCATTGCTCAGGCCGTTACCGGCCAGACGCAATATTTGTCGCTCACGTTCACTGAGCGGATCCTTGCTGTCAAATGCAGTCAGCGCCAGCTCTGGATCAATGACGCGCTCACCGCGGTGAATCCGGCGCAGTGCTGATGCCAGTTGCTCCGCCGGTGTGTCCTTGATCAGATAGCCGCGCACACCGGCCTCCAGCGCCCGGCGCAGGTAGCCGGGTCTAGCGAAGGTTGTCAAAATCACCACCTGCATGACCGGGGTTTCGTGGTGCAGGCACTCGGCCAATTCCAGTCCGGACATACCCGGCATCTCGATATCGCTGACCACGATGTCCGGTCGTAGAGCAGCAATTTCACGACGCGCTGTGTCGCCATCGCCAGCCTTGCCCAGCACCTTGATGTCTGGCTCCAGTTCCAGCAGGCTGGCCAGCGCGCTCAGTAACAAGGTCTGATCCTCGGCCAGGTAAAGTGTGATCACGACTTAAATCCAATCATTGCACAGGTATCCAGCCGCACAGTCTGCCGGCTTGCTTGTTGTCTATCTGCAGCTGACCTCCCAGTGACTCCATGCGTGCGCGCATGCCCTCGACGCCGTTGCCATGCGGCTGAATCACACCACCCCCGTCATCACAGATTTCCAGCCATATTTTTTTTCTGCTACGGTCATATTGCAATGCTATCCGACAATGTTGGGCACCGGCGTGGCGGATAATGTTGGTGCAGGCCTCACGGATCACCAGACCCAGCATCGCTGCATCGCGCTGTGGCAGTTGCAAATCATCGTCCACTTCCAGCTGCAAGAAAACTTCGGCCGACTGCAGGCTCATTTCAGCCTGTGCCAGTGCTTCATGCAGTGACTGTTCGTGCAGGCCACTGATGGCCTTGCGCACTTCCTGCAATGAGGCGCGGGCGGTGTCCTCGATGGACTGGATTTCGGCTTTGGCCAGTTCCTTGTCTTGCTGCAACAATCTCCCAGCAAGGGCGCTCTTGACTACAATCAGCGACAGCGTGTGGCCGACAACGTCGTGCAGATCGCGGGCGATACGCTCACGTTCGGCGACCTTGGCCAGGCGCTTGATCTCTGCCTGGGATAGACGCAGTTCGGCATTTTTGCGCTCGTTTTCACCGAAAAATATGTTGGCCACACCGATCACGACGCTGATGGCCGCACCCGGTAGCCAGTATATCAACGTGGGCTGTGCCAACCACGCAGTAAGCGCTGCCAGCAAGCCGATTGTAGCCACTACCCAGGCCGATCTTGCGGGCGCACCAGTCAAGTAGGCAAAGCTGGCCGCGTAGATGAACAGCACGCTGGAGCCGGCATTGAACGGCGCCCAGGTCATCGCCAGCAGCGCCAACAGGCCGATGTGCAGTAACGCGACGTTGCCGCGTCGACGATAGCAGCTGAAATACAGCAGCAGAAACGTCAACACCGTGGCGGCGACGGCGATCCACTCCAGCAGGCTGGCCGGGCGAAAAAAATACTCAATGAAGAAAAAGCCCAGATAGACCAGCCACAGATACGGCAACCAGCCCACCCCGAGTTTGTCCGGCAGCAACCAGTAATGCAGCGTCTGCAGTTGCGACTTCACATTGACTCCAGTAGAGCCTGCTGGATCGTGAACTTGATCTCGCGTTCCGAACCGCTGGCGAACACGCCGATCGCGCGCAGTCGGGCCAGATCCAGATGATTGATTGAATCCAGTCGGATGGTGTTCGGCCGACCAGCCTGGATCGGCACTTGTACCGGGGGCAGAGACTGGTTTGCGCCGCTGAACAGCAGCACCTGATAGTCACTGTCGGGGCCATCGAATTCCAGCACCAGTTGCGTCATGGCGCTGTGATCGACCGGCTGCATCGGGATGGTGTTGGTAAACCACATTGCACCAGCATAAGGGAATGCATAGCCGGGAGCCACCTGCCCGGTGATACTCAGTCTGCGAGTCTGGTGCTCATCAACCCAGGCGATGCTTGCAGTTGAGTTGCCACCCATATAATCGTCAGCCGCCGCCATCCAGCGCGTCGGCGCGGAGAGCAGATCAATCGAGCTCTGCGGCGTTGCATCCGCGCTTGCGGAGTCGACCGGTGCAACCGGCAATTTGAACTCGATGCGGTGACCGTTCTTCCAGACCGCATCGATCATCGCGGTCGCTTCGATATCGAGCAATGGATTGCCGTTGACGAGCAGCAGATCGGCACGGCAGCCGGGCTTCAGGCAGCCTCGCCCCTGCAATCCGAATGCATTCGCTGGAGCTCTGGTCGCCGCACGCAGTGCAGCCAGCGGTGTCAGACCGGTACCGACCAGCAGGCGCAGGGCGTGATGCAGGCTGGCGCCATAGGTGGTGGCTGGATTCTGAGCATCGCTGCCGGCCAGGATCGGTATCCCGGCCGCATGCATGGCGATCACATTCGCCTGCACATTCGACCACGCCGATCCGTCGTCGTCTGGCGCTGGAAAACGCCTCGCCAGGCTTTCGCGCTGTGCGGCCGTCAGGCGTGGTCCCAGCAACGGATGTGCCGGTATCCAGTCGGTGTCATCATGACCATGGATAGCGGCCAATACCGGTGTGGTCGGGACGACGAAAATGCCGTTTGCTTGCGCTGCTGCAAGAAACGGTGCATCCACCTCACGGTCGCCGAACAGATGCACCAGACCATCAATGCCGGACTCGATGGCCAGCAGTGCGTCGTCGTAGCTGGACACATGCGCTACCGCCATCAGCTCATTGGCGTGCGCGGCCGCGATCAGCGCCGTTACCGTAGCGGCGTCCAATGTTGGCAAGGCACGCTTGCCCCAGCCGGGTTCAATGATGATCTTGATCCAGTCCGATCCTTCGGCCTTGCGCGCCGCCACCCATTCGGATGCTGCTTCGGGCCCGGCCAAGGTTGGCACGTCGATACCGTATTGCGTGCCATGACCACCGGCGACTGTGGCCAGAAACCCGGCCGAGAACAGATCGGCTTGCTCGGTGGGTCCGGCGGATTCGCGCTCGGCATGCATCTGATCGAAATCAAAAGGTGGTCGGAACATGTCCAGCATGGTGGTTACGCCGAAACGCAGGGCATCGGCCCGAGCGCTGCCGACACTGTGCACATGGGCATCGATCAGGCCCGGAACTGCGGTCATGCCGGTGGCGTCGATCACGTTTGCCGCCGCCGGCACGTCGAGTTCACTGCCGATGCTGTGCACCAGACCATCGCGCAACAGCAGGTTGGTTGCTGCATGCACCTGTTCGCCGTCAAACAGCCGCACATTGCGGATGACTGTGATAGCGGACGCAGTAGCAGCAGGTTCGGCCATTGCAGCGGCACCATCCACACCGGATGGCGGTGCAGCGGGTTCCGGCAACAAGAAGACAGCAGTCACCAGAATGAGCAGTATAAAGACAAGTACAAGCAGGTTTTTCATTGGTTCATACTGGTTTTGGGGCGGCGCCAGGCCCAGGCCGCAAACAACACAAACAGCAGCGTATAGCCAGTCAGAATGGCCAGGCTGATCAGCGCTGAGCCGCTGCGCGTGCCGGTCACGTGCAGGGCCAGTTCCGCCAGGTGATAAGGCGGCAGCCACACCGCCACGTCCTGCAGCCAGCCGGGTAACTGGCTGACCGGTATCCACAGCCCGGACAAAAAGCCCAGCGGCAGATAAATCAGGTTCAGTACCGCCGGTGCTGCATTCGGTGCCAGGCTCATGCCCAGGCCGATACCCAGCGCTGAAAATGGCAGGCTGCCCAACACCATCACCAGCAACAGGCCGGCCCATTGTCCGGTCGCCATGCGTACATCGCCGAACACCGCCGCCAGCACAGACATGATCAGCGTGATGATGGCAGCAAACAGTGCGGCGCCGAACCCCTTGCCGACCAGCACGGCAGCGATCGGTGCCGGAGTTGCTTGCAGCAATGTCAGCCAGCCCTGGGCGCGCTCGGTGGCGATGCCAACACCAAAGGCGAATAGCGCGGCACCGATGCAGCCAAAAGTGGCAAACGTGCACAGCAGATACTGCGCCTGTCCGCGAATCATCAGCAGGCCGAAAAAGCTGTAGAACATGATCGGAAACATCAGGGTTGGTAGCGTGTAGGCCGGCGTGCGCAGCAGGTTGAGCCACTGGCACTCGATGAACCGCGCCAGGACAAGCCAGTGACTACGGATTTGTTCTATTGTTGCTGACTTACTCATGCTTGGCCTCTACGGTGGATGGGTTTGCTTTGGTCAGTGCCAAAAAGGCCGTTTCCAAATCGGTGCCGGTCACTTCCAGCTCGCTGGCGTCGGGGTCTGCATTGAGGATCGCGCGCACCACCGGCTCAGCAAAATGGCAATAGATGGTTAAAAGATCATCAGTGCGACTGATGGACTGCACATTGTCTGATGCGGCGATACTTGTCAGTTGGATGCTACTGCGCACCTTGATCAACTGACTGGGCAGCCGGCGTCGAATCTGTTCTGCCGTGTCGTGGGTGATGACGCGACCATGATTGAGCAGCACAATGCGGTCAGCCAGTTGTTCCGCCTCGTGCATGTCGTGTGTACACAGCAAAATGGCGGTGCCGCGCTTACGACGTTGCTCGAGGCTGCTCCAAATTTGTCGGCGCACGGCAGGATCCATGCCCGTAGTGGGTTCGTCCAGAATCAGCAGCTGCGGATTGCCGCACAAGGCGATGGCAAACAGCACGCGTTGTTGCTGGCCGCCCGACAATTGGCCAAAGCGACGGTTGTGCAGAGACTGCAGATCGGTTTCAGCCAGCAGCCTGTCCAGTTCCATGGCGCGCGGATACAGACTGACAAACAACTGCAGTAACTCGAACACCGTGAGATTGTCCTGTACTCCGCTGATCTGCAGCATGACACCAGTATGTTGACGAGCTTCGCGTCGGCCTGCTGCCTGCCCCAAAACTGTGATTGTGCCTTGCTGAACTTGCACAAGACCCAGCAGCAGGTGGATCAGTGTGGTCTTGCCGGCGCCGTTGGGGCCAAGTAGCACGGTGATCTCTCCGGGCTGCAAATCCAGGTTGATGTCATCCAGGGCAGCATGATTCTGGTACCGATGTGAGAGATTACGACAAGTCGCGACAGCTTTAGAGTGCATGGTAGATGCTGGATGTTTGAATCTGTTGTCATTGTGCAGGCCAAGTCAGACTCGCAACAGTGTGAACTGGCTGTAAATCGATGTGATGATTGTCATGTCAGCATCCGGACAGGACGTTTCGATGTCAGCATGACAGCCAGGGAAACAACACTGTGACAGCAGTGTTCTTACACTTCGACACAGCGTTTTCTTACACGACTGACCATGTTGCTGTCTTGCTGGCAGTATTCGAAAGTAGTACAATAGTTTTATTGCTTGTGTGGTTTGCGAGCGTTCATCTGTCCAGGGAGGGCTCGAAACAGGACATACGGGGTGGTCAACATGACCCATTACGACATTACTCAAAATCACGATTATCGACAGCTGTGTTGTACAGTTCGTCCCTGCCTGTGCCCAAGTTTGCTGTTCCTGTCAATTCTGGTGTTGGCCATGATGTTCAGTGGAATCGTGTTTGCTGCTGATGACATCGTGGCGGCGAAGCTCGATAACACCGAGCGCGTCAAGCGTCTGCAGGACATCTCCATCAATACTGAAGACTGGTTCATGAGCATGCCCACCCTGCAATCAGGGATAAGTAAATCCGGATTGCAGACTGCCGGCTATTCGGCCTTGCAAAAAGACATGCTTGATGTGATGCATGAGCTGTCCGGCAATCCGCAAAACACGACGGCGCTGAACAAACTAGAGATCATCCGGGATCGCGTTGAAAACCGTGTGCTCGCCAATCTTGACGCCGGCTATCTGTATGCCACCACTATCTACTTGGGCATGCTCAAGGACATAGACCCGAAATCGCCCAAGATTCTGGAGTATCAGCAACAAGTTGATGACAAAAAGGCATTTCGTGATCTCAGCGAGAAATTCCAGGCTGCGCTGGATGACAATCGCATATTTGCCCCTGAGGGTGACTGCGCAAGTGAATTCCTGCAACAGATGCAGGCACTCAAGTATGTCGATGTTGATAAACTGGATGAAGCAATATCCAAGCTTGATGCACGCCGGCAGATTGCGCAAAACAGTTGACTGACGGCAAGATTTGTCGCAAGCCTTATGCCGGTCAGGTCACCGTTGGCCTGACTCCTGCCTCAGCCCCTTGACTATACCTGCAAACTGCGCCTAGTCTTGGCACAAATGCCAGGCGGGCTAGAACAGGAGCTGTCAGTGCAATTACGGTCCACGTTGATGCGCCAGGATCTGGCCGGTCGCAGTAGCGCCTTGCTGTTTCTGAATCCATCACTGCGTACCCACGCAACCAATGAAATCGGTGCTAATCGACAAGGTGCACATGCGCTGTACGTGCGCTCGGCGTACCGCTCATCGCAGTCGACGGAAGGCATGGTCAGGTTGATCGGACAACGCTTCGCACTGGCCGCCAGGATTCGGCGAGGACATGCATGAAACAGCGTATCCTCAATCATCTGCAGCAACTGCTCGCCTGCGACAGCCAGAACCCACCGCGCGACCTGCACGCGCGCTCACCCATATTTAATTATTTGCGTCAGGTTCTGGAACCTGGTTTTGACGTCCAGATCACTGATCATGATGCTGGCCATGTCACCTTTTTCGCCAGCCGTGGTGCGCCTCATGTGCTGTTCAATTGTCATCTGGATACAGTGCCTTGCGGTAGTGGCTGGAGCGTTGATCCGCTGGCAATGACGATTAAAAACAAGCGCGTTTACGGTCGTGGCAGCTGTGATATCAAGGGCGCTGCAGCGGTGTTGTTGGCGCTCGCAGAAACCAGCGAGCAGGACATGGCGTTGCTGTTTACCACCGACGAGGAGGGTGCCAACGGTTGCTGTGTAGAACGATTTCTGCAAACCGGGATTGCCGGACGCTTCCAACAGGCTGTGGTCTGCGAACCGACCCGTTGTCGTGCAGTGTTCAGTCATCGGGGCTACTTGTCTGTGCGTGGTCATTTTTCTGGTGTGGCTGGCCATTCTTCCGCGCCGCAGGCACTCAGTGAGAATGCCAATCACCGGGCGGCACGCTGGCTGGCAGCTGCGCTTGACTATTGCGAGCGCGAGGCCGAACAGGGGCGACGCAGTTGCTTCAACCTGGGCCGGATTCATGGTGGAGAGAACAGCAATGTCATCACCGATGCTTGTGACCTGCACTGGTCAGCGCGACTGGAACCAGGTGCGGACAATGAGCAGTTCATGCAGCACCTGATCGGTCTGGCAGACAGCACTCGACATGCGCACTGGCAGGTGTCGTTTTCCGGCCCGCCATTGCCGGTCGCAGGCCAGGATGATCGTCGTGCCAGAGCATTTGCGCATGCCTGCCAGTTGCCGACATCCCCGCCAGTGCACTTCTGGACCGAAGCAGCGTTGTTTTGTGCTGCCGGCGTACCGGCGCTGGTATTGGGGCCGGGGGACATCACGCAAGCGCACTGCATCGATGAATGGGTCAGTATCGATCAGTTGCTTGAGTGTGCCCGGCTGTTTGCTGGTGTACTGCGCTGGAAATACTGAAACTTGCAGCGAGGCGGAAAATGCTTCGCCGCAAGGCATGACTCGCAGGCAATGGCCCAGTCCTTGTCCAGCACTGCAACAGCAGAATCGCAACGCAGCGTTACGCACGTGGCGGACTGAAAAAACGTCTGTCACAGGTGAGCGCAGGATAAACTCTTCGAAACAACGCAACCACCAACGCATCTGCGATAAAATGTTTTCTGGTATTGATTGTCAATGCAACATGACTGAAACTCTGAGCGCACAACGCATTCCCATTACCGTCAAAAGCGGCGACAAGGTGCACAAGCCACAAGGCTTCACCGCCATTCGTGATGGCATCAAAGCACGCACTGGCAGCACCCCCGAACCGCTCGGCCGCAAACCGGACTGGCTGCGCGTCCGGCTGCCATCGGGCGGCAAGTATGCGGCCGTCAAGGCCAACGTGCGCAGCCATCGACTGGCCACGGTGTGCGAGGAATCCAAGTGCCCGAACATCGGCGAGTGCTGGACCGCCGGCACGGCCACCATCATGCTCATGGGCGATGTCTGTACCCGTGCCTGCCGCTTCTGCTCGGTGGACACCGGCAATCCGCGCGGCTGGCTGGATCACGAGGAGCCGGCCAATGTGGCCGAGTCAGTGCGCCTGATGGATCTCAAATACATCGTTTTGACCTCGGTCGACCGTGATGATCTCGATGATGGCGGTGCAAGTCATTATGCTGCTTGCGTACGCTCGATCAAAAACATCAATCCACACACCGCAGTGGAGGCGTTGACACCGGATTTTCAGGGGCGGCTTGCGTGTATTGAAACGGTGGTCGATTCCGGTCTGGAAGTGTTTGCCCAGAATGTCGAAACCGTGCGGCGACTGACCCATCCAGTGCGCGATCCACGCGCCGGTTACGATCAGACCCTGACAGTGCTGGCGCACGCCAAGCGCTATCGGCCGGAACTATTGACCAAGACCAGTCTGATGCTGGGCCTGGGCGAAACCGACGATGAAGTGGTTGAATGCATGCACGATCTGCGTGCCATCGGTGTGGATATTGTCACCTTTGGCCAGTATTTGCGACCCACCAGCAACCATCTGCCGGTGGCTCGCTACGTGACCCCGGAGCAGTTCCAGGCATTTCGCCAGACCGGCCTGGACATGGGCTTTCTGGAAGTGGTGTCTGGCCCGCTGGTACGCTCCAGTTACCGCGCCGAACGGGTACTGGAAAAAAACAACTGCGGCTTGAGCTGAGTCATTGCTTCAGAGCGGATCTGCATGCTGCGGAAACGGGTCGATGATTTCCATCAGGTAGCACAGGCAATCCTGGCTGATGACACGTTCGTCTTGCGTCAGCATGGAAGGAATGACCGGGCGGCGGGTGCGCAGTTCGCCGTGTTCGAAGCTGAAACAGGCGTCGGTGATATCGTGGCCGTGCGCGTCCAGCACCAGCACACAGCGTTGACCATCGGTGTTGATGTCGGCCAGCTTGCTGCCGGCCGGCAGTTGCTGAAAGTTGAGGTGATCCAGGTTGGGGATGAATCGGATTGCTGCCGTCGCGGCCTGAAAGCCAAAGCTCAACCCGGGTGACACGTAGACCGTGGCCTGCATGTGGTAAACCACGCCTTCGCCCAGCGATCGCGGCGCCGTGTCGACGTGTTTCAGATGCAGGCAATTGTCGATGAATTGCATGGCATGGTCGGTACCGTGCAGTTCGCCAGCGCGTCCGCATTCCAGCGTCAACGAAGGGCAGAACATCGCACAGGCATTGGCCATGGTGCCCGGCGGTGAGGTGAAATAAACCACGATATCGGTGAACTGCCGGGCCAGGTTGTAGCAGCCCCAGTCCAGCCGATTGATGGCCGCGTAGTGCGGATTGAGCCCGGAATTGTTGTGCGCATCGATGACCGCCAGCGGGTTCGCCTGGTGCAGGATTTCGGTCAGAGTGGCGAACATTTCCACCTCATGGCGATCATGTTCGGTGGCAGGTGGTCGTCCTGGATAGGGCCAGCAGCGGTTGAAATCCGGCTGCTCCGGGAGCCGCCGCCGCCGCCAGCGTGACGCTTGCGTGTTACCGATCCACAGCCACAGGCTGCGCGGCAGGCGCTGCTGCTGATAACGGTTTTTCAGCAACTGGCGCACTGCATCCCAGCCGGAATCTTCATTGCCGTGCTGCAATACCGAGACCACCAGCGGCTGTGGATCATCACCCTCCAGCTTGATCAGGCAGGGGCCGGGCAGCTGCTGATACAACGCCGTGGCCGGCAGCTCCAGCAGACCTTCCGGCAGCGCCGGCAGGATCAACGGCTGGCCAGTGCTGCTGATTGCGCCGCTGATTGGGTCGCTGATTGGGCCGGGTTTGTCCAGGTCATCGGGGTTCAGCATAAGGTCGATGCTACAAGCTGGTCATTCATTACTACAACATAGCCGCTTTGGGCAGCAAAGTGAAGCCCGGCCAGACTGAACATTTTTGCGCTTGCTGCGGTCGAACGCACTTGAATTGGAGTCCACACAACCCGATATTGACACCGGTCTGGGAGCTGGCATAGTGTTGCCCCTGACCAGCACGTCTTGCAGCAATAGAATACTAGAGACTTCTTATGATTGAAGCGAGAGCACTGACGCGATATTTTGATCGTCTGCTGGCGGTCGACAATATCAGTTTCAAGGTTGAGCCGGGCGAGGTTTTGGGCTTTCTGGGTCCGAACGGAGCCGGCAAATCCACCACCATGAAAATGCTGACCGGGTTTCTGGCACCCAGCTCCGGTAATGCTGTTATCAACGGCCACGACATTGTCACCGACAGCCTGCGGGCGCGACAAGAAATCGGTTATTTACCCGAAGGTGCGCCATTGTATGGTGAGATGACGGTGACTGATTTTCTGCAGTTTATTGCCAAGGCGCGCGGCTTCACAGGCCATGAAGCCAGGCACAAGGCGGCGGCAGCGGCCGAGCGTCTGGAACTGGGCAGCGTCTTGCAGCAAAGCATCGAGACCTTGTCCAAGGGTTTCAAGCGCCGGGTTGGTCTGGCCCAGGCCATTTTGCATGATCCGCGGGTGCTGATTCTGGATGAACCCACCGACGGTCTGGATCCAAACCAGAAACACCATGTACGCGAGTTGATCAGCTCGATGTCCGAGAACCGCATCATCATCGTCTCCACGCACATTCTGGAAGAAGTCGATGCACTGTGTAATCGCGCCATGATCATTGCCCGCGGTCGTGTGGTCGCCGATGATACGCCGGCCGGGCTGATCGGTCGCTCACGCTATCACAATGCGGTAACGCTGAAAATGGCTGAGTTGCGATCTGCGGCCAGCATCCTGAGCAAGCTTGCGGGCGTCGCCAGGGTGGAAATCAACGACGACGAGTTGACCTTGTTCCCGCATGACCAGGCACAGTTGCTGTCCGCGGTGACGGCCAGCATCGACAAACACGGCTGGTCAGTGGACAGTATCCGGCTTGAAGAAGGTCGGCTGGATGAAGTGTTTCGTGAGATTACCCGCAGTTCGGAACCTGATCGTACTGCTACCGATGTCAAGGAGGTCGCATGAAATCCCGTCTGAACGGCATGCTCACCATCATGCAACGCGAACTCAAGGCCTATTTTGTCACTCCGGTGGCATGGGTTTTCATCATTATTTTCACCGTCATGGCGGCGGCTTTCGCCTTTTATCTGGGGGGATTCTATCAGCGCGGTATTGCTGATCTGGAGCCGTTTTTCCGCTTCCATCCGTGGCTGTATCTGTTTCTGGTGCCGGCGTTGTCCATGCGCTTGTGGGCCGAAGAACGCAAATCCGGCACCATCGAGCTGCTGCTGACGCTGCCGGTAACGCTGGTTGAAGCCATTGTCGGCAAGTTTCTTGCTGCCTGGTTGTTTCTGGGGTTGGCGTTGCTGCTGACGGTGCCGATCTGGTTTTCGGTCAACTATCTGGGTGATCCGGACAACGGCGTCATTCTGGCGGCCTACATCGGTAGTTGGCTGATGGCCGGTGCCTTTCTGGCGATAGGCAGTTGCATCTCTGCCTTGACCCGTAATCAGGTGGTGGCTTTCATTCTGTCGGTGGTGGTTTGCTTTGGCTTTTTGCTCAGCGGTCTGCCGATCGTGCTGGAAGCGTTTCGTGCCTGGTTGCCGCAGGTGTTCGTTGACGGTATCGCCAATCTTAGCCTGATCAGCCACTTCGCCGATATTTCCCGCGGGGTACTGGATCTGCGTGATCTGATCTTTTTCATGCTGATGATCGGCTTCTGGTTGACCGCCAACGCCATCATCCTGCAATTACGCAAAGCGGATTGAGAGAGCAATGAACAAGCATAACAAGACCCTTTTTTCATGGAGCAGTCTGCTGCTTCTGGCTGTGTTGTTTTTGGCGCTGACCATGCTCAGCAACGCCTTATTGCGTGGCGGGCGACTGGATCTGACCGAGAATAATCTCTACACCCTGACTGCTGGCACCAAAAACATACTCAACAACATCGAAGAGCCCATCACCCTGCAGTTGTACTTCTCATCCAGGGCCAGCGCAGGTCTGCCGCAGATACGCTCCTATCAGCAGCGCGTCAGCGAGATGTTGCAGGAGTTCCAATCCCATGCCGGCAACAAGCTGCGTCTGGAGTACATTGATCCGGCGCCGTTTTCCGAAGCAGAAGACCAGGCTGCTGCCTATAGCTTGCAAGCGATTCCGGTCAACAATGGTGTGGATACGCTGTATTTCGGCGTGGTCGGCGTGAATGCCATTGATGGCGTGCAGGTGATTCCGTTTCTGCAGCCGGACAAGGAAGCCTATCTGGAATACGATCTGGCCAAGATGATCTATACCCTGAATCAGCCGGAACCGTTGACCGTCGGCATGATCAGCGCGCTGCCGATCAGTGGCGGTTTTGATCCGCAACGCGGCAGCATGACGCCGGGCTGGGCCATTTATGATCAACTGAAACAGCTGTTTGATGTTCAGGCCATCGTCAACACCGCGACCGAATTGCCGCCGGGTCTGGATCTATTGCTGCTGGTGCACCCCAAGGATCTCAGTGAAGATCTGCGTTACGCCATCGATCAGTTCGCGTTGCAAGGTGGACGCGTGCTGGCTTTCGTCGACCCCAATGCGGAACAGGATACCAACACAGAGTCCGCACCGATGGGCGGGCCAGGCATACCCGGCAGTTCCACACTGCCGCAACTGTTTCAGTCCTGGGGGGTGGCCTTTGATGCCGCCAACGTGGTTGGCGATGCGTTGTACGCTTTGCAGGTCAGCCTGGGACAGGGGCAAGCGCCGATCCGACATGTGGCCATTCTTGGCCTGACCGAAGACGCGATGTCGGATGACGATATCATCACCGCCGAGCTGGAAACGGTGAATGTGTCCACGGCCGGACACTTCACGCGTGCCGAAAACGCTACCACCACCATGCAGCCGCTGTTGCAAAGCAGTGAGAACAGCCAGCTGATCAACACCAGTCGGTTGAACATGCTGCGCAACCCGGCTGATCTGTTAAACGGTTTTGCAGCTTCTGGCACCGTTTACAATCTGGCTGTGCGCGTCGACGGTGCGGCCGCTACCGCCTTTCCGGAGCGCGCGGTCAGCGCTGGTGGCGTCAGTCAGGGCGAGATCAATGTGGTACTGGTCGGCGATACCGACCTGCTGGATGATCGGTTCTGGGTGCAGCGGCAGAATTTCTTCGGTCAGACCCTACTCAGTCCATTTGCCAACAACGGCGATCTGGTCATCAATGCAGTAGACAATCTGATTGGCAACAGCGATTTGATCAGTATCCGCACGCGCGCAACGTCGGCGCGGCCATTCACGCGTGTGGATCGTTTGCGACGCGACGCCGAGCAGCGCCTGCGTGATACCGAACAGCGTTTGCAACAGCAGTTGCAGGAAACCGAGCAGCGTATCAATGAACTGCAATCTGCGCGACCGGAAGACAGCGGTAATCTGAGTGTGTTCTCGGTCGAACAGCAGCAGGAGATTGATCAGTTTATCGAGCAACGACTGGAAATTCGCCGGGATCTGCGCAAGGTGCGCCGGGAACTGGACAAAGAAATCGAGGCGCTGGGAACAACACTGAAGGTCATCAACATCGGTCTGGTGCCGCTGTTGGTGGTGCTGTTGTTGCTACTGCTGCAATGGCGCCGGCGTCGCCAGGGAGCTCAGGCATGAGCAACAGAACCCTGCTGCTGCTGGCGCTGGCAGCCATTATCACCAGCATTCTCGCCTGGCAGATTACACGTCAGCCGGGCCGTACCGGCGACACAGAAGGTGGCACCGTGGCCAGTGGTGATCTGCTGTTGCCAGAGTTCGCTGATTATGCGAATGACATCGACAATCTCCAGATTTACGGGGCCGGGGAGCAGTTGTTGGTCGAGCTGCAACGGCAAGACCATGGGCAAGACAACGGGCAAGACAACGGGCAAGACAACGGGCAAGACAACGGGCATGTCAATGGCTGGCAGGTGGTGCAAAAAAACAACCACCCGGCAGACTGGGCCAAGGTTCGCGATTTACTGCGTGAGCTGGGTCAGGCACGCGTGATTGCTGCCAAGACCGCCCGTGAATCGATGTATCCGCGATTGGGCGTCGCGGCCATCAGCGACACACAGACTGGCGGCGGTCTGCTGCGCTGGAGTCAGGGCGAGGACAATGAACTGATCATCGGCATTCGATCGGATGATCTGGAAGGCCGCTATGTGCGCAAACCCCAGCAGGTACAGAGTTATCTGGTGGACAAAACGCTGGAAGTGCCGACCCAACCGCGCGACTGGCTGGATCTGGGCATTCTGGATTGGCAAAGCAGCCGCATCAGCACAGTCACCATAAGACATGCCGACAAAGATCTGATTCAGCTCGCCAGACCCAATACAGATGCCCTGGAATTGCAGTTGCAGAATCTGCCCGAGGGGCGGGAATTAACCGGTCAATGGGTCATCAACGGCATCGTCAACGCGCTCACGGGTTTGCGCGCTGATGATGTTCGCAAGGCAGCCAAAGACTTGCCAGAGACCAGCACCAGGCTGTTGTTCGTCAGTGACAATGGTATCAACCTGCTGCTGAGTCTGTACCGACGTGAGCTTGTCAGCGCCAGCGACGTCACTGACGGCAGTGAGAGTGGCAGTGAAGTCAGCAGCAGCGAAGCTACTGAAAACAGCCCGATAGCGACTGAATATGAATACCTGCTGCGTGCCGAAGCATCACTGGAACCGGGTCATCAGCCGGTAGCACAGCCGCAACAGCAGCTGGATCAGAACACGGACGGAGCAGGAGCGGCCAATGCGGCTGAGACTGTTGCCAGCGCTACCGCCCAAGACACAGCCAGTGACACCGACGAAGCCCAGCCAGCCGACGCTGACAGTGATGCGGATACAGGCGCAGCTCCTGCCGCCGAAGTGGAGCGTTTGAATCGGCGCCTGCGTGGCTGGGAATTCGTGCTTCCAGAATACAAATACAATGCTCTGAACAAGCGCATGACTGACTTGCTCAAACCGGTGCCTGATGCCATCGTCGAAGGTGACAATTGATGCGCAACTGATGCGCGCTCGCAGCATACCAGTGTCCTGTCACGCCTCATATGAGGCTTGCAGAGCCTGGCATTGGTATCAAGGCAAGGCGCAGTTTGCAGGTAATGGCGCGCCCTTGCCAAGAACTGCAACACAGCATTGGTGCCAATGCCAAGCTCCCTGTGGGCCAGGCGATAAGCGGCCATCTGCGGTGTTGCACTCGCTTGAATTAGCCCAGCTAGTGCTGCGCTCGCGCGCCTGGCAGCTGACCGCTTCTCGCCTGGCTGAAAGTGCCGTATGAGGCGTGACAGGGCACTAGTCCTGACTGCCATGTCCGGCTTATTGGCGGTTCTGTTGGGGGCATTTGCCAGCCATGGTGTGCAGCTTGACGGGCGCCAGCAAGGTTGGCTGCAGTTGGCCAATCAATACCATTTTTATCATACCCTGGCGCTGCTGGCCACAGCGGCGCTGCTGCCTGCCAATGGCTGGCGCACGCTGGTGGTGTGGGCCTGGCTGGCTGGTATGTTGTTGTTTTGCGGCAGTCTGTATCTGGCCGCCATGACGCCGCTTACCTTGTTCTGGCTCACACCGATCGGCGGCATGTTGTTGCTGGGTGGTTGGTTGGCGCTGATCATTGCTGCCAGTAAAGCCGATTTTTGCAACTGAAGAACCACACACTGCATTCGCAGTGCATCTTCGTGTAGACTAATAAAACACAACTTCCTGTCCTGATTGTCGAGCTGCGAATTGCTCGGGGAGCCGTCATGAAAAATACATCAACTCTATTGATCTTATCGTCCTTTGCCTTGTTTGCAGCCATGTTGGCTGGGTCGGTCGCGGCCCAGGTCAGTGTGCCCGGCATCAACGCCAATGTCACCGTGTATGAAGATGCCAATGGCATTCCAACCATCTCCGGCAGCAGCGAGCTGGACGTGGCCTACATGCAGGGTTATCTGCATGCGCGTGATCGTTTTTTCGGGATGGATCTGAATCGCCGTGTCGCCAGCGGCAGCTCGGCTGAGTTGTTCGGTTCCAGCCAGTTGGCCAACGATGTGCAATTGCGCACATTGGGCCTGCGCCGTTCGGCCTGGACCACCTATGCGGCGCTGACCGCGGATACTCGCGGCTGGCTGCAAGCCTACGCCAACGGTGTGAATACCTATCTGGCTAACAATCCATTGCCACCGGAATACGCTGCCCTGCAACTGGACCAGGTGCCGCCATGGTCGCCGGTGGACTCCATCGTCGTTGGCAAGGCGCTGGCATTCCAGTTGTCGTTTGATCTGGACATCGAAAACACCATTCTGGCACAGGCCTATCAGCAAGCTGGTCAGCAGGCTGGTTTTAACGGTTCAGTATTGTTCTCCCAGGATCTGGTACGCCTTGCACCACCGGATGGACGCGTCAGCGCGCCGGGATTTCTGGAGAGTATCGGTGGTGTCATGTTGTCGGCCTCAAACACTGATCTCGGCTTGCAAAGCGGCAACGACAAGACGCCGGCAACAGCGGCAGCAAGCATAGGCACGATCGACCCTGAGCTTGCTACGCTGGCGCAGGGCTATTTGCAGAAAATCAGCAGCGTACCGATGCTCAGAAAACAGCTCAATGGCCGCGAGAACCGGTCTGGTTCGAACGCCTGGGCGGTGAGCGGTGAGTTCAGCGCCAGCGGTTTTCCGCTGATCGCCAACGATCCGCATCTGACGCTGGATGTGCCTTCCGTGTTCACCGAAGACCATCTGATCGTTACCGGTGGTAACGGTTTTTCAGCCAGTGGTGTATCAGTGCCGGGCACACCTGGCATTATCCAGGGCTGCACCAGCACCTTGTGCTGGGGTTCCACTGTGCACCCGATGGATGTCACGGATACGTATCAGGAAACTCTGAAACTGAATCGTCTTGGTTTGCCGGTGGCAACGATGTACAAGGGGCAGGAAGAACCGATTACCTTGATCTTCCAGACCTATTTTGCCAACAACCCGCAGGACGGTCAGCAGAACAGTATCAGTCGCGCCAATGTGCCGCTGGACGGCGGTGGCATTACCTTCGTTGTGCCACGCCGCAACAATGGTCCAATCGTTGATGTCAGTGGCACCACCGGCATCAGCGTGCAGTACACTGGTTGGGGACCGACCTTCGAACTGGATGCCTTTCGCGAAATGAATCGCGCCAAGTCCATGGCGCAGTTTGAAGACGCGCTGCAGAAGTTCGACTTTGGCTCACAAAACTTCGTGTACGCCGATATTCAGGGCAATATCGCCTATTTCACCTCGGCAGAAAATCCGATTCGAGCCGATCTGCAAAACGATATGGCGCCGGATGGTGGCATCCCGCCGTTCTTGATTCGCAATGGCTCCGGCGATCTCAATCATGAGTGGCTGCCGGTGCAGAATCCGCAGCCGAATCAGACCGTGCCGTTTGAAATCATGCCCTGGCAGGAAATGCCCAAGGACATCAATCCCGAGCGCGGTTATGTGGCCAACGCCAACAATGATCCGATCGGGGTGACGCTGGACAACAACCCGCTGAATCAGTTACGCCCGGGTGGTGGTTTGTATTACCTGAATCCAGGTTATGCATCGCTGCGCATGGGCCGGGTAGATCGGGTGCTGCAGGATCTGGTGGCCAGAGGCAATGTCACCGAACAGGACATGGTCGTGTTGCAAGGCAACAACCAGATGCTGGACGCGCAAATTCTGCATCCGATCGTTGTCGGCACACTGGCGGCGTTTGTGGCGCCGCCTGGCGCTACCTGCCCGGATGAAATTCCGTTTGTATTTGCCTGCGATCCTCGTATGGCACAGGCACTGCAGTTGTTGTCGAGCTGGGATTTCAGCTCGCCTACGGGCATTCAGGCGGGCTATGATCCGGGCGATAACCCGGCGGCGTTGCCGGCCCCAAGCCAATCCGAAATCGAACGCAGCGTGGCGGCCACCCTGTTTGCCACCATTCGTGGCCAGCTGATTCAAAACTCCATCGATGCGATTCTGGATGGCTCGGGCCTGGGTGATTTCAAACCCAGCAATCAGCTCACCTGGAATGCACTGATCCGCCAACTGGTCGATTTTGAGCAGTTGCAGGGCTTTGGTGAGTCCGGCGTACCATTGCTGTTTGACCCGAACAATCCACCGCAGGGCATCGATGCACGCAGTCAGCTGATCATTGGTAGCATCATCAGCTCATTGGAGTTGCTGCGCAGTGATGAGTTCGCGCCAGCCTTCAATAACTCATCCGAACTGATGGACTATCGCTGGGGACGTTTGCACAGAATCGTGTTCAATCATCCATTGAATACCGATCCGTTCAATATCCCCAATGGTGGCGGCTTCACTGATCTGGCGGCAGATTTACCGGGCATTGCCAGAGCTGGCGGTTATCAGGTGGTGGATGCTTCTACGCACAGCGTGCGCGCCAATGGATTGCAGGAGTTCATGTTCGGATCAGGCCCGGCGCGACGCTTCGTTGGGGTCATGACCCCGGCCGGCCCGGACGCACAGGAAGTGCTGCCAGGTGGTCGTAGTTCGGTGTTTTTCAGCCCATTTTTTGCTGATCAACTGCCGCTTTGGCTGACTAACCGCTTTCATGATCTGACCATGACTTCGGCACAGGCGCAAGCAAAAGCTCAGAACACCACCGTCTTCAGTCCCCAGTAGTGCCAGGCTGATATGCTGAAGTGTCGTGGTAGAACTTGATGTGCAGCGCTCCCCGGCGTTGCTGAATGTCGATGCAGCGGTCGGTCATCTGACCGCTGCCGACAGGCGGCTGGGAGCATGGATTGACAGTCACCAGCAGCAGCATGGCCGGTGCCCGCTCAGGCCCCGAACTGTGCGTTCGTTGTTTCAGCCGCTGTCACGGTCGATCATTTACCAGCAGCTCTCCGGACGAGCTGCTGGTACCATTCATGCGCGCTTTCTGGATCTGTTTGAGCGTCGGCAAGCCTCTGCACAAAGGCTGCTGCAAATCAACTATGAAACCTTACGCCAGGTTGGCTTGTCGCATAATAAGGTACTGGCACTGCAGGACCTGAGCAAGAAAATTCGCGGCAGACAGTTGCCATCAATGGCTCAATTACAGCATCTGACAGATCAGCAATTGATTGACAAACTGATCCAGGTGCGTGGCATTGGTCCCTGGACCGTGCAAATGTTTCTGATGTTCTGGCTGGCCCGTGCCGATGTGCTGCCAGTTGATGATCTGGGCATTCGCAAAGGCTTGATGCTGCTCGATGGCCTGGATGATCTGCCGACACCACGGCAGGTGGCTGAACGTGGACAATGCTGGCAACCGTGGTCGACATTGGCCAGCTGGTATCTGTGGCGGCGAACTGAAAGCGTTTAATAATAAGAGAATTTATGTCGATAATGGATCAATTTGCGTTGCGACACACACAGCTCAGTGCTGTGCACGCAGACCTGCACATGCAGGCCAGCGCGGAACAAGCCGTCACCGCCAAGGTGGAGCTGAACATGACGCCGCGCGAAATGCTGCGGCAGCAGGAAAGTCTGCCGGCTTACCAGATTACCGCTACCATCAGCTGTAGTGGCGAAGCCGAGGCCGGTGGCGACCCGTTATTCAGCTTGCAGTTGGTCATGCATGCTGCCTATCAGCAAATCTCCGGCGTGGCGATGGATTTTGACCACTTCAAGCGTGCCCATGCGCCGTTCACCAGGCAGTTGTATCCCTTGTTACACCAGCATCTGCGGCAATTGATGCTGCAACTCGGCCTGGATAACGTCAAGCTGCCCTATGACCTGGCCGAAGGCAAACCCAGTTCACAGCAGTCTGTGGTCTTGCATTAGCCCAACCCGGTATTCCCGCAGTCGATTAGTGTTATGTACTACCGGCTGCTAACGTAGCCTGCTTGCATTCGGCGGTACTGCTTGGACTCGGTGATGATCGTTGCCGGGCAGGCCGCAGCAGGAGCAAACTAGAGATGGTTTATCACGCACATATGCCTACACCTGAGCATCAACTGAGACTGGCTGCGGTTGAGGATTTCGATGCGATTCGTGCGTTCGTTGCAGATCTGCAACACGTCGATGCTAGTGATCATCCATTGCATGATGCTCAGCTGCTGGATCTGCTCCAGCAGGAATGCGTACTGCTGGCTCACTGTCATGATCGACTGCAGGCAGTCGCCATAGTGCTTTTGCCAGAGCAGCAGTTGCTGATCCGGACAAGACCGGACAACGCCGCTGGCCACACCACAGCTTGCCTGGTTGCCGTGGTTGATGCTGCTGAAAAAATGGCCAGTGATTATGGCGTGCAGCAATTGCAGCTGCTGGCCACGATGCAGATTGGCAGGTGTTTGCTGGGCAGCGGTTATCGTTACCACGCAGGTCATCGTGCAGGCCACCGCTTAGGCCAGGACGCTGGCAATACAACGGACCGTAATGCTGGTTACCAGCAGCGCTGGCATAAATCCCTGCGCCCACGGCTGGGTAGTGTACGCAGACAGATTCTGGAGCACTGTCAGCAATTGGGCATTGCTGTTGACTATGGCATTCGACGCCAGTTACGCATGCACCGGCAGGCGCAGAATCTGGTCGCACTGGGGACAGATTGCTTCGGACGTGAGCAGCTGGCAACTGCAGCGACCGTGCGGGCCTGGCAACGAATGCAGCACCAGGCAGACCGCGATGGGGTGAGTTTACAACTGGTGTCAGCCTATCGCAGTCACGCTTATCAGTACGGGCTGATCAGACGCAAGCTGGACCAGGGGCAAACTATCGAACAGGTTCTCAGAGTGTCTGCGGCCCCAGGCTTCAGCGAGCATCACAGCGGCCGAGCGCTGGATCTGACTTCGCCGGAGTCGGCACCGCTGCAGCAGCAGTTTGCTACCACCCAGGCGTTTGCCTGGCTGTTACGAAACGCGGCCAGTTTCGGTTTTGTGCAGTCCTATCCAGAACACAACCGGCACAGCATTGACTGGGAGCCCTGGCACTGGTGCTATCACGAGACGCATCGCCTCAGGGCAGCAAAATCGCGCGCAGAATCAGAAAGCTGAGAATCGACACCAGTGCTCCGGCCGGGATGGTAATGATCCAGGACATGAACACATTTCGGATGACCCGCAGGTTCAGCGAGCTGATGCCGCGGGCCATGCCCACGCCCAGCACCGCACCAACCAGCGTGTGCGTTGTGGACACGGGAATGCCGGTCGCAGAGGCCAAAACCACGGTCGAAGCGGCGGCAATTTCTGCAGCAAATCCGCGTGATGGGGTCAGTTCAGTAATGCGTTTGCCCACCGTGGCAATGACGCGCCGGCCGAGCATGGCCAGTCCCAGCACGATGCCAAAGCCGCCCAGTAACAGCACCCAAACGGGTAATGGCGAGCTTTGTGCCACGTTGCCGGTCTGGGTAATGCTGATCACCGCAGCCACCGGGCCAATGGCATTGGCAACATCGTTGGAGCCATGCGCAAAGGCCATGCCACAGGCAGTGAAGATCATCAGGATTCCGAAAATCTTCTCGACGTTGGCAAAGCGAAAAGCAATGTCGGCACTGGGATCCAGGTGTAATCTGTTAATTACAGCCCGGCCCAGTAGCGCCAGAAACAGCCCTACTGCTACAGCGATCAGATAGGACTGCTGCGTGGTCACATGCAGGCCGATGTGTTTGAGGCCCTTGAACAAAGTGACCAGAGAAAGGATGAACCCGACCAGGAAAATATAAAACGGCACATAGCGTTTGGCCTCGGACAGCGGGTCTTTGCGCCGCAGCACCAGCACTTGCACACTGAGAAACAGCAAGTAGGCAATCACGCCGGCGAGCAAGGGTGACACCACCCAGCTGATCACGATGTTACCGATTTTGCCCCATTGAATGGCATCGGCACCAACGGCTATGAGGGCAAAGCCAACCAGGCCACCGACAATGGAATGGGTTGTGGAGACCGGCCAGCCGCGCCAGGATGCGATCATCAGCCAGATGCCGGCACCCAGCAATGCAGCCAGCATGCCAATGGCGAGGACATCCGGCTGGCTGATAAACGGCGAGCTTTCGATGATGCCGCTGCGTATCGTCGCAGTGACCTGACCGCCAGCCAGAAAGGCGCCGGTAAACTCGAACACGGCCGCAACAAGCAATGCTTGCCGAATAGTCAGCGCGCCAGCCCCGACCGATGTGGCCATGGCGTTGGCAACATCATTGGCACCGATTCCCCAGGCCATGAACAGCCCGAATACGCCAGCAAGGATGAGCAGGATCAGATTGTATTCCACATCAGTTTCCTGGTTGGTGGCAGTCTATGAGTTAACGAGTGACTAGCAAATGCAGCGAACTGCCGATACGATCACTGTAATCGGCAATGTTGCCGGTCCAGGACAGTACGCGGTAGAGAAACATCACTTCAACAGCCGGCAGGCTGGGTTCCTTCCGCATGACCTTGGCCTCCAGCTCTGATTGCAGCTGGTCGGCCTCGGTTTCCAATGCATCCAGATTGCTGAGAAAGCGGGACATGATTTCGGCAACCTGGCCACGAAAACCGGTTTCGAACAATTCATCCAGTTCATGGATGGAGCTTTGCGCCTGAACAGCGCTGTTGACGCAGCAGCGCAGAAAGCGCAGATACTCCTCGCGCATGTCTTCGGGAAAGCGCAGATCACGGCGCCGTACCAGACCGGCCAGATCGCGCGCCCGGTTGGCCAACTTGTCCTGCACCTGCAGGATTTCCAGCAAATCCCGCCGCGGAATCGGCAGCAGCAGACTGTAACTGAGATGCTCGCGCAGCACGGCTTTCAGTTCATCGCCCCGACGTTCGTGCGCGATGATCTGTTCATGCAGCAACGCCGCCTGTTGCTGATTGTTCTCATTCAAGTTCACAATCAATTCTGGCAACAGGCTGACACAAGCGATAACAGCATCCATATGCTGCTGCAGTGGTTTCAGCAAGGATGGCCCGAAGATGCCAGAGAGATAGTTAATGGCCATGAATTTTAGCCTGCCAATTTCATGAAGGGTTCGATATGATAACCTTGATCAATGGCATAGTTTGGTCAGTTTCAGCAGTCATTGCAAGTCAGCAATTCGGCTGATGACTGTCATCTACCTGTCACAATTCCAAAACATACTGGACAGCTTTTGTTTTGAGCACAGACACACTTCACCAACGCCGTCGCCGTATTGACCAGCTGGGTGCAATGGCCACCGGCGCCGCAGCGCTGCTGGTGACGGCTACGGCCTTGCTGCTGATGGGGTATTTGCTGCTGTCGATGATCGCGTTGTTGCAGCCGCGTCAGCTCAGCGAGACTGCTGCAAGTAAGCTGGCCATGGACTTCGTGCCGAGTTTCGTTGGTCTTGCAGTCGCTACTGAGGCCAGCGTGATGATCATGCATGACTTGCAGTTGCAGGCTCTGCATGCTGATAGCGGTGAGCCGCTGATGACATTGGATCTGGCCCCCTCGGCGGAGCTGTCGCAGGCGCGCAAACCGGTGTACGTCGAGCTTGGTGAGCGCGACATCCTGATCATCGATGCTGCGACCGGGGTCGGCTATTTGCGCTGGCCAGCCAGTGCTGCTGAGGCCGGATCGCAAATGGCCAGCGCTGAAGTTCAATGGTTCAAGTTTCCCGATGCTGATGCAGGTTTCGATACCGCTGCGGCAATACCGTTGCAGGCGTCGTTGTCGTTGGCAGGCGAACGGCAGCAGCTGTTGACACTGTGGAACACCGGGCGCGGCAACAAGCTGCTGCTGCACAGCTTGCAACTGCCACAAGCAGGCCAGCCGTTTGAACTGCAGCTGCTGGCTGCTCTGGATGTCGATGCAATAACAGCCTATACGCCAATCGTGGCGGGTCAACGCAGCAGCAGCCAGCAACTGGACTGGTCCACGTTACAAATCAGCAGTCTGTTGGCCGATCAGGCGGGTGGGTTTTACCTCGGGCTCAGTGATGGCATGTTATTGCACGCCTCGACGTTGGCGGATGAGCCGGATGTGCTGGCCTATGCAGGCCAGGCAGCAGGGGCGTTAGTGGCGCTGATGGTCATGCCGCAGGCCGGTGTACTGGCAGCTTCTGCGCAAGGCAGTATGCAAGAATACAGCCGCACAGCAGATGGCCTGCTGGTGCCGATTCGTGAGTACGTCTGTGGCCATGACACGCTGCACGCTGTGGCGGTCGACAACACGCAACGTTGGCTTGCCTGCAGTGCGGACTCGCAACTGCGTCTGTTTTATCTGTCGCAGAGCAAGCCGGTCTGGCAAACCGGTATTGATACCACGGTGAGCGCCGGTGATGAAATGGCTCCCAACACCGACCGCAGACAGCTGGTCGCCGTGCAGGCTGGCTATCTGCTGCTGGTCGATGCTCAGAACACGCTGCATAGCTGGACCTTCGACACCTCGCCTGCAGTGACCGCGAGCAGTTTGTGGCAACCCCAGTACTATCAGGGTCAGGTACAACCGCAGTGGCAGTGGCAGCCGCAGGCCAGCAGCCAGTCGCCGCCGCGCTTGAGCTTGGTACCATTGCTGTTTGGCACTCTCAAGGCGGCCACGCTCGGGCTGTTGATCGGTTTGCCGCTGGCATTGCTGGGCGCCATTTACACGGCACTGATGCTGCCACGGCGATGGCGCGAACGCATCAAGCCGGTGGTGGAAACACTGGAATCGCTGCCCACGGTGACGCTGGGTTTTATTGGCGCTCTGTGGCTGGCGCCGGTGCTGCAAAATCAGCTGCTAAGCTTCTTGCTGCTGCTGCTTTTGACCCCGCTGTTGTTGATGCTCACGGGCTATTACTGGGCCAGCTCTTTGCGGCAACGCGTAGCAGCCAAGGTGCGGCCCTATGCGCAATATGCGCTGTTTTTACTGCTGCTGATGGCGCTGGTGGGGCTGGGGATGTTACTGCAATGGTTGTTCTTCAATGGCAGTTTCAGTGCCTGGCTGGAAACCGGCCTGGGCTGGACCTATGACCTGCACAATGCCCTGCTGGTTGGTCTGGTGCTGGGGCTGGGTATTGCCCCCAGTATTTTTGCGCTGGTTGAAGATGCATTGGCCGCGGTGCCGGAACGCCTGCGACTGGCCTCCCTGGCGCTGGGCGCTAGTCATTGGCAAACGGTATGGAAGGTCATGGTGCCGGCGGCCGGCGCCGGGATTCTGGCTGCCGTACTGATCGGCTTCGGCCGGGCTTTGGGCGAAACCATGATCGTGCTGATGGTCAGCAGCAATTCGCCGATCATGGCGTCGTCGGTGTTGCGTGGCATGCAGGCCATTGCGCCGACACTGGCCAGTGAAATGTCGGCAGCAAATCCAGCTTCAATGCACTTTCAGGTGCTGTTGTTCGCGGCACTGGTGTTGTTCGGTCTTACTTTTGTGATGAACTCGGTGGCTGAGTTTTTCAGGTTGCGGCTCAGAAAGCGATACCAATCATGAAACCTGCAGCCAAATCCGCACCGGCGCAGCCCCAGCCAACGCGACTGCCATTTTCGGCCTGGTGGCGTAGTGGCGACGCCTGGCACTGGTACAGCCTGTTTACCTTGACGGTCAGTTTTGTGCTGATCATCGCGCTGATGATGCTGATTGTCTTTGCCTCTGTGCGTTACTTCTGGCCGCAAGCGCTGGAAGAGTGGGTGATCAGCAGCGGTGAGGGAGAGTCACAGCGTCTGTTTGCGTATCCGCTGCGCACACTGCAGCTGCCTGATGCTGCAGCGACTGTCACTGAGGGCGTGCCGGAACAGCAGCAACCGCAATGGGTGGACGCGGTGATGATCGCCTATCAGCAGCTGCAAGAGCAGCGACCGCAGTGGGTAATGCGGGCGGTGGCAACCACGGACATTGTCCGACGGGGACAGCCACGCAGTCTGGTGCTAATGACGCTGGTCGATGGTAGCGAGATTGCCGGGTATGCGCTGCGTTGGGTGCAGCAAAACGAAGTTCAGTCGTGGTTATCTACCGCGCTGCAGCCAGTTGCAGCGCCAGGCGACACGGCGATGGCTGCTGCGGGTGACGCCGTGACTGGCGCCGATGCTGCAAACCCTGACGAGCAGCTGGGGCACGAGCCAAACAGCCTGGCCGTGGATATACAGCAGCTCACCAAGCAATTACAGGCTTTGCAACTGCAATCCGATCTGCATTGGTGGTTGGTGATGGAGCTGCACGATGGCAGCAGCCTTCCGATTCCGGTGCAGCGCGTGGATCGTCTGCTGCGGGTTAACAACATGAGCTGGAAAGAATCACTGCGACAAGCCGGGATAAATGCCTGGCAATTTCTCAGTCATGGCCCGGATCACGGTGCCCCCGGAATTTTGCCGGCCATCTATGGCACTTTACTGATGGTGCTGGTGATGTCAGTACTGTTGGTGCCGGTGGCGGTCCTGACCGCCATCTATTTGCATGAATACGCAGCGCAGAACTGGTTGACCGGGTTGCTGCGCGCTGTGGTCAGCAACCTGGCGGGGGTGCCGGGCGTGGTGTACGGCGTGTTCGTGCTCGGCGTGTTCGTTTATGGCGTTGGTGGCAGCATCGACAAGTTGCTGTTTTCCGGCCAGCTGCCATTGCCCACCCTGGGCAGTGGAGGTTTGTTGTGGGCGGCGTTGGCACTGGCCTTGTTGACCATGCCAGTGGTGATCACCGCTACCGAAGAAGGCCTGGCGAGAATACCTGATGATTTGCGCCTGGCTTCGCTGGCACTGGGCGCAACCAGAACTGAAATGGTCTGGGGAGTGGTGGTCGTGGCCGCCAGGCCGGCGCTGTTGACCGGCCTGATCCTGGCCATTGCTCGTGCTGCAGGGGAGGTTGCGCCGTTGTTGGTGCTTGGTGCCATCGCCTACACTGAACAACCACTGCTGGATGGGCAGTTTCCGTTTCTGCATGTCGAGCAACCATTCATGCATCTGGGTTATCAGGTCTATGATTTTGCCATGCAATCCGGGCATGCCGATGAATCGATCGCCATGGCGTATGTCACGACACTGGTGTTGGTGTTGCTGGTGGTAGCGCTGAATTTGTTCGCGTTTCGTTTGCGCGCCAGCTTTGTGGGCACGGAATAAGGGTTCGTGGTCGAGTGTGATCGATCATGCTTGTGGCTGATGCACGATGCTCATCAATCGTCGTTACAATAAGCCATGCCAGCGCAAAGCTCAAAACCGGATCTGCTCCAGAACTCCTTGCTGCAGAATGAACCTGACGATGTGGTGGTCAGCATCCGCCAGTTGCATGTCAGTTATCGTCAGCGTCAGGTGTTGCAGGACATCAATCTGTCTTTACGCAGCCAGCACGTCACCGCGTTGATTGGGCCATCCGGCTGTGGCAAGTCCACATTGCTGCGCTGTTTGAACCGGCTCAATGATCTGGACGAGCGCTGCACGGTAACTGGCCAGGTGCTGGTCAACGGCCGTGATATTTACGCTGTGGAAGAGGACGTGGTGTCGTTGCGACGCGAGGTCGGCATGGTGTTTCAGCGACCTAATCCGTTTCCCAAAAGCATCTTTGACAATGTCGCCTATGGTTTGCGCCTGCTGGGTGTCAGCACCCGATCGGATTTGCAGCAGCAGGTGCGCAAGTCCTTGCAGGATGCTGCATTGTGGGATGAAGTGCGCGATCGTCTGCACAGCAGCGCACTGGAGTTGTCCAACGGCCAGCAGCAACGGCTGGTGATCGCCAGGGCGCTGGCGGTGCAGCCGAAAATTCTGCTGCTGGATGAGCCGGCATCCAATCTGGATCCGATTTCAATGCTCAAACTGGAGGAACTGATCGCCACTCTGAAGATCAACTACACGATATTGATTGTCACCCACAACATGCAGCAGGCCGCCAGAGTTTCAGACTTTACTGCGTTCATGGACGCCGGTGAACTGGTGGAGTTTGCTGCTACCAGCGATTTGTTTACCACGCCGAAACAACGCCGTACCGAAGATTACATTACCGGCCGTTATGGCTGAATCAGGGGTTTGACAGGAATCCGACACGCACATGCAAAACCGCCACAGTCAGCACATATCCCGCGAATTCAACGACGAGTTGGAAACCATTCGAAGCCAGGTGCTGCGCATGGGCGGTTTGTTGGAGACACAGCTGGACAAGGCCATTCTGGCGATGCTCGACAACGATGCAGTACTCGCTGCCGAAGTTAAGCACGGTGATGCCGAAATCAATCAGATGGAAATGGAAATCGATGCTGCGTGCATCGATGTGGTGGCACGGCGCCAGCCGGCTGCCAGTGACCTGCGTTTTATCATCGGCGTATTCAAGACCATCGCCGAGCTCGAACGCATGGGGGATGAATCCAAGCGCGTGGCAAAAATGTCAGCGGCCGAGCGCGCCAGTGTGCTGCCGGTAGAAATCAATACCGAACTGCGGCATATGGGTGAGCTGGTGCAAAACATGTTGCATGACGTGCTGGACGCATTTGCGCGCATGGATGCTAGTGCGGCTGTGGCAGTCGCCCAAAGCGATGAACGGGTGGATGACAAATACGAGTTGATTTCCACCGCAGCCATGCGTTGCATGGTTGAAGACTCTGCCAGTGTGAGCGCAGCGATGTCGCTGATGTGGGCCGCGCGCTCACTGGAGCGGATCGGTGATCGCTGTCAAAACGTTGCCGAAAACGTCATTTATCTGGTACTGGGGCGTGATGTCAGGCATCTGCCGCTGGATGGATTACTGGAGCCGTCAGGCTGACATCAGCGCTGTAACAGCTTTGTCATAATGGCCGATTAGCATGGGCTGCAGATCTTCAGCTGTGTTGTCTTCATGCTTGCTTTACAAAATCTGTATGCTTTGTCAGCGCGTCCCTCCTTAGGGTGCCTGCTCGTTCTAATTGCCTTCATGCTGGTTCCCGGTCATGGTCATGCGCAAGGCAGCTCTGCCAGTGCGCCGGCGGATGATCTGGCCCAGCGTTTGATCAGCCTGCGCGGCGAGGTTGAGGATCTGCAGACAGATCTCGATATCGTACGCGATGAACACAAGGGACGCATGGCTTATCTGTCGGCGCAGAAAACCGAGCTGGAGGCCGCCCAGGATCGCGAACAAACGCGCATCAAGCAATTGGAAACCGAACTTGCAGAGCTGCGTGAGCGGGCTGAAAATGCTGGTGCAGACGCACAGACTTTGCAGGCTGTGGCAATCCAGGTTACCAACCAGCTGCGCGATCATGTCAGCCAGCAGTTCCCGTTCAAGCGCGAAGAGCGGCTGCAAGCGCTGGCGCAAGTCAAAACCGAACTCGAGGCTGGCGTCGCCAATCCGCAGCGCAGTATCAATCGACTCTGGGCTTTTGTGGAAGACGAGTTGCGGCTGTCGCGCGAGAACGCGATCTACTCGCAGACCATCAATCTGAACGGCAAATCGTTACTGGTGGATGTGGCCAAGCTGGGCAGCATTGCCATGTATTTCCAGACTCGCGATGGCCAGTTCGGCATGGCCGATCCCAATCAGCAATTCACAGCCGACAATTGGCGTTGGCAACTGGTTGAGGATGCCGACGGGCGCAAGCAGATTGCAGAGCTGTTTGATGCGCTGCGCAAGCAGATTCGTCAAGGTTATTTTGAGCTGCCCAATGCCTTCCCTGCAGCGCACACTCCGCTGTCATCGGGAGCCCAGTCATGAGCCGAAATTGTCTTGTTATAAGGCGCCTGATCGTGCTCTGCTGCATGCTTGCCAGCCTGCTGACCTTGCCGCTGTGTGCCCAGCAAACCGACCTGGAGGCAAAGCCCACGCAGCCACTCGTGATGCAGCCGGTGCCCGCACCCCGGCCCGAACGTGCGCTGGATGATCTGCAGCAGGCTTACGAGAAGGAATATGCATTTCTGGTGGCCCAGCGCAGCGAGCTTGAGACCCGGCTGAACGAATTCCGCAGCCGCGCAGCGCGTGAGACCAAGCAGGCCGAGACCGACATTGATGCCCTGCAAGGGGCGATCACGGCGCTGCAGTCACGTGGTGATCGGCTGAACAACCTGCTTACCGAGGCCGATCGCAATATCGCTAGTATCGAGGACAATCGCAGCTCCCTGGATGCCACTTACCAGCAGGCCACCAGCACACTGGCGCAGCAGAATTTCGAGCTGGACCTGGCCGAATTTGCCACCCTGGATGACGTGATAAAAATCAACAACCTGTTTGATGCCGCGATCACGATGCTGGCGGGAGACAGCAGCGTGTCAATTGCCAATGGCAGCTTTTATCTGCTGGACGGTACCGAAGTCAGTGGCAAGCTGCTCAAGCTTGGCAACATTGCCGCTTACGGTGTTAGCGCACAGCATTCCGGTGTGCTCGCGCCTGCCGGCGAAGGCCGTTACAAGCTCTGGCGCGAACCAGCTGCAGATGCGGCCAGGGCGTTGCTGGCCGGACAACAGCCGGAAAGTGTGCCGATATTCCTGTATGAATCTCTCAACAAGCCGATTGAGGAAAGTGAACGCCGCGGGATTCTGGGCACCATCGAAGACGGTGGCACCATCGCCTGGGTCATTGTCATGCTCGGCTTGCTGGCATTGTTGATGGTAATTCTGCGCAGCCTGTTTCTGCAACGCGCCAGCAGTTCCACCGACAAGGTATTGCAAGAAACCAGCACCGAGCTGGAGCAGGGCAAGCGGGATCAGGCATTGTTGACCTGCCAGCAATACGGCGGCGCTACCGGGCGCGTGATGGCAGCCACGATCCGCAATCTGGGTCGTAATCGCGAACACGTGGAAGACATCGTTTCCGAAGCTATTCTGCACGAGAATGCGCACCTGAACCGGTTTGGGGCGGTGATCATGGTGTTCGCTGCGGTGGCACCCTTGCTGGGTTTACTGGGAACCGTCACTGGCATGATCACCACGTTTGACATCATTACTGAATTTGGCACCGGTGATCCGAAACTGCTGTCCGGCGGCATCTCGATTGCGCTGATTACCACCGAGATCGGACTGATCGTCGCCATCCCGGCATTGATCTTCGGCAACCTGCTGTCAGGTTGGGCTGAGAACATCAAGGACAGCATGGAAAAGGCGGCACTGCGTGTCATTAATCTGGAACAGGCCAGACACGGATGATGGGCGGCAGCATGTTCAATGAACTGTGGTTTTTCTTCGATGCTGGTGGCTATGTCATGCCACCATTGCTTTTGGCAACGGTGGTGTTGTGGTATGCCGTCGGCTATCGCATCGCCGCCATGCGTCGAGGCAGCAAGCGCGGTGTCAGAGTGCTGGTGGAACGCGCCGAGCAGGGTGTGTTGCCATCTGACAAGGGCGTGTTGCAGCGAGCGCTGAAAAAAGGCTTGAAGTTGCGCCAACGCCAGCTGCCCAATCTGCGTCGCTTCCTGGATGAGGCATTTGCCGAAGAAGAACAGGAACTGCGCAAATTCAACACGTTGATCACCACCATCGTCATGACCGCGCCCTTACTGGGCCTGCTGGGGACCGTGGTGGGCATGATCGAAACCTTCGACTCGCTGGCTGACATGAGTCTGTTCTCGCAGTCCGGTGGTATCGCTGGCGGTATATCCCAGGCACTGTTTACCACTCAAATGGGGCTGGCCGTGGCCATACCGGGCCTGGTCGTCAACGGCATCTTGCATCGCCATGAGCGTGATCTGCTGATCGAGATGGCGCAGATGAAAGACATTCTATGCGCTACGGAGATCGACTGAGATGCGTTATCGGGAACGTAAGGACAGCATGCAAAGCGTGGACATTTCGCCTTTGATCGACATGGTCTTCATCCTGCTGATCTTTTTCATGGTCAGCACCACTTTTGTCAAGGACATGAAGCTGGATCTGAACCGCCCGGCGGCACAGAGCCAGACCACCGCCTCCACCAAGTCGATCCGTTTGTACATCGACAACCAGGGGGAAGTGTATCTGGATGGCGAACCGGTGCAGATCTGGGTAATTCAGAGTCGGGTGCGTGATCTTCTTGCCAGCAGCACCAACAAGTCGGTATTGGTGGTTACTGATGAAGACGTGCCTTCCGGGCGTCTGGTCGAAGTCGTCGATCAGGCGCGTCTGGCCGGTGCCGAAGATGTCGGCGTCGCCACCGAACAGGAAGCAGGAGCAGGCTGATGAAACAACGTGAAAGAATGCGCCGCATTGGCATGGGTTTGACCAGCATGGTGCTGGGTACGGTATTGGTACTGGGCACCATTGTGGTCATCAACCAGCTGGCCAAAGCACCCGCAAATGAAGACTTTGATGCGGCTTCGCAGGTGGCCTTCGAGCGCAAGCAACCACCGCAGGAACAACCCAAACCCAAGCCTAAACCCAAGCCGAAACCGCGCCAGCCGGTGAAAAGTCCACCGAATCCGTTGGCCAGTCTGGGCAGCGCGCTCAGCGGGATCAATTTTGGTCTGCCGGGATTTGATGTCTCGCAACTGGAAGGCCTGAATGATGAATTGCTGGGTGGCGCTGACAATGTCATTCTCACCGATGAGATGGTGGACCAGGCACCACGCGCGACCTATCAGAGTTCGCTGCAATACCCGCCACAGGCCAAGGCCAAAGGCACCGTAGGTTATGTGGTGCTGTCGTTGCTGATTGGCATCACCGGTGAAATCGAGCAGGTAGAAATCGTTGAGTCTATGCCCCAAGGGGTGTTCGACCAAGCGGTACTGGCGGGCATCAATAGCTGGAAATTCGAGCCAGCCCAGTACCAGGGCAAGACGGTGCGCTCGTGGGCCAAGCAGCGCGTGCGCTTTGATCTTTCCTGAGCCGCGTAGAGCACCATGTTGAGATGCACATGAAACTGCAAGCGCTGGTTCTGTTGCTGCTCGGGTTGCTGGTCGGCTTGTCGGCGCAGGCGCAGGATGATGATCAGGTCAATTATCTGGATGTTGCCGCATTGATGCTGCGCGATGGCAATCTCAACCGTGCCGAACTGGCGCTGAACAATCTGGATGTGACTGAGTTAGAAAGCGCGGTGGCCGAAATCACCGAAGATATGCAAGACAAGCAGCGGCACGCGATAGCGCAGGCGCGCGCCGATCTGGGGCGCTACTGGGTGCTGCGTGGCACCATCTGGCAGCGTCAAGGCCAACTCGAATCGGCTCGCGATGCCTTCAGCAAGGCCATAGCTGCCGGACGCAAAGAAGCAGCTTTGTTTCTATCACTGGCACAGCTCAACTTCAGCTTGCAGGACTATCAGGCCGCCATTGCCGCAGTGCAACACGCCGGTCCGGCGGTGGATCGGATTGGCTCCGTGTATCACCTGAAAGCACAGGCCAACTGGTTTCTGGGCAATCAGGTGCTGGCATTGGCCATACTCGATCAGGCCAGCCAGATCTTCGTCGATGATCGCTCGTTTACCCGCCGTAAGGTGTTTTATCTGATCGAGCTCAAGCTGTATCAGCAGGCTGCGGAATTGGGTCGCAGCTACCTGCGCACAGGTGCAGCCACGGTCGATGACTACATCAGCATCGGTAATGCGCTGCGCCAGAGCGGTGCAGTGGCCGAGGCGCTGGGCTTTCTGGAACTCGCTCAATTGCAATTTCCAGACAACACTGATGTCAGCAAGGTGCTGGCGCACAGCTACATTGATCAAGGCAAACTGCATGCGGCTGCCGACATCATTTATCAGGCGGCCCTGCGCGACAACAGCCTGATGGCCGAAGCCAGCGAGTTGTATCGACGTGCGGGACAGGTGTATCGGGCACTGACATTGAACAGTGAAATCAGCAACCAGGAAACCAAATTGAAGCAGCGTCTGGCACTATACATCCAGCTGTTGCGTTTTGCCCAGGCTGCCGCCATGGAAAATGATTTGCAACGGCTCGGGCTGTTGGCCAACGAGGATATTCGCTACGCGCTGGCCTATGCGCTGTTCAAGACCGGCGACTTCGCTGCGGCCGAGCAGCATCTGGGTCTGTTGACGCGCCCGGATTTGTTTCGTAAGGCAATTGAAGTCCGGCGCGCCATGCAAGACTGCGCCGATGATCGCTGGAAATGCGCCTGAGCGCGCTTGCGCACACCCCGTTATATCCGATCATGCCTGCATTAAAGTCTATCCATCGCCAGCTGTTTGCTGTATTGGTGTTGTTGCTGGTCTGCCAGCCCGCACCGGCGCAGCAGTCCGAACCGACTGCTGCAGCCTCGGAATCATCAGCGTCTGCGTCCTTGAGCCTGTTTGTGTTTCTGGAGACCAATCATCGGGCCGATATTGAAGTGATGCTGGACGGTCGTGGGATCGGTCAGACCGACGCTTCGGGCAGGTTGCAAGTTAGCGTCGAGCCCGGAACCTATCAGTTGCAGGTGAGCATGCCGGGGCAGCCGCCGCTGATACGCGAATTTCGCTTCACCGAATCTGAGTTGGTGCAGATTCTGGTCAATTTTTTTGCCGATCAATCGATGCCGTTCATTGACATAGAGAGCTCCAATCCGGACAAGATTGATCCTGCTGCTGCCCGCAGTGCCGATGTCGATGCCGATCCCGGTTTGTTGCAAGGCCAGATCAGTTCCGCTGAAGATGGCAAGGCTATCGCTGGTGTACGTGTGTTTGTCAGCGGGGTGGCAGACGAACAGGTGACCGATGCTGATGGTCGTTACTACTTCGAACTGCCACCCGGCACATACGCTTTGTCGGTGTTGGCGTCGCGCTACAACACCCGCACACTGGAAAACATCCCGGTCAGCAGCGGCGCAACCACCACGCAGGATCTGAAGCTGTCGTCGGCCGGTTCTGAACTGCCGGAATACGTGGTGGTTGAACCCTATGTCGAGGGCAGTCTGGCAGCGGTGTTGGACGAGCGGCGGCAAAGTTCTTCGGTTGCAGATATTCTCAGTGCCGAGCAGTTCGCCAAGACTGGCGACAGCGATGCCGCCTCCGCCTTGAAGCGCGTGCCTGGTCTGAGCCTGGTCGGCGGCAAGTTTGTGTTTGTTCGTGGCCTGGGAGAGCGCTACTCCAGCACGTTGATCAACGGCATGCCGGTACCCAGCCCGGATCCGACCCGCAATGTGATTCCGCTGGACATCTTCCCCACCAGCGTGATTAAGTCAATCAGTGTGCAGAAAACCTTGAGCCCGGATATGCCAGGCGAGTTTGGTGGTGGTACGGTTAACCTGCGCACCAATGGCATTCCGGAAACGGGATTTTTGAGCATTGGTGTTTCCGGCACCTATGACAGCAGAACCACATTCAAAACCGGTTTGACTTCGCCGGGCAGTCCGACGGATTTTCTCGGCTTTGACAACGGTGCTCGTGCTCTTCCGGATTCTTTCGACGTGATCGCAGATACTCGTTTGACGCGTGCCAGCCCGTTCAATCAAAATGGGCTCACCGGGACCGAAATCGAGCGGCTGGGCGAAGATCTCTCCAATGTCTGGGATATTCAACGCGAATCGGCCCCGCCGTCGTTTGGCATTGATCTGGCGGGTGGTGATTCTTATCAGATCGGTGATGCCTGGCGCTGGGGTTTTACCGGTTCACTCGGTTATAACCAGGACTGGGATACCCAGCGCGAAATACGGCGGCAAGTGGCAGTGAGCAGTGGCGAAGAGCTGCAGCTGTTGTCAGATCTGGAGCTGTTTGTAACCAATGAACAAGTTGAGACCAGCAGCTTTTTGAGTACCGAAATCGGACGCACGGATGGCAGTCAACTGTTGAAATACACCATGCTGCTGGTACGTCAGTCGCTGAATGACAACCGCATCACGGAAGGCTTTTCGTTCCGGGACGGTTTTAATCGACGCAACATCAGGTTGCGCTGGACCGAGAACGAAGCGTTCATCAATCAATTGACCGGTCACCACGAATTTTCGCGGCTGCAGGGACTGATGATCGACTGGGGGGTGTCTCGCAACACCTCTGAATTTCGTGAACCGAATCGGCGCGAAGCGCGCTTTGATGAGGTGTCTCCGGGGAAATTCAGTTTTTCGCGATTTGCGGACAACAATCTGCTGCGTTTCACCAAGCTGGATGAACTAGCCAAATACGCTGGTGGCCGCATACAGCTGGATATGCAGCTGAATGATTGGCTGGATCTGGGTTTATATGCGGGCGGTTCCATCAATGATCGTAACCGTGACTCCAGTCTGCGCCGGTTTCAATTTTCTGCCAGGGGGCCTGATGCGCAGAATCCGGACATTCTGACAATGGACTCGCTGGAGGCAATATTGTCGGATGACTTCATCGGGGACAATGGTTTCCAGCTGCGAGAAGGCACCTTGTCGACCGATTTTTACCTTGCGGATCAGCGCCTGAGCAGCTATTTCTTTGGTGGCGACTGGACTATCGCGGATACGGTGCGTGTTGATGGTGGTGTGCGCGTCGAGAACAACGAGCAGGTAGTGACTTCGTTTGAGCCGTTCGTGGCCAATCCGGCCGAGCTGCGCGGCGAAATCGTCAACACCGATTATTTGCCGGCTGTTACAACGATCTGGACTATCAACGATCAGCATCAGATCAAGCTGGCATTTTCCGAGTCTGTCATCCGACCGCAGTTTCGTGAATTTGCCGCGGCACCATTCAATGATCCAACCATCGACAGTGAAGTTATCGGTAACACTGATCTGGTGCAAAGTGACCTGAAAAACTACGACATACGCTGGGACTGGTTTTTTGCCGATGATGAATTCATATCCTTCAGCGGCTTCTACAAGACCATCGATAAACCGATTGAATTGCAATTTCTTCCGACCAGTACATCTGACCTGGCAACGCTGGAAAATGCGGATAACGCTGATTTGCTCGGTGTTGAGTTCGAGTTTCGTTTCGGCTTGTCCAGGCTGTGGACCAGACTGGATAATTTTTATTTTTCTGGCAATTTTTCCCTGATTGACTCAGAGGTGGATCTTGGTGCAGATGCAGTAGCGCAAACCAACCAGGTGCGCAAGTTGCAGGGTCAGTCCGATTCCATCATCAATCTGGTGCTGGGATATGAAAACCTCCGGCACGAGCTTGATGCCACGCTGTCTTTCAACAAGGAAGGCTCAAGAATATCCACAGCCGGTATTCAAAGTATCCCTGATTCCATCGAAAGTCCGCCGGCAATTCTTGATTTTGTCATGCGCAAACAGTTTGGCCCTTTGCGCGTTGCTTTCAATGCATCTAACTTGCTGGATGAAACCGTGGTTTTCAGTCAACGAGAGATTATCAAACGCAGCTACAAGTCCGGCCGGGAATTCAAGCTCAGTCTGGATTACAGCTTCTGAGCCACAACCACATACTGCGCTGTTGACGACGGAATATGCGGCTGTCATCTACCTGTCATTTGACTGTCATTAATGTGTAACGCGGTGATGTGATGATACGTCGTGTACGTTTTTCCATCATAGCATCGGAGTAAATCATGTTGCATAGAGTCATTCAGTCAGCCATAGTGCTTACTACGCTGATAGCCATGAACGCATCGGCGTTTTGGGTCAATCAGCAGTTTAATGGGCAGTGGGTCGAAGTCAGTAATGCTGACGCCAGGCGCGGCCTGAACATCCAGTTTATTAAAACCGGTCCGCGCGATCGAGGAGCGCTGTTCATAACCGGATTCACTTTTGATAATGACGGCAACCAGATCTGGCTTGGCGGTACTTTTAGCGGTGTTGTTCCCGGTGAAGATACATTCGCTGTGTCGATGGCATTGACCAGTGGTGGAAACTTCTTCGGTGGCCCAGACGGTAATTTCGACACACGTATTCAAGATTTTGCTACGTTCACACTAAAATTCAATTCATGCGACAGTATGGATTTGAACTGGCAGTGGAACAACAATGGTGGTCCTGATATTGGCTCAGGCACAGTGAACATGGATCGCGGCAGCTCAAGCCTCGGTAATATAGTAGCCGTTGGTAGTGATCAGTGCGTCTACCAGGAGCCAGCGCCTGCGCAGTGTCCAGCCTTTGCCACTGCTGATTTTGATGGCAGATTCTGTGAGATCAGTGGCAGATACACAGACGTGGACATCACGCTGAGCAACAACATTGTCTGGGTGATGAATGGCCCGACTTTCATCGGCGGCGCCAATAACACCGGTGCTGCGACGGTCACCATCGAGCCAGGCACCTATATCGTCGGTAGCTCCGGCTCTGATGCGCTGATTATTGAGCGCGGCTCAAAAATCTTCGCAGCAGGCACGCCGACTGCGCCAATCGTATTGACATCAGCTACCGATATTGGTACGGGCACGACTCCAGCACCAGGTGATGTCGGTGGTTTGGCGATATTCGGCAATGCCCCAACCAACGCTTGCTCAGCCCCTCTGCCGGCTTGCGATGCGCCATTTGAAGGTCTGCCAGGTAGCTTGTTCGGTGGAGACAATGTAGACGACAGCAGCGGCTTGATCAAATACCTGCAAATCCGCTTCGCCGGCAACCCCATTATTCAGGATGAAGAGCTGAATGCACTGTCACTGGCTGGCGTCGGCGCTGGAACGGTGATCGAATTCGTGCAGACGGACTCCGGTTTTGATGACGGCATCGAGATTTTCGGCGGTACCGTGAATCTGCGCAATATTGTCATGAGCAACATCCGTGATGACAGTCTGGACACCGATCTCGGCTGGCAGGGTTCGATCCAGTATGGCCTGATTGTGCAGGGCGATCTGTCCAATGACAATGGCTTTGAAATGGACAACAACCCCAACAACAATAGTGCTGTACCACGTTCCCATCCGCGCCTGGCCAATATCACCGTGATCGGCACCGCGCCGGAAGGTGAGGGATGGCGCTTGCGCACCGGTACTAGCTTCAATGCCTGGAACATGTTTATCTCCGGCTCCGGTGAGGGCTGCGTCAACATCGATGATAATGAAACCTTCAATAATGGTGGGATACCATCTGCGCTTAGCGGTAACCTGACCGTGGCCGGCTCTGCCATCGGTAGCTGTGGTCAGGGCGCATTTGAAGATACTGCCAGTGATCCGTTCCTGATTTCGGATTGGTGGAATGCACAGAATAATCTGATCGATGTTAATCCCCAATTTGTGCCCGGCACTGTTTTTCCTTCGCAGTCTTCCGTGCTGATCGATGGTGGCGTCGCACCGTTAGGTGATTTCTTCGACAAAACAACCTATATCGGGGCCTTCAGAGACGCCAATGATCGTTGGATCGAAAGCTGGACAACCGGACTGGATGATGCCATTCAAAACGCACTTGGTCAGTAATCACCAAGATTTCCGATCAGACCCGTGCACCAATGCGCCGCCCCGTTATCGGGGCGGCTTTTTTATGCGTCGAAGACAGTGAAGCCAAGCACGCCTTCCAGGCTGTCCGCCTGCGTAATCAGCGCCAACAATCGATCCACCCCCAGCGCCACACCGGCGCAGGCAGGCAGACCGTGGCGCATGGCTTCGAGCAAGCGCTGGTCAGGTTCAATTTGTGCTTTACCCAGTCGGGCACGAGTCCGGTTGTCGTGGGCAAACCTTTGTTGCAATTCAGCGGCATCGGTCAGCTCCTGATAGCCGTTAGCGATTTCAACCGGACCAAGATACAGCTCGAAACGGTTCGCTACCCATTCGTCATGGTCGCAACGAGCAAGCTCAGCCAAGGCGACCTGTTCCGGCGGGAACGCGTGTACCAGGGTGATTTGCCGGGTCGGCAGCCGTGGCTGCACTTGATGACTGAACAGATAGTCCAGCAATTGGGTGCGCTGCCAGTGTCGATCCTGCGCTAATGCATGTTGCCTGGCCAGTTGCTGCAGGGTCTGATCATCGGCGCGAATCAAATCGCAATCAAGCACTTCCAGACACAGTTCCGAGTAGCTGCAGTGGCGTATGGTCCAGTTCAGAAACCCCTGATGCAGATGCTGCAACAGCGCAATACATTCATGCTCCAGCTGTTGCCGTTGCCAGCCCAGCCGATACCACTCCAGCATGGTGAATTCAGGGTTGTGCCAACGGCCCGATTCACCGGCACGAAACACCGGCCCCAGTTCGTAGCAGTCGCCACAACCGGCGGCCAGCAAGCGCTTGATGGCAAACTCGGGTGAACTGCGAGCAAACAACTGACCCTGACCGTACGCCGCATTGGTTGCGATGGAGTCGATATGTACGTCGGTGACGGCATGCTGGCTCAGTACCGGGGTCTGCACCTCCATTACCTGGCGTTGGGCAAAGAAAAGGCGAATCTCGGCGAGCAGTTTGGCCCGCAATGACAGCATGGCCACGCTGGCAGATGGTTGCCAGTCACAGGCCATGGTCAGCACTCAGGTAGAACATGCCCGCCTGACTCAGGATGGCAGCGATGCAGCTACAGCGATAACGTCAGCTGATTCGCGCAGTTGCAGTGTGATACCCAGTGGTCCCAGCGCGGTTTGTTCTTGCTGCAAGTCCTGCGCGGTCAGCGGATGCTCGGTCAGCCAACCCGATGGCAACATCAGAGTCATCTCATTCTGCTGCACGCGCAACTGCAGCTGCGCGCAATTCATCTGCATGCGATTGCGCTGCAAGATCACGGCCAGCCGCAGCAGCGCTACAGCCCGTGCAGCAGGAGCGTGCAGTCGCTCAGGTAGACCGTCGTGCCATTCTGCAGTGATGCTGCGCCGGTGCCAACGCGCCAGCACCGCCAGATAGCGTTGTTCCAACTGTGAAAAACCGGGTAAGTCCGAGTGCTGCAGCAAATACGCCGTGTGCAACTGATACTGGCTATTGGCGATAGCCAGACCGGCTTCATGGACCTGGGCCGCAAGCAGCAGCAGTTTGGTCTGGGCTGATGAGATTGACCAGGGCTCGGCCACCAGGCCCAGCAAATAGCTCACGGTGGACGCGACCGCCTGACTCTGGCGCTGATCCACAGCATGCCGTTGCATGAAGGCTGCAATGCTGCTGTCGCGCGGATCATCGTTGTGCAGCCGCCCGATCAGGTCTTGCAGCAAGCCTTCGCGCAAGGCCGCCGATGATACGGTCATGCTGTTGATGTGCATGGTCTGAAACAAGGCCGCCAGAATCGCCACACCGCCAGCCAGCACCGGACGTCGTCGCTCGCTCAGACCGGGCAGATCGAGTTTGTCGATGTGGCCGGCAGTCGTCATGGCCTGCTGCAAACGTTGCAGCACCTCACTGTTTATGTGCTGCTCGGTCCAACCCATGTTCACGGCGATGGCCTGAATGGCGCGGATGGTGCCCGAGGCGCCGATGACCTCGCGAAAGCCGGTTTCGGTAAAGCGCAGCGTGTTTTCCTGCATGTCACGGCAGACATTGGCAATGGCTTTAGTCCAGCGTTTGCTGGTAATCTTGCCGTCGCCGAAATAGTCCTGACTGCTGACCACGCAGCCGTACTGCATGCTTTCCGAGACCAGTAGCTTGCGGCTGCGTCCCAGTGCCAGCTCGGTGCTGCCGCCGCCGATATCAATCACCAGACGTTTATGCTTGCTAAGCGGGTGATTGGCGTACACGCCCTGGTACACCAATCGCGCTTCCTCGCGACCACTGATGATTTCGATTGGCGCACCGAGCGCCTGTTCAGCGGCGCTGATGAATTGCCCGGGGTGTCTGAGCTTGCGAAAACTCTGGGTGGCGGCGACGCGGATCTGGTGTTCTGGAATGCCTTCCAGAAGTTGCCGAAAACGGCTCAGACTGGCCAGTGCATTGGCGCGCGTTTGCGCGTCAAGGCGGCCGCGCTTGTCCACGCCACCGACCAGACGCACCATGTCCTTGACCCGGTCGAGGACGCGCAATTGATCGTGTTCGAGACGCGCGATGAGCAGGTGGAAGCTGTTACTGCCCAGATCAATGGCCGCGTAGCTGGAACGATGCGGCATGATCAGTGCTTTTTACGCTGATCCAGTAGTACTTGTACCTGGCGCTTGAGCATGGTTTTACGGCCTTTGGCATCACTGACAGTCTGTCGGTAATTGTAGCTGCCATCGGTGGCCATGATCCAGACCTGGATATCGTCACGAAACGGCAGCTCCAGTGAATCTCGCAAGATGCGCTTGGCATTCTTGTGATTGAGAATCGGAAAACAGGTTTCCACGCGATGAAACAGATTGCGATCCATCCAGTCGGCGGATGCCGCATACAGCTTGCTGTCGCCGTTGTTGTGGAAGTAAAACACCCGGCTATGCTCCAGAAAGCGGCCGAGCACGGAACGTACTTCAATGTTGTCCGACAGTCCCTTGATGCCCGGGCGCAGGCAGCATATGCCGCGGATCAACAGCTGGATTTTCACGCCCGCACGGGAGGCACGGTAGAGTGCGCGAATGATGTTGGCCTCGGTCAGCGAGTTCATGCGCGCGCGAATGCTGGCATTGTGGCCGGCCTGGGCATGGCTGATTTCACGCTCGATGTTGGCCAGCATCGTTTCGTACAGGTTGAACGGTGCATGCAGCAGATGCTTGAGCCTGGGCACCTTGCCCATACCGGACAATTGCTGGAACAGCTTGTGCACATCTTCACAGATACCACGATGATCGGTGAGCAGGCTCCAGTCGGTGTACAGCGCTGCGGTGACCGGATGGTAATTGCCGGTGCCCAGATGGACATAGCGGTGCAGGCGGTCTTTTTCCCGGCGCACGATCAACAGCATTTTGGCATGGGTCTTGTGCCCGACGATGCCATACACCACCTGCACACCGGCTTCCTGCAAGCGCGTGGCCAACTGGATATTGGCCTGTTCGTCGAAGCGTGCCAGCAATTCCACCACCACGGTCACATCCTTGCCGTTGTTGGCCGCATCCAGCAGCAGTTTGACAATGATGGAATCTGCGCCAGTACGGTACAGGGTTTGTTTGATGGCCAGAACATCGGGGTCGATGCTGGCCTGGCGTAACAGCTCGATCACCGGCATGAAGCTGTCGTAGGGATGATGCAGGACATGGTCGTAATTGCGGATCGCAGCAAAGATATCGCCTTCATCGCGCATGCTCGGCGGAATATGCGGCTTGAAGCTGCGGTATTTCAGGTCCGGTCTGTCCACCAGTGCGTAGATGGCGCTGAGTCGGTTCAGGTTCACCGGGCCGTCGCAATAATAGACCGCGTCATCTTCCAGGTTGAATTTGTGTTGCAGAAACTTGAGTACGCCAGGCGGGCAATCGTTGCCAATTTCCAGACGCACGGCCTCGGCATAACCACGCTGCTCAAGCTCACCTTGCAGTGCGCGAGCCAGATCCTCGATTTCTTCTTCATCGACAAACAGCTCGCTGTCTCGGGTGACGCGGAACTGGTAACTGCCGTTCACGGTCATGCCCGGGAACAGCTCGGACATGAAGCACTGCAGGGTGTCTGACAGCATCACGAAATCATGCTGCGAGCTGGCGTACGATTGCGGAATACGGATCACGCGTGGCAGCGAGCGCGGCGCCTGGACCAGGGCCATGTCAGCGTTACGTCCAAAGGCGTCAACGCCCTCCAGGCTAACGGCAAAGTTCAGGCTTTTGTTGAGGATGCGTGGAAACGGATGCGCCGGGTCCAGACCTAACGGGCTGAGTACCGGCATCAACTCGCGCAGAAAATACTTGTGCAGCCATTTTTTCAGCTTCTTGCTCCACTGCTTTCTGCGCACCACGCGGATATCCTCTTGCTGCAGTTGCGGCTGCAAGATGGCGTTGAAACAGTGATATTGATCATCGACCAGTTGTGTGGCGCTGTCGCGAATCATCCGCAAGGCAGTTGTCGGTGACAGACCGTCCGGGCTGGAAGGCGACAGGCCAAGCTTCTGGCGCTGCAGCTCCGAGGCCACCCGGACTTCAAAAAACTCATCCAGATTGGTGCAGGAAATACACAGAAAGCGCACCCGTTCCAGCAGTGGCAGGCTGTCATCCAGCGCCAGCTCCAGCACCCGGCGATTGAATTGCAGCATGCTTAGTTCGCGATTGATGTACAGCGATGGGTGATCAATCTGGTCTTTGGTCCAACGCTGCGGTACCGGTAAACCCATTGCCGAGGCGTTCGCAGCAACGTGGTTTGCTGTGCTTGGGTTGCTCATGGTGGCCTGGTTGTTGCTGTTGTAACTGACGCTGCCATTATGCCCTGTAGTTGCTGTTGCTGCTGACTGGTGCTCAGCGGCATAAGCCTGGCACGTGCAATGATGGCTTCGCCAGTAGTTGAAAAAAGCATGCTCAGCAAGCTGCGCATGGCCGGGCTCAGGTCGCGGTCGGGTGGTAGATTCAGATACAGATACAGTTGTCTGGACAATGGGTAGCTGCCGTCAACAATGTTGTCTCGATTGGCCAGCAACAGCTGATCAGAATCACTGGTCATTCTGATTGGCAGGGTTTTGATGCCGTAGCCACTGTGTGCAAAGCCGACATAGCCAATGCCATTAACGCTGTGGCGCACCGCGTTGACAATGGCGTTGTGGCTGGGCATGTGATTGACCGCAACGGCCATTGCACCACCGCACAGTGCATGTTCGCGAAACCAGGAGTAGGTGCCGGAGGCGGAATTGCGGCTGAAGCGTTGCATGGAACGACCGGCCAGCGCGCCTGGCTGATGAGTTTCGGATTGCTGAATCAGCTCGTCCCAACGACTGAAGCCATGCTGGTCAAGGTTCTGGGGGCAGGCACTGCTGGCTGAAAACACTCGGTCAATCTCCTCCAGACTAATCGAGGTAAGGCGGTTGCGGGGATTGACAATGATGACGATGGCGTCAAATGCAACGATGATTCGGGTCAGGTCATAGCCGTGGCGCTGCCGAAACTGCTCCAGCTCGGCACTGCTCATGGCGCGGCTCATGGCGCCAACGTTGGCAGTGCCTTCGGTCAGCGCCGGTGGTGCGGTGGCTGAGCCGGAGGCGTGCACCTGCATGCTGAACTCGGGATGGCTGGCGTTCAGCTGGCGGGCAATTTCATACATCAATTCGGCCATGGTCACTGATCCGGTGGAGATCAATTGACCGCGTCGTATGGCCTGGTTTGGAATGTTTTCAGCAACTGAATCGACATCTGGCTGTCGAGCCTGGACACAGCTGCAGGCTTGTAACAATATCGACAACAACAAAGCCGCATGTAACAGTCCCAATAATGGCCGGGTTGCTGGTACCGGGCACTGCAACTGGTCATCAGCATAGCCTGACTTGCGGGTTGTTTGCCACGCACAGTGCATGTTCACAAGTCACCGGTAGAGTTGTTGAGCAGCGCGGCATTGCCAGCGGATTCGCCAGCGATTTTACTGTTGTCATGCAGCCGTTTGGCGTCAGCTGCAGCGACCAGTCGCGTTAGCGGAAACAGGCAGCTGAAGGTGCTGCCACGATTCAGTTCACTGTTGATTTCCAGGCGTGCATCATGCGCATTGAGTACGTGCTTGACAATGGCCAGACCCAATCCGGAGCCGCCACTGGCGCGTGAGCGGTCCTTGGTAACGCGATAAAAGCGTTCGGTCAGACGCGGAATGTCTTCCTTGGGAATGCCTATACCATCGTCACTGACACTAAACACCGCCGCACTCTCGTGGATTTCCCAGCTGACCTGTATGTGGCCCTTGGCGGGCGTGTAGCGAATGGCGTTTATGATCAGGTTGGCGAACGCACTTTCCAGATCCTTGGCGGAGGCCAGCAGATGGTGGGGTGAGTCGCACCGAAAGTGCAGCTGATGTTGCTTGTCATTCAGGCTGGCGGCCTGTTTTTCCAGCGCCGCGAGCAGGCCACAGACATCGACCACATCTTGTTGGTGATCAGCAGGCTGAGACTGCAGGCGCGAGATCTCGATCAGGTCATCGATCAGATTGCGCATGGCAGCAGTCTGCTCCCGCATGCGCTCGCTGAGCATACGGATGCCTGGGTCAGTTTCATCGAGCATGGTTTCAAGGTAGCCGATCAGCACGGTCAGCGGGGTGCGCAGTTCGTGGGAGACATTGGCGACAAAATCACGCCGCACCTGCTCCACGTTGCGCAGTTCGGTAACATCACGAAAAAGCAGCAGACGGCGCCTTTGGTTAAGCATGAACAGGCGCACGTTGAGCTTGATGTTGCTGTCGGCAGGGCTGTTGATGTCGATCGGGCGAGATAGACCCTCGGCGAGCCAGTCGGTAAAAGCGGGGTAACGCAGGATATTGATCAGTGGCTGGCCATGATCATCGGGCTTGCGCAGTCGCAGCTGTCTTGCCGCCGCAGGGTTGAACCAGATGAGGTGGCCGCGATCGTCCAGCATGATGGCAGGCTCGGGAAAGGATTCGGTGATGAATCGCAGTTCGCGCACCGTGCTCTTGAGTAATTTACGCTGTCGTCGGCGCTGCATTTCCAGCAACAAAAGACGCTGCTGGATCTTCCGATAAATGCCGCGCAATTGCAGGCTGCGATGCTGATCCTCATTGATACCGTGGTGACTGATGAGCTGCTCCAGCTTCAGCAGCTGCCAGTTCTGCCATATCAACATGCCTGTCAGCAGCAAGAGCACCGGCCACCACGAAGCAGTAAGCAAGCCGAGCAGCGATGTGGCAAGCAGCAGCACTGCGGTCAGGGTAAGATGTATTTTGCTGGCTTTACTGGATAGAAACCTGGCCATGGTCATCAGAATCGCGTAACTGGCAGTCTTGTCATTGCCGCCCTGAATTGATGCCACCACTTATCTGCCCATGCCGGTTTGCTACCGACCAGGCTTCCTGTGCAGCCGTATGCTTGTCAGTTACTGATTGCATGCGGGCTGAATCGATAGCCGTGTCCGCGGATAGTCTGAATATAATGGGCCACATGGTACTGCCCCAGTGCTACGCGCAAACGTCGTATGTGTACATCCACGGTGCGTTCTTCCACATACACATTGGTGCCCCAGACGTGGTCCAGTAATTGAGTACGATTATAGGCCTTGCCGACATGGCTCATGAAAAATTCCAGCAAGCGGTATTCAGTTGGGCCCATGCTCACGAGTTGACCCTTTACCTTGACCTGATGGCTTTCGCCGTCGAGGATAATGTCCCCGGAAGTAATGCAGCCTTCGGCATCAGTATGGCTGGTGCGGCGTAGCAGGGCCTTGACCCTGGCGATCAGTTCGCGCGGTGAAAATGGTTTGATGAGGTAGTCGTCAACACCGCAATCCAGTCCATGCACGCGATCGTCCTCAGCGGCGCGTGCGGTGAGCATGATGATTGGCAGGTCCCGGGTAAAGTCCTCGCGGCGCAGGCGGCGGGCCAGATCCAGCCCGCTGATGCCGGGCATCATCCAGTCCAGCAGCACAATGTCGGGGCGCTTGTCGGCGATCGCATGCAGTGCATGCTCAGCGTCTTCGGCGCTGCGTGTGGTCATGCCGACTCGCTGCAGCGCGAAGGCCAGCATATCGCGAATGGCCGGTTCGTCATCGACGATCAAAACGTCGGCTTTGATGGTGGGGCCAGTCAATGATGTGGCCTGCTGCATAAGCCTGTCAGTTGCATGAACATTACTACAGATTATAGTTATTAATGTTACGAATGTATGACTGTCGGTGACATCAGCATGCGCAGTGAGCACCTGTCGGTGCTGATCGCAATAACGCCAATGCCAGATGTGCAGCGGCTGACACTGTTCAGCCGGTGTCTGCAGTGGCGCTGATGTAGCCGAGGCTCACCAGTTGTTCCAGCTCCAGCTGCATTTCGGCCAGTCGGTTGCTGATCCTGGCGCGTTGATAATAGTTCAGGTCATCGCGGTTGTTGAGTCGTCGCAGCTGGCTGATGGCGTCGTGTATCTGACCGCGCCAGTAACTGGATTCAGCGCTGGCACTGCTGGCGCGAATATCATCCCCGGCCAGGTGTGCTGCCTGGGCCTGTAGTTCATACAGTTTCGGATCATCCCGATGCACCAGCAAGTCGTTGCGCAGAATCTCACCGGCACGTGCCGCCAGTTCCGGTTCCTGGGTTTTCAGCAGCGCCTGTGCATAGTAGCGGCCCAGGGTGCGGTTGCCGGCAAACTTGCGGTATAAAATTTCGAACTGATCGATGCTCTGGGCGGTGTTGCCGGCATCCAGTTCCAGCTGCGCGCGAGCGATCTGGTACTCCAGCCGGGTTGGGTTCATGCCCAGCAGGGTCTGGATGTTTTCGCGGGCCTGGTCATAGTCACCCATTTGTTGCAGTGCCAGCGCTTCACCGTACAGCCAGGCCTCCGGCAATGGACTGTCATCCTTGCGCAGTTTGTCCCGAAATGCCTGCAGGGCCTGTTCCGGCCGCTTGCTGGTCAAAACCTGCACCCGTGCCTGAATCAGGAAAAAATCAAGGCTGGGCTGGACTACGCGTTGCGGCATCGAGGCGGCGCGGTTTTTTGCCTCCGCAATGCGCGTGGATGAAACCGGATGGGTACGCAGGTATTCCGGAACTTCGATCGCGAAATTACGCGAGGCGCGACCCAGTTTGTTGAACATCGTGGCCATGGCGTTAGGATCAAACCCGGCTGCTGACAGCCACGAGATACCGATGCGATCGGCTTCATGCTCGTTGGCGCGGGTGTAATTGATCTGCTGCTGCATGGCCACGCCCTGCGTACCCATGATCGCCGGTGCAATGGCGCCGGTGCCGCCAACCAGGATCAGGCCGATCGCGGCAATCATCAGCGGTACCGACATTTTCTGTGCGGCTTCAAAGCGCCGTGCCGCATGTTGCTGGCTGATGTGGGCGATTTCATGCGCCAGCACACCGGCAATTTCGCTGGCATTGTCGGCTTCCAGGATCATGCCGGTGTGCAACGCCACCAGCCCCCCGGGCACGGCGAAGGCATTGATGCTGGGTTCGTTGAGTACGGTAAACAAGTATTGACGATCTGGCTCGTCACTGACCGCGACGATACGAAACGCCATGTCCTGAAAATACGCTTCAACCAGCGGATCGTCCAACACGTAGTCATACTGTCGCAGTTGACTGAGCAGGTAGCGGGAATAGGCTTTGGCCTCATGCTCGGGAATCAGGGTGCTGGCAGATGACCCCAGGTCGGGAAGCTGCACACGACCGGCCGCGCTGCCTGATTGGGCATACAGCGGCTGGGTACCTGCAAGCATGGCACAAAGCAGTATGCCAACCGGCAGCAGCAGACTCACAAGTCGCGGTGCAGGAAAGGTCGGGTTGCTGGCGTAGTCTGGCTGCATGTTTGGCATAAAGGTGTAAGACTGTGCTCTAAACATCATGGTTCAATGAAGTCATGGCTCAATGATGCGTCTGAGCGGCCCTTTCCAGAACCGATCATGGTGTCTCCAGAACTTCAAGCGATGACAGCCATTCAGGCTGCCGGCGTTCAATATCAATTCCCAGCTCAGATTATAATGGCAGCGTGATGTGGATGTTCACTTGTTCAATTAGGCCCATGATTGACCCGGACTCAGGTGGTTTATGCATTTATTGCTGATCGTACACACCGCACCAAGCAGTACGCGTGCGGCTGCGGCGTTGCAGCTGGCAGCCTCGGCGTTGGCAGAGGGGTTGCAGGTGACGGTTTTTTTTCATGCCGATGGCGTCTATCACGCACTCCCGGTACAAGCATTTGACCCTGGTCTGCAGGCGGCCAATGACGCTTATCTGCAGCTGGCTATGGCCGACGATAAAAAACCTGCACTGCACTTACTGCTGTGCCGGGCCAGCCTGAGTCGCCGCACTCGACTGGAACCGGCAGCACCATGGCAGCAATCCGGCCTGATCGAGCTGGCTGAACTGTTGCATGTGGCCGATCGGGTGATCAGCTTTGCTGCCTGAGTTCGACCAGCATCCGGCTGCCGAGGCGCCGTCAGACGACTGCATCGCTGTGTTGATTGAGCGCGTGCCAGTGAGTTGTCCGCGAGAAACCCTGGATTGGCCGTTGGCGCTGGTGAGCATGGACTGGCCGGTCATGTTATTCGTCAGTGGTGCGGCTGTGCTGCAGTTGCCGCGCAAAGAGCAGCCGGCTGGCACAACAGCAGCTGGCCACTGGCGCAAGCTGTGGGGCGCTGCCGAGGAACTGGGCGCGAGGATTTACGTCAGTGTCGAAGACTGGTCGCGCTACGGTGCTGATGCGCAACAACTGGCGGTGGCGGTTGTGCTGCTGCCGCAGGTAAAATTGCAACAACTGCAACGTCATTGCCGACACCTGATCCATGTCTGAGCGCAGCTGCATGCACTGGTTGATGGGCGCAGCCGGGGATAGCGCCTTGTTGCAACGCTGTGTCGATGCCGCCGCATCGACAGACGCGGTAGTGCTGCTGGCAGACGCAGTCGTGCTGGCCGCGCACCCTGAGTTTGAAAAACTGACGGCGAGCACGCATGTTTATGTCTGCGCGAAAGACTGGTTACAGTTGGCTGGTCCAGAGTACATACCGCCAGCAGTAAAACTATTGACATGGACACAGATACTGCAGCTGGTCAAACAGCACCCACTGCAGCGCAGCTGGTCATGAGCAAGCCGGACCCGCAGGCAGCACATCACGTCACTGACCGGACGGCTGCTGCAACAACGCCAATCCAGGTCGAACTGGATCAGCATGGGCACGTGTTAAAGGCAGAAGATTGGACAGAAGCACTGGCCATTCAGCTGGCGGCAGGCGATAATATCAAGTTGACCGAAGCACACTGGCAGTTGATCCGGTTTGTGCGCGATTACCATGCAGACTATGGCATCGCCCCGGGCATGCGACTGCTGGTGGCAGCAGTGCGCAAGCGCCTGTCGCCGGAATTGGCTTCCAGTCGCTATCTGTATGCTCTGTTCCCGGATTCGCCAGCACGGCAGTTGAGCTGCTATGCCGGGTTGCCGAAACCCGTCAGCTGCATATGAATCATCCACACACGCCTTGAATGGAGAGCTATGAACATCGTTATTTACAGCAAAGAATATTGCCCCTACTGCCGCATGGCAAAGCAGTTGTTCAACAGCAAGGGTGTTGATTACGAACTGATTGATATCGAGGGCAATGCCGAGTTGCGTCAGCGCATGATAGAACTCAGCGGTCGCAAGACGGTGCCGCAGATCTTCATTGGCGATCAGCACATCGGTGGCTTTGATGACCTCAATGCGCTGGAGCGCAATGGGCAGCTGGATACTTTGCTGGCCAGCAACGCCAAAGCTGCCGGTCTTTCAGCATGAGTGCGCGCAAGATTGTCGTGATCCCCGGCGACGGGATCGGACCGGAAATCATCAAGGCTACGGTCGGGGCACTGGTGCGGCTGGATTGTGATCTGGAGTTTATCTATGTCCAGGCTGGTCTGGTGGCACAGCAAGAATGCAACGAGTTGCTTCCGGACCGAACGCTGGCCATGATCGAGCAACATGGCGTGGTGCTGAAAGGGCCATTGATGACGCCCGTCGGTGGTGGTTTTCGCTCGCTCAACGTGACCTTGCGCAACCAGTTCGACATGTATGCCAACGTGCGTCCGGCACTGTCGTTTCCTGGCACCTTGTCGCGCTATGAAAACGTGGACATCATTACCGTACGCGAAAACACCGAGGGCGCCTATCTGGCGCTGGATTCCTTCGTCAGTGATGATGGTGAGCGGGCGGAATCAAAAATGGTCAACACGCGTCATGCCTGCGAGCGCATCTGCCACTATGCCTTTGATCTGGCGCGCAAGCAGGGCCGGAAAAAAGTCACAGCAGTGCACAAAGCCAATATCCTCAAGGCGGTATCGGGGATATTCCTGGATGCGGCCAGAAAAGTGGCCGCAGAGTACCAGGACATCGAGTTCGATGAAATCATCGTCGACGCCTGCGCCATGCGACTGGTGATGGATCCATCGCGCTTTGATGTCATCGTGACCACCAACCTGTTCGGCGACATCATTTCCGATTTGTGCGCTGGTCTGGTCGGCGGCCTGGGACTGGCCCCTGGGGCCAACATCGGCGCTACGGCATCCATGTTCGAGGCAGTGCATGGCTCGGCTCCGGACATCGCCGGACAGGGTATCGCCAATCCCGGCGCCTTGATGCTGGCGGCAGCGATGATGCTGGATCACATCGACCAGCATGGTTGTGCCGAAACATTGCGCCATGCAATTCGCGAGACCATCATCGCCAAGGATCGGCTGACTCCGGACCTGGGCGGCAGTGGCACGACCCAAAGCTTTGCTGACGCGGTGTATTCGCGCTTGTAATCCGGGCCGGTGAGCAGGTGTGAGTCGAGCAGCAGTGAGTCAGCCCAGGCGGCACTGACTGTCAGTCAGCTACGGTGCGCTTACGTTTGTTTGCCACGACGCCGGGCCTGGTGACGCACACTGCGTCGCAGCAGCGCATAGTAGACTGCCGGGCACCAGCGTTTCAAGCGCCACATCCAACGCGTGTTGGTGTGCGTGAGAATCAGAAAACGGCGTTTTCCGGCCGCGCTAAACACCAGTCTGGCAAAATCATCGGCGCTGACACCCGAGGTCTGCATCCAGCGTGCGGCGCGTTGCTTGTAGCTGTCCACCGGAACTCGCATGTTATCCAGCAATGCCGTTTGAATAAAGGCCGGGCAGGCGACACTGACCGCCACCTCGCTGGCTGCCAGCTCGGTATACAGACTTTCTGACAAGGCCAGCACGGCTGCCTTGCTGGCACCATAATTGCTCAGTGCCGGAGCCCCGGCCAGCGCCGCAAACGAGGCGATGTTGATGATGTGGCCATTGTTCTGCTGCAGCAGCAGCGGCAAAAAAGTCTGACAACCGGCGGTAACGCCAAACACGTTGATGTCAAACAACCAGCGCCAGTTGGCCAGCGGATCATCCTGTATCGGCCCGGCGGCGGCCACGCCAGCATTGTTGATCAACAGGCCCAGCCCGGGCCATTGCGATTGCACTTGCGACAGCAGTTGCTGCCAGTGCTGTGCATTATTGACATCCAGTTCGGCAGCAAAACTGCCGGCCGGAAAGGCATGTTGATCCAGCAGCGCCTGAGCCTGCTGCAGGTCACGGTCGGTGATCGCAACCTGAAAACCGGCCAGCGCCAGGTGTTTGGCCATGGCCGCGCCCAGGCCGCTGGCCGCGCCGGTAATCACGGCGGTTCGATGCTGTAAATGTTGCATGGTGTGCTGACTCATAAAGATTGTGCGATGAGCATGCCGCCGTCCGCGACGATGGTCTGACCATTCACGTAGGCGGCAGCGTCAGACAGCAAGAACGCAATCACGCCGGCGATGTCCTCGGGCTCGCCGACGCGGCCGCTGGGCAGTTGCCGTTCCAATTGCCTGACCTTGTCGGCATCGGCCAGCAAGGCCTGGGAAAAGTCGGTACGTATCAAACCCGGCGCCACACTGTTGACGCGAATCTGCTGGCGGCTGTATTCCAGCGCCAGATTTCGCGCCAGTTGCATTTCACCGGCCTTGGAGATGGCATAGGCGCCCAGATTGGTCTGGCCGCTGAGTCCGGCAACACTGGACACCAGCACAATCGCGCCATGGCCACTTGCCTGCAAATGCGCGGCTGCCATGCGTGTCAGTTCGATCTGGCTGTAGAGATTGTTGCGCATGATCAGATCAAAGGCTTGCTGATCAAGCTCGGCCAGCGGTCCATACACAGGGTTGCTGGCAGCGTTGCACACCAGCCCGTCGAGACGCCCGAATTCGGCAATGGTCTTGTCGATCAGCTGCTGCAGATCCTCATGCTTGCCGATATGGCAGGCCTGCGCCAGCACCTTGGCACCGTCACTGCGCAAGCGTTGCGCAACGGCATCACAGGCCTCTTGCTTGCGACTGGATATGACCACCGCTGCACCCTGGGCGGCGAGTGCGGTGGCAGTGGCCAGACCGATGCCACGACTGGAGCCGGTGATGATGTAGACGCGCTCGC